>CAZMVL010000003.1:0-260537 GCA_964569335.1 uncultured Paraperlucidibaca sp.
CACCTGTCGTGGTCAGCATACGAATGAACTGCTGCCCTTCGCGCTCCAGACGCTCCACCGTGGCAATATGAAAAGGAGCATCTTCAACACGAATCCCCACTTTTTCTACCGGTGTAACCAGCACATAACGATCGTTATCGCGCTTTAACACGGTGCTGAATAATCGTGCCAGTGCCGGACGCTTGATTAACCCACCCTGATAATACCAGTCCCCATTACGGCGAATTTCCATATCAATTTCACCGCAAAATGGCGGATCCCAACGATGGACTGGTGGCAGTTTTGCCTCTCCGCCCTTCTCGTGCTCGATCTGCGCCACCAGCTTGTCAAGACCAGTCAATTCGGCTCCGGGTACAGTGTTCATGGCTATGCTCCTGAGCATTAATTCACGGCAAACATCAAAAAGACGATAAAACCAGACAATCTATGAGGTAAATCAGTGGCCTGACGTCTATCACCCTTTTATACTACGCGCAGTAAAACGAGTTTACAGACTGTTCGATGTTCATTTTCCCAACTATTGGGTGTTTTCAAGGAGTGCCTCGTGGAAAGAGAAGCGATGGAATTTGATGTCGTTATTGTGGGTGGCGGTCCAGCGGGTCTATCCGCCGCTATTCGCCTTCGCCAACTAAGTATCGAGAGCGGTCACGAGCTTTCCGTTTGTGTCGTTGAAAAAGGTTCCGAATTTGGTGCTCATATCCTGTCGGGTGCTGTACTTGAGCCACGTGCACTGGACGAATTGTTCCCTGACTGGAAAGCAGACGGCGCTCCTTTGAACGTGCCGGTAACAGGTGACGAAGTCTACTTCCTGACCAGCGCCACCATGGGCATCAAAACACCTGACTGGGTCGTGCCTAAGCCCATGCACAACATCGGCAATTATATTGTCAGTCTGGGCAATGTGGTGCGCTGGTTGGCTACCAAGGCTGAAGAGCTGGAAGTCATGTTGTTCCCCGGCTTTGCTGCTTCTGAGATCCTGTTCAATGAAGACGGCAGTGTTCGTGGCATTGCCACGGGTGATATGGGCGTTGGCCGTGAAGGTCAGCAAAAAGCCAGCTTTACACCAGGTTATGAACTCACCGCCAAATACACCCTGTTCGCTGAAGGTTGCCGTGGTCATCTGGGCAAACAACTGATCAATCATTTTGAGCTGGATAAAGATGCCGACCCACAACATTATGGTTTGGGCATCAAAGAACTGTGGGAAATTGATCCTGCAAAACACAAGCCAGGTCTGGTGTTGCACGGCGCTGGCTGGCCACTGTCCGAGTCAGGCTCAACCGGTGGCTGGTGGCTGTATCATGCCGAAGACAACCAGGTGTCTTTGGGTCTGATTACCGACCTGTCATACCACAACCCCTATGTATCGCCATTTGATGAAATGCAACGCCTGAAGCACCACCCTGTGCTGAAGCAATATCTGGAAGGTGGCAAGCGCATTTCCTATGGTGCCCGTGCGGTGGTCAAAGGCGGCCTGAACTCACTGCCTAAACTGACTTTCCCCGGTGGTTTGCTGGTGGGTGACGATGCCGGCTTCCTGAACTTCTCCAAGATCAAGGGCAGCCACACTGCCATGAAATCCGGCATGCTGGCCGCTGAAGGCATATTTGAAGCGCTGAAAGCTGGCCGTGAAGGTGGTGATGAAGTCACCGAATACGCCGACAAGTTTGAAGCTTCCTGGCTGTACGAGGAGCTGTACAAAGCGCGCAACTTTGGCGCTGCCATGCACCGCATGGGTACCTTCATGGGGGCCGGCTTCAACTTTGTTGAACAAAACCTGTTCAACGGTCGTCTGCCAATCACCATCCATGACACAACGCCAGACCATAAAACACTGGATACCATCAATCTGTGTCAGCCCATCGCTTATCCCAAGCCTGATGGCAAGATCAGTTTTGACAAGTTGTCTTCCGTGTTTATTTCCAACACCAACCACGAAGAAGACCAACCTGTACATTTGACGCTGAAAGATGCCAGCGTGCCGGTCAAGGTTAACCTGAAGCTGTATGCCGAGCCTGCGCAGCGCTACTGTCCTGCCGGTGTTTACGAAATCGTTGAAGAAGCTGGCAAGCCACGCCTGCAAATCAACGCGCAAAACTGCGTACATTGCAAAACCTGTGACATCAAAGATCCAACCCAGAATATCAACTGGGTGGTTCCTGAAGGTGGTGGTGGCCCCAACTACCCCAACATGTAAATGGACGAATAAAAAAGGCGACCTTAAAAGTCGCCTTTTTTATTATAAGTGTCTGGAGAAAACGTGATGACTATGACTCGTCATGAAAAGTGCGTCCAATACGAATGCTCTCAGGATCTTTATACGCTTGTTCGTGCAGAACTTATGACAAGAATCTACAAAGAAGAAGCCCAGACAACGCCAGATCAACTGAAAATCGATACCCTAATGCAGGAACAAATGGCGTTGTACCAAGAACAACGTAACTTGGACGCACACGATGAAGCAGCCGTTGCTCATGCAATTGCCACCTGTAATGCCAAATTAAAAGCCTTGCGGCAGGAAGCTTTATAAAGCAGCTCGATGCGATACACACCAAGCTGCTTTAGCTGAAAATCAGACTTCTACACGCAGACGCTTGGCAGCGGCCACCATATTGGTCAGCGCGGGAATCACCTCATTCCACTGACGAGTCTTCAGGCCACAGTCCGGGTTCACCCACAGACGCTCGGCTGGAACACGTTCTGCCGCCTTTTTCATGAGCTGCACGATATGCTCCTCACTCGGAATATTAGGCGAATGAATATCGTAAACGCCCGGGCCAATTTCATTGGGATAATTGAAATCATCAAAGGCATCCAGCAACTCCATATCGGAACGTGAAGTCTCGATGGTGATCACGTCTGCATCCATATCGGCAATGGACGAGATGATGTCATTGAACTCCGAATAACACATATGAGTGTGAATCTGGGTTTCATCTTCAACACCGTTGGCGGTGATGCGGAAAGACTCTATGGCCCAATTCAGATACTCCTGCCATTGTGCTTTGCGCAGTGGCAAGCCTTCACGCAGTGCCGCTTCGTCAATCTGAATGACGCGCACACCGGCCTTTTCCAGATCCAGCACCTCTTCACGAATGGCCAAGGCCAACTGGTAGCAGGAAACAGAGCGTGGTTGATCATCACGCACAAAAGACCAGTTCAAGATGGTTACCGGGCCGGTCAACATGCCCTTCATTGGCTTGTTGGTCAGTGATTGCGCGTACTGTGTCCAGTTCACCGTCATGGCTTGTGGACGGCTGATGTCGCCAAACAGAATCGGTGGTTTTACACAGCGTGAGCCGTAGGATTGCACCCAGCCAAACTGGCTGAAGGCATAACCATCCAGCTGCTCACCAAAGTATTCCACCATATCATTACGTTCAGCTTCACCGTGCACAAATACATCAAGACCCAGCGCTTCCTGCTCTTTAACACTACGAGCAATCTCTGCACGCATGGCTTCCTGATAAGCAGCCTCATTAATACTGCCTGCTTTGAACTGACTGCGTGCCTGACGAATTTCTGCGGTTTGCGGGAACGAACCAATGGTTGTGGTTGGATAAGCTGGCAACTTCAACAGCTCAGACTGCTTGACTGCACGTTGCGCATAAGGATTCTTGCGCTGACCCAGTTGCACATTCAATTGTGCAATCGCTGCCTGAACAGCTGGATTGTTGACCCGTGATGAGCTGCGGCGTGCTTCGATAGCAGCACGATTTTCTGCCAGCTCATTTCTCACCGCATCACGGCCATGCTGCAAGGCAACCGACAATACCTTCAACTCACCCAGCTTTTGCAAAGCAAACGCCAACCACGATTTGATGTCGGCGTCCAGCTTTTGCTCGCTGTCGAGATCGACAGGCACATGCAGCAATGAGCAGGATGGTGCAACCCACAAACGATCGCCCAGTTTGACAGCAATTGGCTCCAGCCAGTCCAGTACGGTATTAAGATCTGTTTTCCAGATATTACGACCGTTAATGACGCCCAGAGACAGCACGGAATTGGCAGACAATTGAGCAATCAGGGTCTCTACTTCCTGACGCGCATTGATGGCATCCAGATGCACACCTTGTACCGGCAGATTGGCAACCAATGACAAGCTGTCTTGCAGTTGACCAAAATACGTGGCCAGCAACAGTTTCACCTTGCCAGTATTCAGAGCAGCATAGGCGGTGTTAAACGCCTCTTTCCAGTTGTTATCCAGCTCAGTGACCAGAATTGGCTCATCAATTTGCACCCACTCAACACCTTGAGCAGCCAACGTATCCAGTAACTCCACATACACGGGCAACAAACCGGTCAACAGAGACAGCTTGTCCGAATCGTCCTTGGCCTTGCCAATGGCCAGATAGGTAACCGGGCCAAGAATAACGGGCTTGGCTTTGACGCCCTGGGCGTTGGCTTCAGCCAATTGCTCCAGCAAACGGGAGGCATCCAGTTTGAACTGGGTTGCGGCCGTAAACTCAGGCACGATGTAGTGATAATTGGTGTCAAACCATTTGGTCATTTCACCAGCGGCTACACCACCACAGCAAGGTGAGTGTTCTTCTGCCGATTGCGCAGAACGGCCACGTGCCACGCGGAAATAGTTATCCAGCGTATCGCCATGAAAACCTTTAACGCGCCCTGGCAAATTGCCCAGGGTAAAACTGGTATCCAGCACCTGGTCATAAAATGAAAAATCGCCAACAGGAACAAAATCCAGCCCCTCCTGGTTAGCCCAATGGCGCTGACGTAATTCGGCTCCCAGCGCCTTGAGTTCGTCACGTGACGATTGTCCTTTCCAGTAAGATTCCAGCGCGAATTTCAGTTCACGTTTGGCGCCAATACGTGGAAAGCCGAGATTGTGGATACGTGTCATAACAGTGCCTCTATCTAGCGTGGTCATCAAGTACGCGCATGCTAGGCCTGTTATTTCATGATTAAAAATGGTATTTTTTCAGAAACCCATTAGTTATTTTCATGTGAAATCATGCTTGAGCGAGTTCATCTGGCCATCATACGAGAGGTCGATCGCCACGGATCACTGACGGCTGCCGCTGGTGTGCTGTGCCTGACCCAGTCGGCCCTGAGCCATACCATCAAGAAGCTGGAGCAAAATCTGGGGACTGACATCTGGCTGAGAGAAGGACGCAGCCTCAAGCTGACCCAGGCCGGAGAATACCTGCTGGCCGTTGCCAATCGCGTATTGCCTCAGCTGGATCACGCCCAGGAACGTATACGTCAGTACGCTCAAGGTGAGCGTGGCACCTTGCGCATCGGTATGGAATGTCACCCCTGCTACCAATGGCTGCTCAAACTGGTTTCACCTTTTTTGTCGGCCTGGCCGGAAGTGGATGTAGACGTTAAGCAGAAATTTCAATTTGGCGGTATTGGTGCCTTGTTTGGTTACGACATTGATTTGCTGGTTACCCCCGACCCACTCTACAAACCAGGGCTGCATTTTGAACCGGTATTTGACTATGAGCAGGTACTGGTGGTGAGTGGCAAGCATCCACTGGCTGAAATGAAATATGTTGAGCCACCGCAGTTGAGTACCGAAGTATTGATTACTTACCCGGTTCCTGTAGAGCGCCTGGATATTTACAATCAGTTTTTATCACCGGCTGGCATCAGCCCCAAACGTCACAAGCCGATAGAAACCACTGATATCATGCTGCAAATGGTGGCCAGTGGCCGAGGCGTTGCCGCATTGCCGCGTTGGCTGGTAGAGCAATATGCCAGCCAGCTGGATGTAGTTCCCATCCAACTGGGTCAACAAGGCATCAAGAAACAGATTTTCTTAGGTATTCGTGAAGCAGATATAGAGATTGACTATTTACGTGCGTTTATTGAGCTGGCACGCCAATTCCATGGCTCAAACGAGTAATCACTTCATTTAAAAGTCATAGACTTATGCAGGAAACCTGAGTTTCACCTGGAAACTCTCACCGTCCTTACTGATCAGCACTTCTTCTGCCTGTATGCCCTGCTGCTTACATTGGTCCAGAAAACGCACCAGACTGACCAATATCACACTGTTCATATTCAATGTGACTCCCGTGTTGTCTGGCTCAACCTTGGTGATGGTCAGACTCTGAGCTTGTGCCAATTGCTGCAAACGAGACGGCATTTCAGCCAGGCTGGGCTTGGCCGCCTGTGTCGCACTCTGACGCAACCTGGGTGCTTCCTGCTGTAACGTTGACAATAATGCCGTCTGCTGGCTGTACTGCTGCATGGCCATTTGTCTGGCATCAAACGAAGGCCACCAAAACAGGGCTATCAGTAACAAGGGCATTAATACAACACATAACAACGTCAATGCGCGCTGATCTCGAGCGGACAAACCCTGCCAGGCAGTGACTGCAGGGCTCTTAACTTTCTGCCATAACTCATTGATTTTAGGACTCATGAGCGTGCTCCTTTTTGCAATACCAAACGAGCACGCGCCTCACCTGCCTCGAAACGCGCATTTTCTATGGTGGCATTGATGCCCTTGGCGCCTAAACGTGTCAGCCATTGCTGCGTACCTGCCAGGTCATCACCTAAAATATCGGCATTGGCGACACCACTTTTATTCAATTCAAAACGCTGTATCTGCCACTTCTCTGAAGGCGCCGTTTCGGCCAACAACTGCAACATGGCCGTCACACTCTGCTGGCTTCCGACAGTCAAACGACTATTGACCTGACGCTCCAGATTGACGATACGTTGTTCTGCCGGAAACAGCTGGCGAAACAATAACGTCGCATCCGAAGTCGCTTGCTCTGCCTGCTGATTCAGTCGTTTTGCTTCCAAATGATTAAGTGAACCCTGCAAGACAAAAACAGTAAGTGCCGCCGCTGCCGCAATACGCCAGCGAGCACTCCAGGCATTCGGTTTGGCGATGGCAAAGTCATCAACCAGCCAGTTTTGCGAATGCTTCTGCAACGCAGCTTTATCCTTGTTACGCAACAGATCTGTCCAATCCTGCCAGGGCGCTGGAGATGCCTGAATTGCCTCAGGCCATTGCTCAGGGACGGATAATGCTTGTGGGTAGCGCAAGCGCACCGGTGTTGAGGTCTTGCGTGAAGCCAGCAGACTATCCAGTAAAAAAGGCAGATCCTGTTTGTGCACCAGCGCACTTTGGCCAGGCTCAGCCTGCAAGAAAATCTCATCACCTACCGGATAAAGCACCCAGCTATCCGCTTCGGCATTCAGTAATACTGCCTCTGGCAGCGCAATGCTTGGCGTAAAACCAGCCTCATTTAACGCATCCAGCCAATAACGCAACCACTGCTTATTAATGCCGCGTGCCAATGTGTGATGATCGTCCAGAGGAGATAGAGTCCAATGCAGATTTTCGTAATCCTCACTGAGCTGATCTTCCACCATGGAAACCAGTCCTAAACCGGCTTCCCGACGCTGTTTGGCAGTTGCCTCAAGTACCAGGGCAATATCCTGCCCAACAGGCGTCAACAGACATAAAGACAGGTCCCGACTATCGGCGTATTGCTGTGTAAAGTCAGACAATGACAGGTTTGAAGCCATTGCCGTCCATTGACCCTGACGGCAACTGATCGCCATTAATCCAGCATCACCCGGCGGTGGGAGGCGTAAAAATAAACAATCCATCTACCCTGTCCTTTTTATTATTCTGCCAAGTCGTCGATATCGTCGGACTCTGTTTCAAAGATAGGCAACCACAAGGGGTTGCGCTCCTGTGCAATGATTTGATGAGAGCGCCTGCCCGAACGTGATATCAGGGCCCATTGCAACCGTTCACGCTCACCAAAACGTATTCGAGTATACAGCTCGAAGTAGCGCGATTGCACATCCAGCAAACTATCTAACTGCGCTCTAACTTCACTATCAGCGCCAAAAAAAACAGGATTGTCGAGAAATTCGGCACGCGTTGTCCAGCCCTCTTCAGGTCTGGCGCTCAACACTTCGATAGCCGCCGCAGGACTCAGACCTGGCACCATGGCCTCAAGCAGACCAGGACTAATGAAGTTGACGTTGATTGTTTTTGCCGATGCCGGAAGCACTGTCACATAGGCCGCCAATTGACGCATGATTTCCATGTTGTAACCACGTACCAGACGCAGTTCGGAATAAGTGCTCAAGCTACGATTAGCCGCCCGATAAGGTGGATTCAGACGCAAGTAAAAGTCATCTTCTGCGCCACCTGCCGACAGTGGAACACTGTCAGCATCCAGCCAGTCCACCAGGCTATCCGCCAAGTCGGCAGGAAAGGCCAGTTGTGCCAACAAGCGCCGATAAAACGCCAACGCCGGTGCATTAACCGCACCATCCGTCACGATACTGTTCAAATTGAATCGTGCCTGTGCATCTCTCAACACAGGCAGAATCATCCCGCCTGGCACGGGAAATGGGGGAAATGGCTGCGCCCAGGCCTCATTAGGGTGATCCGAATTATTATTGTCATCGGCATCTGCCTGCAGTGCCGCCATCGCCAGTACCGCAGCACCACGAGCATATTCTGCAATCTGGTCTTGCTGAATCTGTCCGGCAAACTCACGCAACAAGCGGGTCTGGCGGTCAATCATGGCCACCACCAGTGTGGTTGCCAAAGCCGCGATCAGCAGCATTGACAGTAACGCCAGACCTTGTTGTGAACGCTTAGTTGCCATCATTGCTTGGCATCCAGTAAATACGGCGAATACGTCCCCACGGCTCAATATCCATGTCCAGATTGACGATTTCGGGGGCACCACGAGTCTGACTGCGCGCACGCGCTGATCCACCCGCTTCGGCTGGCGGCCAGAATTGCTCCACGTCACTGCCCGGTCGAGCCTGAACACGCCATTGCAGGCTGATTTCCTTAGGACCTACCGGTGACTCCAGTGGCTGCATACCCTGCAAACGATCCAGGGTGGTCCAGGTCATGCGCCACAAGCGTCCATCGCGCACTTCATAACGCACACGCAACATGTCACTGCGCGGCTTATCCAGCGGATTACTCAAACCACGACGGGTAAACTCCATCGCACCCGATGGCTCCAGCACAAAGGCTGGCACAGGATCGCCCAGCTCGTCACGAATGGGGCGGTTAACCCACTGATCCAGGTCAGCGGCAATCACCGACTGTAAGCGCTCCACCGCCAACAGCTCTTGCTGTCGTTCATGCAAACGCAAGGCACCCTGACTGGTGTTCGCCAGAAACTGATACGCACCCAGACTCATCAACCCCAAAATACCAATGGCCAATAACAGTTCAATGAGAGTAAAACCACGCTGTGTCCGGGCTTTCATCGACCACCTCGGGTTTGTCGACGCACAAAGCCCACATTACTCACCACCGCAGCTGGAATATCCACCACATCCGGGTCATAAGGTGCCACTGACACCGTGACATGGCGCACATCATTACTGGGGGTAGGCGCAACCTTGATGGTAATAAACCAGTCCCGACGTGCCATCACCGAACTGGTTTCCATCTCACCCAGATCAGGATAACTGCCATTGGTTTGCAAATCGGTCAGGGTATTGGCGGCTACCCAATGTGCGATCAAGCGGTCTTCCATGGCAGCCGAATGGCTAACCTGTTGTGAAGAGCTCTTTAGCAGCGTGAGTGACACAATGGCAAATACCGCCATGGCAGCCAATATTTCCAGCAGCGTAAAACCCGCCTGACTAGCGCGCACGACTCAGCTCCAGATCAACCACTTCGCCAATGTCAGACACGCTTAAAATTCGTACAGGCACCCTGTTATCGCCTATAGCGCGCAAATGCAACTGTCCCGGGGTTGCCTCACCGCTCGATAACATGAGCACATCCGGCGTTAATTGTGTTCGCTCAGCCTCTTCAGGGCTAAAAGGATTATCGGCATCTTCCGGACGCTCAATCCAGCGAATGGAAATGCCTGGAGTGGAAACTGCCTTCAAGGCGGGCTCATTGTCCAGCAGCAACCATAGGCGCTGGGTATTATCAAAAGCCAGAAAGCGATAGGACTCGGGCAGCAGCTCCAGACCTATTTCGCGTTGATCATTCTCGGCCAGCATACGGGCAAAACGTAAATTGGCCTGAAGCCGCTCGCTTTCCAGCAAGACCCGACGGGCAGGATCCTGGATATTCAGGCTAACAATCGTCACACCCATCAAGATGCCGACAATAACAACGACCAGCAGCACCTCAATCAGTGTAAAACCCTGCTGTTTGGTCAGTTGTCCTGATGGCCTCATTCGAAGTAGATATCTGCCGCAAAGCCACTACCGCCATCAGCCCCATCAGCTCCTAGAGAATACAGGTCATACGCACGACCTCCACTGCCGGGCGAAACGTATTGCATGGGGTTATCCCAGGAGTCTGTAGGCAAACGGCGCAAATAACCGCCATCCGGGAAGATACGTGCTGAGGCAGGACGTCGAACCAGGGCGTCCAGCCCTTCTTCCGTGCTGGGGTAACGATAATTATCAAGCTTGTACAACTCGAGTGCATTGGCAACCGAGCTTAAGCTGGCTTTGGTTGTGGTGACACGCGCCTGATCATCCTTGCCAACAACGTTCGGCACAATGACCAGTGCCAGAATGCCGATAATGGCTACCACCACCATGACTTCAATCAAGGTAAAACCTGACTGACGATGTTTGGAAAGTTCACGCATACCACTTACCTCAGATTAAATTATTCATTTGTACAATCGGCAGCATGATAGCAAGGACAATCACCAGCACCACCCCTGCCATCATCAACAACATCATAGGCTCAAACAGACTCACCATGGTGGCAATGCTGCCAGTCAATGCACGCTCCTGCATCTGTCCTGTGCGCGACAACATATCATCCAGCTCACCACTGGACTCGCCACTGGCAATCATGTTGATCATCATGGCAGGAAACAACCTTGACTGCTCCAGTGCAG
This sequence comes from uncultured Paraperlucidibaca sp., assembly GCA_964569335.1. GTDB lineage: Bacteria > Pseudomonadota > Gammaproteobacteria > Pseudomonadales > Moraxellaceae > Perlucidibaca. The sequence continues at coordinate 10,848 of CAZMVL010000003.1, forward strand.
GCGCCAAGCGTCCACCTTCGGTCACACGTTCTGCTGCAGATTCAACGGCGGCACGCATGGGGAGGTTATCAACGACTTCGGCAGAAATACGCAACGCATCCACCAACGGCACACTGCTACGCGTCAAAATACTGAGCGTACTGACAAATCGTGACGCCTGAGCATCACGAATCATGCGCCCTGCCACCGGTGTTTTAAGCAAAAAAGCATGCCACTTGAAGCGCACTGTCGGCTTTTGCAACGCTCTGAAGATAAAGAACGCGGCCACTATGCCAGCCAATGCCAACCAGCCGATGTAAGCACGCAAACCATCACTGACGGCAATCAACGCCTGCGTAATAAAGGGAAGCTGCTGACTCTGGCTGTCGAAAACCTTGACGATATCGGGCACCACATAGGTCAGCAGGCCGATCACAATCAACAATGACAAGACCGTCAAAATGATGGGATAAATCAATGCACCCTGTACCTTGCGCCGGGTCTCATAGCGTGACTCGGTATAGTCCGCCAGGCGCTGCAACACCAGATCCAGGTGCCCTGCACGTTCACCTGCAGCCACCGTTGATCGATACAGAGAGGGAAATGCCAACGGGAAATCGCCCAGACTGTGCGCCAGACTATAGCCCTCAACGACGCGTGAACGCACGGCTGTCAAAACACGTTGGGTCTGCTTGTTTTCACTTTGCTGAGCCACTGCACGCAGCGCATCATCCAGAGTCAGACCGGCCTGCACCAGCGTCGCCAGCTGTCTGGTAATAAGCGCCAGTTCCTGAGCACTCATTTTTGGCTGGAACAGCTGAGACAAGGCACCTGTCGCTGTAGTGGCAACCGCCTGCTTTTCCTGGGCAGGCGCCACACTGATCGGCACCCAGCCCTTATCACGAATCAATTGCCGCGCATGACGTGGGCTATCCGCCTCTAATGCGCCTTTATGACGCTTGCCTGCCGCATCTACGCCTACAAAGTCATACGCCGACATCAATCCTCTCTTGTGACGCGCAGCACCTCATCGAGTGTTGTCACACCAGCTAAAACCTTTTGCATACCATCCTGACGAATACTGGGGCCATTCACACGGGCAGCGGCTTCCAGGGATTGTTCCAATGCCCGCTCATGCACCAGGCGCCGCAATTCTTCATCGATTGCAACCACCTCGTAAATACCCGTACGTCCCTTATAGCCACGATGATTACATGCACTGCAACCTCGCGCACGATAAATTGTCGGGGCCTGACCGACATCAACGCCCAACAGCTCACATTCTGCACGATCAGCCACATGCTCTTCACGACATTGCGTACACAATACACGAACCAGACGCTGTGCAATTACCCCCACCAGCGATGACGACAGCAAGAACGGTTCTACGCCCATATCGACCAGTCGGGTGACGGCACCTACTGCCGAATTGGTGTGCAAGGTAGACAGCACCATATGACCAGTCAGCGATGCTTGTACTGCAATTTCAGCGGTTTCGCGGTCACGGATTTCACCCACCATCACTACATCCGGATCCTGACGTAAAATGGCGCGCAAGCCACGTGCAAACGTCATATCCACCTTGGTGTTGACCTGTGTCTGTCCGATCCCATCCAGCTGATACTCAATAGGGTCTTCGACCGTCAGGATATTGCGTGTGTGGTCATTCAGCTCCGACAAGGCAGCATAAAGAGAGGTGGTTTTACCTGACCCGGTAGGACCTGTGACCAGCACAATGCCATGCGGCTTCGCAATCAGCTCCTGCAGCGTTTTATGATCACGAATCGATAAGCCCAGACTGGACAGATTTAACCGCCCTGCCTGCTTGTCCAGCAAACGCATCACCACGCGCTCACCGGCACTGGATGGCATGGTAGACACACGCACATCCACTTCACGACCGGCCAGCTTGACGGAAATACGACCATCCTGCGGCACCCGCTTTTCAGCAATATCCAGACGCGCCATGACCTTGATACGTGACACCAGCAAGGGCGCCAGCTCGCGGCGTGGATGCAGCACTTCCCGCAATACGCCATCGACCCGCAAACGCACTGACAGTCGCTTTTCAAAGGTTTCAATATGAATATCGGAAGCGTTTTCACGTACCGCTTCCTGCAAAATGGCATTAATCAGACGAATGATGGGCGCGTCATCTTCCTGATCCATCAGGTCTTCGGTTTCAGGCACCATATCGGCCAAACGCTCAAGATCAATCTGATCACTGATGCCTTCGGCGGCTTGCATGGAGTCGCCCGCCTCACCCTGATAACTCAGTGACAGCGCCTCATTAAACAAGGCTTCGGTGACTGGACGACAATACACCGGACGACCCAGCAAACGACGAGCCTCGGCCAGGGCACTTAACTTCCAGTCAGGGCGTGCCAACAGACAACATCCATCCTCTGCATCCAGCTGCAACACCAAGCCATGACGCTTCGCAAAACTATAAGGAAGCCGCGTAATATTTGCCGGAGAAACGGGTGGTCGATCTGACTCTATCGCGTTGGCGGTCATCATCAGTAATGCCTTAGATCTGTTGATTTGCAGTGAGTCTACTGTAAGCAAGCAAGCGGCTAAAGATAATCTATGTATCATATTTATTAATGAATGCATCCGATGTTGACGGAGCCTGTAGGCATCGCTATGATGCCGCCTCCTCACTGAGGCACTCCATCTGGCTGGATGGCAGAGTGGTCATGCAGCGGACTGCAAATCCGCGTACGCCGGTTCGATTCCGACTCCAGCCTCCATGTTCTGATATGGCACCTCCCCGAGCCCGGGTGGTGAAATTGGTAGACACAAGAGACTTAAAATCTCTCGATCGTAAGATCGTACCGGTTCGATTCCGGTCCCGGGCACCATGCATCTCCTGCATTGATCTTTAATCCCCTATACTCTTCGACGACGTCCATCAATGCACTCGTGCCGATCGGGATTCAGGTTTAATGGCGACAAAAAATACACAACTCAAAGGCGATCTGTTTCTGCTAAACGATAGTCAGCAATCATTTGCGGCTGCCCAGGTAGAGCTGCTGACAGCCATTGATGATTGCGGCTCCATTTCCAAGGCAGCCAAACAAATTGGCATCAGCTACAAGACTGCCTGGGATCGCATTGATGCCATGAATAATATGGCCGAAAAAGCGCTGGTTACTCGGTCCGTTGGTGGCATGCACGGTGGTGGTACACGACTGACCGACACCGGCAAAAAAATCATAGAAGGTTTCCAGATACTGCAGGCAGAACATAAAGCCTTTGTCGAGCATTTGGGCAGTCGGCTACATTCACTCACAGACGTAGCAAACTTTATGAGACGTGGCACGATGAAAACGAGTGCAAGAAACCAGTTTCGTGGTGAAGTCATCGAAATCAAACACGGTGCAGTAAACTCGGAAGTCATCCTGCAGATTGGTGATGCGCAAACACTTGTGGCCATTATTACCAATGACAGTGTACAAAATCTGAATCTCAGCGTAGGTCACTATGCCGTTGCATTGATCAAAGCTTCGTGGGTACTGCTCAGCAAGGAAACCCAGCTAAAAATCAGTGCACGCAATCATCTCATCGGCACTATTGCCCGAATCTCGGAAGGTGCCGTCAATAGTGACATTACGATTGATCTGGGCAGTGGCAAATCAATTTCTTCCATGATCACCAATACCAGTGTGGCCGAGCTTGAGCTGCAGACAGGTGACACTGTATGCGCTTTTTTCAAGGCATCCAGTGTCATTCTCATGGTGGAATAGCGAATTAGTTCAAGCTTGGAGCTGCTGCTCCCTCACGTAGAGTCAGTATTTCTTTCAACGCCTGTTTCACGGCCTCTGCATTCTGCTGCTCTGCCCGCTCACGCTCTATATCTTCCTGACGACGCTCGGCTGGTGAAAGTGCAGCACGTGCTTCCTTTACGGCAAAATCCTTAACCGCCTCATAGTGAACATAAATTGCCTCGAAACGTTCGCGCATATGCTGCTCAGGATCCAGATGATCCAGCAAATAACGACTGCGAATCGTGATCTCGGAAATATTGACACCATCATGAAGTGCGGCCATTGCCAACCGCTCCAACTGCTCAATCAGATTGGCTCGACGCATGGCATGACGTTGCTCACAGCTGATGCCGCCTGCATTCGTGACTTGCACAGCAGTCGCTTCCGCGTGCTGATGCAGCTTGATGTACAAGTGAATAGCGTACGAGGCAAGGCCGAACACCACAGCAATCGCCAAGGTGCCCAGCATATAAAGCAAAGCCACATTATCCATAACCACTCCCCAACCGACAGTGGTCATAGTTTAACGTCAGCCGATCACACCTGCACTGCGACAGGCATTGATTTTTTCCTCGTCATAACCCAGTTCGGCCAGCACCTGACGCGTATGCTCCCCCAAAGAGGCTCCGGTATAGGCATATTGAGCCGGTGTGGCAGAAAACTTGATAGGTGATGCCAGTTGTCGTTGCTGACCGCCATTGCTTTGCGGCACATCCACCAACAGCTCACGCGCCACGATATGAGGATGCTCAATCGCTTCATCAAAACGTAAAACCGGCTCTGTACAGGAATCGATAGCCATGAAAATGGTCTGCCATTCGGCGTAGGTTTTCTGCTTCATTTCGGCACGAATTTCAGCCTTCAGGGCAGCCACCACATCCGGCATCATATTCAAACCTTGCGGTGCCAGCTCAGGACGACCAATGGCCGCGCAGAATTGCATAAAGAACTGTGGCTCCAGACCACCAACCGAGAAATGACGGCCATCAGCCGTTTCATAACAGTCATAGAATGTGCCGCCATTGAGCTGTGTCGACTCCAGCGCAGGCTGATCGCCACCCATCAACGCAGCAGGCGCAGTCAACGCATGCAGGCTGAATGCCGCATCGGTCATGGAAATATCAATATATTGCCCTTCTCCGGTGCTGGCACGATGAATGACCGCCGCCAATACCCCAATCACGGCATGACAGGAACCACCGGCAATATCGGCTACCTGAACCGCCATGGGAGCCGGCCCCGAAGCCTTGCGGCCGTTATAGCCCAGCACACCGGCAATGGCCAGATAGTTCATGTCATGTCCGGCACGGTCACGATAAGGCCCAGTTTGGCCATAACCGGTAATCGAGCAATAAATCAGTTTGGGGTTAATCGCCTTCAATGCTTCATAACCAACACCCAGGCGATCCATCACACCTGGACGAAACTGTTCGACCACAATGTCATATTCGGCAATCAGCTGTTTAACAATGTCGACCCCTTCAGGACGCTTCAGATCAATGGCAATGGAACGTTTGGAGCGATTCAGGAAGCCATGTGCAGCAGAGTTGCCATCATCGGCATACGGCGGCATCACCCGCACCATATCGGGGCGTGTTGGCGACTCGACACGCAACACATCAGCCCCCATATCAGCAAACATCATGGTGGCAAATGGGCCAGGCAAGAGTGTTGAAAAATCCAGTACCTTTAAGCCTTTTAGCGGACCCGACATGAAATAACTCCTGTTTGTGTGACTAATCGGTCAACGTTAGACCAGCGCAGGCTTTTCGCCAATGACAAGAATGCCCAGATCGGCTGACGAGAAAGGTCAGAACTATTGCCAGCGCTCATCAAAGCTATACATACTCAGCTTCCTTGTTTGATGAGTGTTATCACAAAATGTTTTTACGCTCACTGATGACGGTTCGTGGCTGTTTGCTGGCGACACTGATCATTGCCTACACCCTTGTTTTAGCCATTATCCTGATCCTGCTCAGTCCCCTGAAAATTCTCAGTCATTTGGTAAAGCCTCTGTCATCTCCGATACGCAACCTGATGAACGGCATTCAGGAGATATGGACCGTCGGCAATGCACTATTGTTTCGCATTTTTCTGCCAAACACTCACTGGCATATCGAAGGCATGTCCGAGCTGCAACGACAACGCTGGTATTTTGTCGTCGCCAATCATCAAAGCTGGGTAGATATTCTGGCCATCTACCATGTGCTGAGTCGCCGTGTGCCGGTCGGCAAGTTCTTCATTAAAAATGAACTGCTGTATGTCCCTTTGATTGGCCTGGCGGTATATGCGCTGGACTTCCCCTTCATGAAGCGTCATAGCAAGGAAGCTCTGGCCAAACGACCCGAATTACGCGGGCAAGATCTGGCGACCACTCGCAAAGCCTGTGCCAAATACCAAAATTATCCCGTCACCGTCATCAACTTTCTGGAAGGCACACGCTTTACCCACGCCAAACATCAACACAGTCAATCACCCTATCAGCATCTGCTAAAACCCAAATCAGCCGGTGCAGCATTTGTTATTTCTGCCTTGGGTGATCGCATGGATTGTGTACTCGATATGACACTGGCCTACCCTCAAGGCATTCCCAGTTTTTGGGATTTTTGCTGCGGGCATGTTCATGACATTTATATTGATATTAAACTGCGCCCTATTCCTGAACATTTTTGTCAGCAGAACTATGAAGACAATGCCGCTTACCGTCAGGAATTTCAAACCTGGGTAAGCACGCTGTGGCAGGAAAAAGATGAAACGTTAACTCGTCTGTTAACAACACACCCTTAAGGAAGTACTGGAGTCATTATGTCTGTTTCACAACCCGCACGCTTTGGTGAAGACTGGAGTGATGAACGTATTGCCGGTTATCTGAATCGTTTGCCGCCAAAGGGCGATGACGCCGATTTCAACGTCTTGTATACCGCCTATAAACATATGCGATTAGACGACTTTCAGCGTTTTTTAAGCGCTTTTTGTCAACAGGGGCGCCAAATCAACGCCAAAAATGCACAGGGCAAAACCATGCTGGCTCTGGTACAAGAGCATGCGCAATCTGCCGGTTTTGCTGACGCATTGATTGCCAGCGGAGCAAGTTCTTGAATCGCCCCAACCGAGTCCCGCAGATTCGCCGCAAACCCACCCCTGGCAGCTTGCCTGCCAATCGAGGCCTGCTCTATTTGCTGAAGGACTACTTCAGTATTTTGTTTGACCTCAAGTTTTCCCGCTATCTCACGGTGCAACTGCTGCCATTGCTTTATGTTGTGCTGGTGATTGGTGGCCTAGGGGTTATTGCCCAGCAAGTCTGGGATGCCTTTGCCGTCGGTACTGAACGCGGTCTGATGTTCATTGCGGCGTCACCATTTGCGGCGCTGGTCTGGGCCTCCGCCTGTCGAGCCACTACCGAATTCTTGCTGGTGGTGTTTCGCATGTCGCAAGACGTGCAAACATTGGCCAGTATCAAACCCACGGTAGACAAGCTGGACAATATGTTTAGCGGTTCAAACTGGATTTCACGCCTGATGCCTTTCATCAAGGCCTATCAAGCATCACGTGACGATGAAACCAACAAATAATCTGAGGTAGTCGATGAAACTGTTGTCAGCCAATACCAGTCGTATTGTTAAAGAAGTCGCCAGTGTCACCACTTTTCACGCCGATGCTGAAGCAGATGCTGCCGCCACCGGCGTCAGTGAGGCAACCAAGCGTAAATTGTGGGGTTGTGTAGAAGACTATTACCGCACTGGTGTATCACCTGCTGTTTCAGTCTGCATACGACGTCATGGTGAAGTCCTGTTTGATCGTGCCATTGGCCATACCATTGGCAACGGGCCGGAAGATAATGACAGCACAGACAAGGTACTGGCCACACCAGATACACCATTTTGTCTGTTCTCGGCCTCCAAGGCCGTGACCGCCATGCTGATCCACAAACTGGCTGAAACCCATCAGCTGGATTTGCTGGCACCGGTTGCACATTATCTCCCTGAGTTTGGCAATCAGGGCAAGCAATACACCACCATTGCCCACGTGCTCAGCCATCGCAGCGGCTTTCCGGCATTACCGCGTGATCAGGATATGGAGGTTTTCTTTGATACTCCACAGGTCGTGAAGTTGTTGAACCAGGCCAAACCTTCCTATCGCAGTGGACATCATGTTGCCTATCACGCCATTACTGGTGGTTATATTCTGGGCGAGCTGATTACCAAGGTCACCGGCAAAACGCCTCGTGAGTATCTGCAAGATACGGTGTCAACGCCTTTGGGCCTGAAGGTCTTCAATTATGGTTTAGCAGCAGAGCATCGTGGCAGTGAGGCTCGTCACTATGCCACTGGCTTCAAACCGGCCTTGGGCGTGGATAAATTTATCAAGCATTTGCTCGGTGGCAGTCTGGATGAGTTGATTGATGTCACCAATGACCCACGTTTCCTGGACGTTATTTCACCTGCCGCCAATATATATGCCACCGCCAATGATGCCTGTCGCTTCTTTGAATGCCTGTTACGAGGCGGTGCACTGGATGGACAGCGTATTTTTGAGCCGCTCACCATTGAGCGCGCCATTCTGGAAGCTGGCAAGCCTCAGTTTGACCGCAGCCTATTGGCACCGATTCGCTACAGCCACGGCATGATGCTGGGTGCTAATCCAGTTGGCCTGTATGGCCCCATGACTGGCAAAGCTTTTGGTCATTTAGGCTTCAGTAATGTGTTTTGCTGGGCAGACCCGGCGCGCGATATTTCGGCCAGCATTCTGACCTCAGGCAAACCTATTGTGGGGCCGCATATCCCTGCTTTGGCCAAGCTATTAACCGCTATATCCTTTTACCTGAAGCAGTCACAGTGACGGATGACAATTTTAAACAAAAGTCGTTATAATGGCTTTCTGTGAACAGTCATTCACTGAACGAGAACTAATGTCCTATGACACAATATAAGCAAGAAAAACCACCTATCAATTGGCCTGGCGCAATTGTTCTTGTTGGCACGCCACTATTAGCCATCATTTTGTTGCCATGGTTCGCCCTGAGTTACGGCTTCACTACCGTGGCCTGGATCAGCTTTTTCGTATTGGCCATTCTGAACGGCATGTCCATTACTGCCGGTTACCATCGCTTGTGGGCGCATCGTGCCTATGAGGCGCACTGGTCGGTCAAGATATTCCTGATGCTGTTTGGCACCATGGCCATTCAGAACAGCATTCTTGTCTGGGCATCGGGACATCGTACCCATCATCGCCATATCGACAATGTAGACCATGACCCCTACTCCATTCGTCGTGGTTTCTGGTTTGCCCATATTGGCTGGATGCTGCGCCAGTACGAGTCCGGCAAGGACGACTTCCGCAATTCACCCGACCTGCTGAATGACCCTATTGTCATGTTTCAGCACCGCCACTACATCAAGCTGGTCATATTAATGAACGTCGCCTTCCCGATGGCACTGGGCTATATGCTGGGTGACATGTGGGGTGTGTTGCTGCTGGGTGGCCTGCTCCGTCTGGTATGGAGCCACCACACCACGTTCTTCATCAATTCATTGGCTCATATGTGGGGCAGTCGCCCGTATACCGACGAAAACAGTGCCCGCGACAACCCGGTACTGGCTTTTGTGACGTATGGTGAGGGCTATCACAACTACCATCATATTTTCCAATACGACTATCGTAATGGCATACGCTGGTATCACTTTGACCCAACCAAATGGCTGATTGCGACACTGTCAGTATTCGGTTTGACCAAGAACCTGAAGCGCTGCCCGGAATTTGCCATTCATAAAGCCAAGCTGTCGATGCAGTTCAAACATGCTGAACAGTCCCTGTCTCTGCATGATATTGGCCAAGCCAAACTGGACGCCTGGCGGGCAAAGCTGGCCAAGGAATACGAGCATTTTTCACAGGTCATGACAGAGTGGTCTGCCTTGAAAGAAGCCTGGTATAGCGAGAAAAAGCAAACCATGCTGCAGAAATGGGAAGAAACCAGCTTTAAGACACGCTTTCAGGAGCTGGAATTCCGCATGAAGATGCAAAGCAAGCGTCTGCGCCTGCTGACACAGCAGGTAACCGCCTAAGGCATGCTGAATTTTGACAACTCCTATGTGAATACCCTGCCGCACGTCCTTTGGCGTCGGCAGGAGCCCTCTCCGCTACGCCAGCCCCATCTCATCAGCTTAAACCAACGCCTGATCACCGAATTGGGTCAGTCAGTGCAGTGGTGGTCATCTCCTGAAGCCATTGAGGCATTGTCTGGACAACGCATATTGACCGGCAGCGACCCCATTGCCATGAAATACGGTGGTCATCAGTTTGGTGGCTGGAATCCGGAGCTGGGAGATGGGCGTGGTCTGTTACTAGGTGAAATCCTGGACACAGAACAGCGACGTTGGGACTTGCACCTGAAAGGCAGCGGAGCCACACCTTTCTCTCGTATGGGCGATGGACGAGCTGTACTGCGCTCCAGCATCCGTGAATACCTGGCGGGTGAAGCACTGCATCATCTGAATGTCCCCACAACACGTGCCCTGGCCTTGTTAGGCTCAGCTGAACCCGTTCGGCGCGAACGTATGGAAACAGCCGCCACGCTCCTGCGCGTTGCCGACAGCCATATTCGCTTTGGACACTTTGAATGGCTTAGCCATAGCGGGCAGATTGAAGCACTAAAGACACTGACTCATTACGTCATCCAGCGGCATTATCCTGAATGTGCCGATCAGGCCGACCCTTTTGCCGCCTTTTTCACTGAGGTCGTCAAACGTACCGCCACATTGATGGCCGATTGGCAACGTGTTGGCTTTGCCCATGGCGTGATGAATACCGACAACTTCTCGATCACGGGTGCCACTCTGGATTTTGGACCTTACGGATTTCTGGATAACTACGACCCCTACCTGATTTGCAACCATTCTGATCACAACGGCCGCTACGCATGGTATCTGCAACCGTCGGTGGGACTCTGGAATCTGAATGCGTTGGCTCATGCCTTGGCTCCAATCATCAGTGTGCCCGCACTTAAGCAGGCACTGGCACATTACGAGCCGACACTGACCACACACTACGATCAGGGCATGAATGCACGCCTGGGGCTGCGTCAACTACATGCCAATGACCGAACACTGGTGCAAGGCTGGTTGACCTTATTACAGACCGCCAAAGCCGATTTGAATATTCGCTTCAGACAACTCAGCACACACACTATCGAGCATTTATTGACTCACGTTGCTGAGTGGGAAGAGCATGCGACACAAGCCACCGAATGGCTGTTGCAATATCAGCAGCGTTGCGCCGCAGAAAACCTCGACGAAGCTGAACGGCAACACTATATGCAAACACAGAATCCGGTGTATGTACTCAGAAACTATCTGGCCGAATTAGCCATTCGTGATGCTGAACAAGGGCAATATGAGCTTCTGGAACGTTTGCTGGCTGCACTGCAGGCACCATTTACCGAGCGTGCCGAGTTTGCCGACCTGGCATTGCCACCACCTGCCTGGGGACAATGCCTGTCGATCAGCTGTTCGTCTTAGCCAGGTTGGGACTGTCATGCAGCATGCCTAAAAAATAGGCGCTGAAGTCTTTTAATTCACGGTTTTTCAAGGCAGGAATCAACCGATTAATGGCCACTTTAAGTGCCTTATCAATCGCCAGATGCCCCATGTTAAACATTTTTTGCGCAATGAACCCCAGCTCGATGGCCTCGCCGCTTTCCACATAAAATGCCTGCGTAGCCAGCTCGGCAAATCTTAAGGTGGCGTGTTTCATGGACTCGATATCACGCTCGCCATTCGCTGCGGTCGTCCACGCGCCCAGCAACAAGGCATAATCCGTATCCGATAGCGGAAAGCTGATGAAGTCCTTGGTCTTGTCTCCATACTGCATGATCACGCGACGACCCGCCATGAACTCAGCAATATGACGCAAGTCTTTATTACTGCGCTTGCTAAGCACCTGACGAATCAGTGCATGACTGGTGCTTTTAATCAAACCAACGACGTTTTCCAGCGTTTTGGGCGCCGCACTGTCAGGGTCTGCCCCAGTCACCAGATTCAACACCAGTGCATCAAGAATTTCGTCTGCATAACGTTGAGCAAACAACACAAAGCGCGGTGCCATAGGCGCATCAGGAGTCTTACCACTGGCATAGGCCGACGTCAGCTCGTCAAAATCAACCTGCAGCTGAGCCGATGCAGGAAAGGCGAACAGTTTAGTCATTATTGCTTAACGAACATGGTGGCATAGTGGGCGGTGACTTTTTGCAGATCTTCATCGGACATGGATGCAAAAAGTTTATTCACCGTGCTTTGGCTACCTTTAATGATAGTGCTGCGACCAACATCCACCATTTTGCGTTTCACAAAGCCCAAGTCGATGCAGCCCGTAAACTCATCGTAGAAATTGGTCACCGCAGCCGAAATAAACTCATTCATTGCCGCTGTCAGATCAGGACGCGCTGTGGCCAGATTACCGCCAGCGATTCGCGACAATAACTCATCAAAACGAGCGCCCAGTGCTTCCGGCATCACAAAGCCAAAACGAGATGATCCATTGACCTCGATACGACGATTACGCAAATAACCAGCCAGCTTGTCTTGCTCACCCTGAGTGACCTTGCCCATGATCTGGCGAATCAACACATGCATGGTGCTCTGCAACAAATTGGCCAATACACCCAAAATACCGGCACCCTCACCGCTTGATTTCAGAATATCAATCACATCCAGCGCCAGCGCCTTGGTCACACCATCCGTTGTACCAATCGCCAACTCCGTGCTGGTTTTTGAGTCAACATACTGGCCATTGGCATGACCTTTCAGCATGTCATCAATTTTATTTTGCAGCGCAGCGTCCAGTGGAAAACCAAAAACATATGACATAAAAAGTGTTCCTTAATCAGACTATTGTTGTTATTAGCATGTCGCTCATCTTGGCTTGCAGCCCGTCTTTTGACAAGCAGCTACTGGCGTAATGTACGCCACGCCTGATCAATTTGCTCAAAATTAGAGCGAAACGGATTGATATCCAGCCCGCCACGGCGGGTATAGCGTGCGTATACCGTCAACTCACGACAAAAGCAGTGCTGCATCAAATCAGTGAAAATACGCTCCACGCATTGCTCATGAAAGTCACTGTGCTTGCGATACGAGATCAGATAAGCCAGCAAACTCTCCGGCATGATCTCGGGCCCGCTATAACGAATCATCACACTGCCCCAATCCGGCTGATTGGTCACCGGACAATTACTGCGCAACAAATGTGAATACCAACAGACTTTATCGACTGCTTGATCCTGTGTTATCTGCAATAACTCTGGCGCCGGTTGGTACACATCGGTACTGATATTCAACGCATCAAGACATTGGCCCGGCAATGGCACCGCGTGCCACGGACTATCTATCGCTTGCAATGCCATTAATACCGGTGCCCCGACTACGGCGGACAGATCCGTCTGAACCCGCTCAATCAGCGCCAGCTCATTCTTGAAAACCATAAAATTCAGGCTGTTGAAATAAAGCTTTAACGACTTTGATTCGATAATGGCAGGCGAATCGGCGGGCACTGCCAACTCGGCAATCGCCACACAGGGCTTGCCTGACGATGCCAGCCAGGACACCTCATAGTGTGTCCATAAATCCACCCCGTGAAATGGCAGATCCTGATGTTCTGCAATACCAACAGACGCCCGACCCAACTGGCGCGGAATAGCCTGCAACACACTGGGATCGTATTGGTCGGCATAAACCGTTGTCTGACCTAATAAGGTATCAACCGAAAGACTCACCGCACTACTCCCGCATACCGGTACCACGCTTTAACAGCGTTAATGCACACACATAAGCCGCCAGTGTAAACCCGGTCATGATGGCCAGTGACAAGATGACGTTGACATCAGAGTGTCCCAGCACGCCATATCGGAAAGAATTCACCATATACACAATCGGATTTAACAACGACACGCTTTGCCAGAATGGTGACAACAAATCCATGGAGTAAAAAACACCCCCCAAATAGGTCAGCGGTGTCAGCACAAACGTAGGCACCAGCGATACATCATCAAACGATTTGGCATATACCGCATTGATAAAACCACCCAGTGAAAACAGGATGGCAGTAATTAACACGCTGTAAATCATGACAAACGCGTTGTGCAGACTCAGGTCGGTAAAGAACAAAGATAATGCCGTCACAATCAGCGCAACCAGCAATCCTCTGGCCACACCGCCCAACACATACCCCGTTAGAATGGTGGCATGTGGCACCGGTGCAATCAGCATTTCCTCAATACTGCGCTGGAATTTTGCCCCATAAAAACTGCTGACCACATTGGCATAACTATTGGTAATCACCGCCATCATGATCAGGCCAGGCACAATAAATTGCATATAACTGAAGCCGCTCATATCCGTGATGCTGCGGCCCACCAGATTGCCGAAAATGACAAAATACAAGGTCATGGTAATCGCCGGAGGCAGCAGGGTTTGCACCCAGATACGCATAAAGCGACGCACTTCCTTGGCAACGATTGTGTATAAAGCAACCCGATTGGAGGCGGCAAAAAGAGACTCATGCTGACTCATGCTGAGGCGCCCTCCGTCAGGTTCTTGTCCACCAAACGCACAAACAACTCCTCCAGACGATTGGTCTTGTTACGCATACTTAATACCTGAATACCCTGCTGACTCAGCAATGCAAATACCTCATTCAGACTTTGCCCGCGCTTGACCTCTACTTCCAAGGACTGGCTACTGGCCAGATTGAACGCATAATTTTCCAATGTGGGTGGCGACGTCACGGCATGATCGAGATCAAGCACAAACGTTTCCTGCTGGAGCTTGCCCAATAACGAGCGCATGCTGGTGTTTTCCACCACCCGACCATGATCAATAATCGCGATATTGCGACACAGATTTTCCGCTTCTTCCAGATAATGCGTGGTCAGAATAATCGTGGTGCCCTGCTGATTCAGCTTGGTCAGATAATCCCACATGGATCGACGCAACTCGATATCCACACCCGCTGTCGGTTCATCCAGGATCAACAGCCTCGGCTCATGAACCAGCGCTCTGGCCACCATCAGACGACGCTTCATGCCGCCAGATAACAAACGCGCCTGCTCATTGCGCTTATCCCATAAACCCAGCTGATGCAGATATTTCTCAGCCTGCTCATAGGCACGTCGATGGGGTATGCCGTAATACCCGGCCTGAGTCGCCACAATATCAATGACTTTTTCAAACTGACCAAAGTTGAACTCTTGCGGCACCACACCTAACTGACGCTTGGCCTGGGTCAACTCGGTATCCAGGTCATATTCAAAAATACTGACCTTGCCCTGAGTCTTTTTAACCAGCGAACTGACAATGCCAATGGTGGTCGATTTACCGGCACCATTCGGCCCCAGCAAGGCAAAAAAGTCGCCTGGCTGCACTTCCAGATTCAGATCCTGCAAGGCCTGAACACCTGATTTATAGGTTTTTGATATCCCCGAAAGATGCAATGCCGCCGTCATGAACAGATTCCTTATGAGTTTTTCAACTTTTTTACACTAACGGTGTAACAGATCAACGATAGCGCGAGTCTAGCATGTAGAGAGACCGCAGCTTCGTACTGCATACCTGTAAATCCAGCGCTGCCGGAGTGCACACTGTTATGAAAATCGCCGTTGTTGGTTCGGGAATCGCAGGACTGAGCGCTGCCTGGTTATTGGCACGCAGTGCACACCAGATCACCGTGTACGAAGCCGCTGACTACGCTGGCGGCCACAGCAACACCGTTGATGTCAGTATCAATAACCTGCACTACCCCGTTGATACCGGCTTTCTGGTTCACAACGATCGTACCTATCCCAATCTCATCGCGCTTTTCAAACTCCTCAACATTGATACCACGGCCAGTGAAATGTCGTTCAGTGTCAAATTACCCCATGAAAATCTGGAATGGGCAGGTGCTGACCTGACCACCCTGTTTACCCAAAAACGCAATCTGATCAGACCACAATTCTGGGGCATGATTCGTGACATTCTGAACTTCAACAAACGTGCTTACGAATTATTGGCTAAAGCACGTGGCACCACCCTGACGCTGGGCCAGCTACTCACCAACGAAGGTTATGGTCAGGCGTTCAAGGACTGGTATCTATTACCCATGGGAGCGGCCATCTGGTCTAGCCCTATGGATGAAATGGCCGACTTTCCAGCTGAGACCTTTATTCAATTCTGCCTTAACCATGGCCTGCTGCAAATTGCCGACAGGCCGCAATGGAAAAGCATTCGGGGTGGCTCACGCGAATACGTCAAGCGCCTGTGTGCCGATATTGGCGATGTTCGTCTGAGCACACCCGTCATCTCAGTAACACGTACAGCGCAAGGTGTATTGGTTGAAAGCTCACAATCCAGCGAACTGTTTGATCATGTGATTTTGGCCACTCACACCAATCAGGCATTGCAACTGCTGAAAGATGCTCATGCTCAAGAACGTGACGTACTCGCTGCCATTCGTTACCAGCCTAATACCGCTTATTTGCATACAGACATCAACCTGATGCCCAAGCGCCGCAAGGCCTGGTCAGCCTGGAATTACTACACCGGTGATCTACAGGATGGTCGTCGTCCCGTAGCAGTTACCTATTGGCTCAATCGCCTGCAAGTGTTGCCATTTGATAGAGCCGTCATGGTGACACTGAATCCGCCAGTCCCGCCCAAGCCTGATGAAACACTGAAAGTCATCGAATATGCGCATCCATTACTGGATAACAAGGCTTATGCCGCGCAACAACAGCTAGATGCCATTCAGGGCCTGGATCGTGTGTCCTTCTGTGGTGCATGGGCAGGTTATGGTTTTCATGAAGATGGTCTGAAGGCCGGGATGGCTGTAGCACAGAGGCTGGGTGCCAGCATTCCCTGGTTGCTGACGCAAGTCGCCGACAAGGAGCACGCAGCATGAACAAGCCATGGCTATATCGCGGTCGCGTAGGTCATGCCCGACTTGGCTCACTGCGTCATGTATTTAGTTACGACGGCTTCTTTTTGTGCTTTCCACTGTCTCGCCGAGATGACCTGCCATCTCGCTTGTTCAGCCTGAATCGCTGGAATGTATTCAGTTATTTCGATGCTGACCACGGCGACGGCCAGAATCCCCTGTCATGGATTCGTGCCGTATTGGCTCAGCATGAGCTGGGTCATATCGATGGTGAAGTGTATTTGCACACCATGCCGCGCATCCTGGGTCATGTATTTAACCCGGTCAGCTTCTGGTTTTGCCATGATACAAATCAGCAACTGAAAGCCGTTCTATGTGAAGTAAACAACACCTTCAAGGAACGGCACTGTTATTTGCTGAGTAACGCTGATGGCAGCCCCATTGACGAACACAGCACCTTGGTCAGCCAAAAGGTATTTCATGTCTCTCCCTTTTTTCCGGTAGACGGCGAGTACCGCTTTCGCTTTGAACTAAGCCCACACCAGCGACGCGTCAGCATAGATTATTGGCGTCAAAACACGCTCAGCCTGAAAACCTATGTCTCCGGCCAGCCTACCGAGCTGACTGATCGCCACCTGCTGAGCACTTTATGTGCGCTCGGCTGGGCCACGCTGGTGGTGGTCTGGCGCATCCACTGGCAAGCCCTGAAGCTGTGGCGCAAAGGCGCTCAATTTCATCACAAACCCACCCCGCCGATTCTGGAGGTCAGTAAATGAGTGTTGCCGAAAATACGGCCATTGATATTGCCAGTGCCCCTGCGGCCGCCAGACTGTTGCTGAATATGCTGAAGCGCATTCGCATTGGCACCCTCACCGTCACTCTACCCAGTGGTGGACATCATTGTTATGGCGGCATAGAGCCTGGCCCCACGGCCTTTCTGGATATCCGATCCTGGCGTGCCTGCCAGCGCATTTTGCGCTCGGGCGATATCGGTCTGGCCGAAGCCTATCGTGACCATGAAGTAGAAATCGCAGACATTCCAGCCTTGTTGTTATTGGCCATGGCTAATGAAGATGCAATCAAGCAGGCCTTTGAAGGCAGCTTGATTGGCAAGGCCACTTACCTGTTTCGCCATTTCTGGCTTAACCGAAATACACGCAAAGGCAGTCAGCGCAATATTCATGCTCACTACGATCTGGGCAATGACTTTTATCGATTGTGGCTTGATCCAGGCATGACTTATTCAGCGGCTATTTTTGCCTCGGCAGACATCACACTGGAGCAGGCACAAACAGCCAAATACGAACGTATTTTGTCTCGGCTGAATGTCAGCAAAGGCGACCATATCCTGGAAATTGGCTGTGGTTGGGGGGCCTTTGCAGAATACGCCGCACGCAGTCGCGGTGTTTATGTCACCGGCATTTCTCTGTCCAAAGAGCAATTGGCCTGGGCCAATGCCCGCGTCAAAGGTACTGACATCGAATCGCTGTGCCAATTTCACTTTCAAGATTATCGCGACCTCAGTGGGCAATACGATGCCATCGTTTCCATCGAAATGATCGAGGCCGTTGGTGAGCCATTCTGGCCTTCTTACTTTGAAAAAATTCACCAGGTGTTAAAGCCAGGTGGCATGGCTGGCATCCAGGCCATCACCATACGTGATGACCTGTTCTATCACTACAGTCGCAATACTGATTTTATTCAGCAGTTCATTTTTCCTGGCGGCATGTTGCTGGCTCCGGAAAAAATCCATCAACAGGCCACCAAAGCCAACCTGACCATTACCGATCGCTTTGCGTTTGGCCTGGACTATGCCGAAACACTCAGACGATGGCGTCAGGCATTTGAGCAACAACTGGACACCATTGCGGCACAGGACTTCGATGATGCGTTTTTACGTATCTGGCGCTTTTATTACACCTATTGTGAGGCAGGGTTTGAGGCCGGTCGCACCGATGTCTATCAAATCATGCTGCACAAACCTGCTGCGTCTTAAGGACTCAAATCCAATGACCAAAATAGCCGTTAAGGGAGGCATCATGAACGCCAACGTAAGCAGCTTTAAAACATCAGACAGCTCACATGAAGCACCGGTAATGCTGCCGATCAATGCCGTTGAGCGAGAAACCGGCGTGTCCAAAGAGCTGCTCAGGATGTGGGAACGACGTTATGGCTTTCCATCTCCCGATCGTGATGAGCAAGGCGACAGAATCTACACCATGGAGCAAGTTGGAAAACTTCGATTGCTTCGCCGTCTGATTGATCATGGCTTTCGACCCGGCAAAATTATTGCACTGGAAATAACAGAGCTTGAGCGCCTCATGAGCTCACAGGGTCAAGCCCAATTCAATATTTCCCCTGAGCTTGAACAGGAGTTGCTGCCACTGCTGCAAACACGTAACCCCAATCAGATTCATGACTACCTGTCACATCAGCTGATTAAAATAGGACTGGAAAACTTTGTTGTCGAGTTTTTACAACATGCCCACTTTATCGTCAGCGATGCAAGAATGCGCGATGCTATTACAGCACATGAAAAATCCTTATTCAGTACACAGGTGCAGGCACTGATTCAACAAGCCATCAGCAGTTTACGCCCAGTCACTCAGCCCCCCAGGGTTCTGCTGACCACACCGCCGGAAGAAATACATATCCTGGGTCAGCTAATGATGGAGGCACTATTACGCCTGGATGGTGTCGAGGCGATTTGTTATGGGACACAAATGCCCATACATGACGTCGTAGCTACCACCGGGAAAAACAAGATTGATATTGTAGCCATATCATTCAGTGCGTCTTATCCCACCAGCAAAGCCATCGACTATTTAGAGGAATTGCGTTTCAAGCTGCCTCTGGCCGTTGAGATATGGGGTGGTGGCGCAGCATTGCGCTCCACGCGTCGCTCAGTTGAAGCCGTACAATTTATCCAGGACCTGCCAAATATTCGCAAAGCAGCCGCCATCTGGCGTCGGGCACACGGGATTTACTGAATATGTCGGCCGCCTTGCATCACATCATCTGGTTCAGACAGGATTTGCGCACTACCGATAACACGGCCTTGATGGCCGCCTGCGAAAATCCTCAGGCGTCGGTTACGGCTATTTATATTGCCACACCCAAGCAATGGTCTAACCACGATGTCGCCGGTGTTCGTATCGATTTTGAGCGCCGCCAACTGGAAGACTTACAACAGTCGCTGGATCAGCTCGGCATTCCGCTGGTTGTGCTGGTCGCAGATACTTATTCGGCTATTCCCGAATTGCTTAAACAATGGTTACAGCAGCACCGTGTGCAAGCTCTCTTTGCCAATATTCAATATGAGGTGAACGAGACCACGCGTGATCAACAGGTCACAAACACCCTGAAAAGCTCAGGGATTGATTGCCACTGGTTTCACGATCTCTGTGTGATTGCACCGGGCCATGTATTTAAGCAGGATGGTGGCTTTTACACCGTTTTCACTCCGTTCAAACGCAACTGGTTAAGCATTATTGAGCAATGCGGCCTGATGGTCAGCGGCCAACCCAAGTCTCGCCTGCAGCGCTACTGCAACACCACCATCACACCATGGGCGTATCAGGCCAGTCACGTCAGTAGTCAATTGAGTCAATCCTTGTGGCCGACGGGAGAGCACGCCGCCCAACAACGCCTGCAACAGTTTATTGACGATGACTGCGCCTACTACAACAAGCAACGAGATCTGGTTGCAGAAAATGGCACCAGCACCCTGTCCCCTTATCTGGCAGCGGGCGTTATCTCAGCCAGACAATGTCTGCAACAGATCATGCATAAGCGCTTGCATGACAGTAGCCATCACACGGGGTTCGATATGTGGATTAACGAACTGTGCTGGCGCGATTTTTATAAGCACATTCTGGTGGGGTTTCCGCAGGTATGCCGTCATCACGCATTCAAACCGGAAACCGACCAATTAAAATGGCGCAGGGATACTGAGCTGTTTACGGCCTGGTGCGAGGCAAGAACGGGATTCCCCATCGTTGATGCCGCCATGAAACAACTGCAACAAACAGGCTGGATGCATAATCGTTTACGCATGATCACGGCCATGTTTTTAAGCAAGGATCTGTTTATTGACTGGCGACTGGGTGAACAGTTTTTCATGCAACACCTGATCGATGGCGATTTTTCCGCCAACAATGGTGGCTGGCAGTGGAGTGCCTCAACCGGCAATGATGCAGCGCCCTACTTCCGCATGTTTAATCCGGTGCTACAAAGTCGGAAATGCGACCCTGATGGTCGTTTTATTCGACAGTTCTTGCCTGAGCTGGCACATCTGGATAATCAGCAAATTCACGAGCCCTATGCCAAGGGCAAGGTCACCGTAAACCTGAACTATCCTCGCCCCATCATTGATCATAACGAAGCGAGGCAACACACATTAGCCAGCTTCAAGGCATTGGCCTCACCTTAAGCCGATGCCGTCAAGGTATTAAACAAAGCCACAAACTCATTGGTCAATTTGTGCTTGGGTGACAGATAAATCAGCGGCATCGCCTTTTGATGCGACTCACGCATAATAACCGACGCGGACAAGGCAGGATCCAGCACCGGCAATCCTTCTGCTTTCAGCTCCGCAACCAGTTGTGTCGGCAGGCTGGCACGTGGTTGAAATTGATTGATCACAATACCATCCACAACCAGTTCACTATTGTGATCCTTGCTGGTCTCTTCCACATTCTCCAGCAAGGTGTAGAGCGCACGTCTGGAAAACGCATCGCAATCAAACGGAATCAGGCAACGCTCGGCAGCAATCAATGCCGACAAGGTATAAAAGTTAAACGCTGGCGGGGTATCAATAAATATTTCGTCATAGCTCATGCTGAGCTCTTTGAGTGCCGAGGCGAGTTTGTAGATTTTATGTTTGCTTTCCAGTAAATGCTCAATCTCGCGCAACTCCGGGTTGGAAGGAATGACGTGCAAATTCTCAAATTGCGTGTTGTGCACAAACTCCGATAATGGCTGCTCTTTGAGTTTGAAGGCCAGGGACTGAGCAAAAAACTGACCAATATTAGGTGACAGTTCAGGTTTGTCTCGGCCAAAAAAGGCTTCCTCACCAAGCAGGTACTGACTGGCATTGCACTGTGGATCCAAATCCAGCACCAATGTCCGCCGTCCTTGTTGCGCACTGATTGCCGCCAAATTCACCGTAATACTGGACTTGCCAACACCACCCTTTTGGTTAAACACAACACGACGCATCTACCACCCTCCAGACTGAGCACAAGCCCTGTGCGCAGTAATCACTTATAACGCAAATGGAAAAAACCAGTATGCAGCCATGATAGCTACACTGACACCAGCAAGATCAGACAATAAACCGCAGGCCAAAGCGCCACGGTCACGCTTGATCCCCACCACACCATAATAGACGGCAACGACATACAGTGTGGTTTCCGTCGAACCCTGAATAACGGCAGCTACCAGCGCAGGGAAACTGTCGACACCATAGGTCTGCATGGTTTCAATCATCATGGCACGCGCACCACTGCCTGATAAAGGCTTCATCAAGGCCGTTGTCAACGCTGGTACAAATTCGTTGGCCCAACCCATAAACAGCAGAAATTCGCTAATAGCAGCTAACGCCAGATCCATCGCACCGCTGGCACGCAATCCGGCAATGGCCACCAGCATCGCCAATAAATAGGGAATCAAACCAATCGCGGTTTGAAAGCCCTCTTTGGCACCCTCAATAAACTCGCCGTATACCGGCACACGCTTGGCTACACCAGACATCAGGAACAAGGCAATGATAAAGACCAGTATTCCATTTCCAATGGCGCTGGAAACCAGACTCATCCGATCAGCCGGAAGCTGCGTCAACATCCAGATCACACTGGCGATCAACACGGCAAAACCGGCGCCGTAAGCAAAAATAACCTTGTCAAAAAGCCTGATGCGATGCAGCAGGCAAATAGCCACCAGGCCAACCAGAGTAGATGCCGAAGTCGCCAGCAGAATAGGCAAAAAGACACTGGCAGGATCCGGCGCCCCCTGCTGAGCACGGTATAAAAAAACAGACACCGGCACCAGAGTCACTGAAGACGCATTTAATACTAGAAACAGAGCCTGTGCCTTGGTGGCACGTTCAGGCTCCGGGTTGAGTTTTTGCAGCTCACGCATGGCCTGCAAACCCAGTGGTGTTGCCGCATTATCAAGGCCCAATACATTGGCCGACAAATTCATGGTCACTGCACCATAGGCGGGATGTCCTTTGGGCACCTCTGGCATTAAACGCAGGAATAACGGCTCCAATAAACGACCCACCACGCTGACCAGACCGGACTTTTCAGCGACCCGAAACAGTCCCAGCCACAGCGTCATAATCCCCACCAGACCAATGCTGATTTCCACACTGGTGCGAGCAGCATTGAACCACGCTAAAACGACGGTATTAAAACTGCCCAAATCACCCAGAACAAACGCCTGCCAAGCACAGATAAGCACGGTGATTACAAAGAAGCTCAACCATAAGACGTTCAGCAAAAAACACCCCAATTCTTGTCATGCCGTTCGTCGCCAAAATTATGCCGCTCAATCCTTTAATGATCTCAAGGCAAAAAATTAACAACTAAACCTGTTCTGAGTCTGTGAAAGCGCAGTATGACAAGGCTTTCACGAGTTTTCCACAGCATCTGTGGATAACTCTGTCGATAATACGTTTATAGTGACGTAAAGACACGTAAATATAACGTCTGAGCACTAACTGATCATTTTTTGATCAATTGATTAATTCATAACAAATACAATAACTTAATTTTGTCAACCCTGAAATATATGTTCATTTCTCTAGCTTTGTTCTACTGGGTACTTGACTCACTTTGGTGCACATTTCACGCAGCGGATAACTCCGTACGAGCCATGAATTCTGTCTAACAATCCAAAGGTTTTGATGCTCCTCCTGTAATAAATAGTGATATTTTTGTCACTCTCGGCAATGGCTTAGCCAGATGACATACCCTAGCTTAAATATGTGACTAACCGCTCACAAAAACACAGGTACACAGCATGTCAGCACCGGAGCATTCCGTACGCCATAGAACCTTAACTCATAAGATTATTCCGAGTGAAAAGTCGCTGCCACTCATCGGCCAGACACTGACCATGATGAACGATCCTCTGACTTATGTCCGCCGACGCTACAACCGAGACGGCGAAGTATTTCTTTCACACCTATATGGCACAAAAATCATCCAGCTGATTGGCCCGGATGCCAATCAGTTCGTTTTGCAGAACAAGGGCAATATTTTTTCCAATGCAGGTGGCTGGAGTTTCTTTATTGGCCGCTTTTTTACACGCGGCATCATGTTGCTGGATTTTGATGAGCATCGCTGGCATCGACAAATCATGCAGGCCGCCTTCACCAAAAAAGCGTTGGCTTCCTATCTGGATGCCATGAACCCTGTCATTACACGTGGGTTATCGCACTGGAAAGCAGATACTCACTTCAAGATATTTCCTCATATCAAAAAAATGACGCTCGATATTGCCACTGAAGTTTTCATGGGAGAAAAACTGGGCAAGGAAGCAGATGAGATTAATCATGCCTTTGTCTTGACCGTACGAGCAGGCACTGCCCTGGTTCGCTACCCGGTACCCGGCCTGTTATGGCACAAAGGTCTCAAAAGCCGTGCCCGACTCGAACACTTTTTTCGAGAGCGGATCACCCGCAAACGACAACACCCCGGCAACGACTTGTTCAGCCAACTCTGCCAGGCCAAAACAGATGAAGGTGAGACATTCAATGACGACGACATCGTCAATCACATGATCTTTCTATTGATGGCAGCGCACGATACCACCACCATCACCTTATGCTCCCTGCTCTATCAACTGGCCAAACACCCTGAATGGCAAGACAAGGCACGACAGGAGTCATTGGCACTGGCTCATCAAGTGGCCAATACCGATGATCTTGAACAGCTCACTACGTTGGGGCTGTGCATGAAAGAAGCGCTGCGCATGATCGCCCCAGTGCCAGGCATGCCCAGAAAAACGGTTAAAGACTGCGAATTCAAAGGCTACCTGATTCCCAAAGGCAGTCTGATTAACGTACTGAATGATTTCACTCACCATATGCCCGAGCATTGGACACGACCTGAACACTTTGACCCTGAACGCTTCGCTCCACCACGACAGGAACATAAAGCGCATCCTTACCAGTACATCCCCTTTGGTGGTGGCGCACATATGTGTATCGGTATGCATTTTGCTGAAATGCAGGTAAAAGCAATAGTCCACCAGATGTTGCAAAACTTCCGCTGGCAGCTCGACGACAATTACACCATGCCCGTGGACTACCGCTCTTTGCCTGTTCCTTACGATGGCCTGCCCGTGCGATTAAGCCGGTTATAAAACTAACGCACCGTCATCTGATTCAAATTACGCTCCACAATAGCAGGACCAATGCCCTTCACTTCCACCAGCTCTGCAACGGATTTGAATGGGCCATTGGCTTTGCGGTAGGCCACAATGGCCTGTGCCTTCTTTAACCCGATACCATTCAGGCCCTTGGCAATCTGCTCCGCACTGGCGGTGTTGATATTCAAACGCGTAGATTGTGCAGCTGGCCTTGCTGCCGGTTTAACGACTGTTTTTGCCGCAGCAGCATTGACCGTTTTCGCCTGCTGTGGCGCCGACGGATTGGCGTAACTCGGACTGACAGCAAGACTCAGGGCTAACAAACTGCTGGCTAGTAATACATTCATGGGACGACTCCTGTCTGATTCTGATTTGATTGAACTCAGCAATCTCGCCGAGTCATCCACAGTGATAGTTAAGCCTTTCTGAAATTGCCAACCCAACCAGCTACTCACCAAACTATTCATCAAAAAACGGACACAAAAAAACCGTCATAAAGACGGTTTTTAATTCGTGGTCGGGACAGCAGGATTTGAACCTACGACCCCTAGTCCCCCAGACTAGTGCGCTACCAGGCTGCGCTATGCCCCGACTGAATCACGAATGCTGCATGATACGGATTTGCCGGATATTGTCTAGGCACAACTCATGTTAATGGCTCAACATCTGAGCAATCTCTTCAAGATCATGGATCATTTCCGATAAGGTATCTTGCATGATCAATTCTGGTGAAGCTGCCAGCGAGGCCGCACTCTGCTCACTCTTTGTTTCAACCGGCTTGATATCTGAAGCCTTGAGCGACTGCAGCTGTTGTTTGGCTCCCTGTATGGTAAAACCCTTGCCATACAGCAACTCACGAATCATGCGAATCAACAGGACATCCTGACGTTGATAATAGCGTCGATTACCACGACGCTTAACGGGCTTCAGCTGTGCAAATTCCTGTTCCCAATAACGCAGAACATGCGTTTTTACGTCACACAACTCACTGACTTCACCAATGGTGAAGTAACGCTTTGCGGGAATTTCCTGCAGAACAGCATCACAATTAGGCGCGGTCATAACCCTCAACCCGCTGCTTCAGCTTCTGGCCAGGACGGAATGTCACCACGCGTCGAGCAGTAATGGGAATAGCTTCACCGGTCTTCGGATTGCGACCAGGGCGTTGACGCTTGTCGCGCAGCTCAAAGTTACCAAAGCCGGAAAGTTTGACCTCCGAACCATCCTCCAGCGCCTGGCACACTTCCTCAAAGAACTGATCCACCAGCTCTTTTGCCTCGCGCTTATTGAGTCCCAGCTCATCAAACAGGCGCTCAACCAAATCCGCTTTTGTTAATGCACTCATTGTTAGCCTCGCAAAACCACGCCTAACTGTGTCGACAATGTACTGATAACAGCCTCTGAGGATGCCTGCACTTCGGCATCTTGCAAAGTACGTTCAGGATGCTGCCATGCCAAAGTCACCGCCAAACTATAATGACCTTCGTTAACACCACGTCCACGATACAGGTCAAACACCTGCACTGACTGCAACCACTCACCGGCTGATGCCTTGATCACACTGATCAGATCAGCGGCCACAATAGAGTCAGCCACCACCAGCGCAAAATCCCGACGCATTTCCGGGAAACGCGACAGCGCCTTGAATGCAGGCAATCTGGCACGTCCATTCAGCGCATTCAGGCTCAATTCAAAAACATACACTGGGCCTTCCAGATCCAGCTTCTGTATCAAGCTGGGGTGCAACGCCCCCATGATACCGATGACCTCACCCTGCAAACACACATTGGCCGCCTGCCCTGGATGCAATGCCGGATGCTGGGCTGATACAAAACTGACTTGCCCCGCCACACCAGCAACCTCAAGCAAGGTTTCAATATTCCCCTTAACATCATAGAAATCAAGTGGTTTTTTATCATTCGTCCAGTTCAATGCACGGCAATTACCAGTGGCTATACCAGCCAACATGGGCTCCTGACGCAAACCATCAACATCAGGCACAAAACGCAAACCCGACTCAAACAGCCTGACTCTGGATTGCTGACGCGCCTGATTATGCCGAACCGCCTGTACCAAACCAGGCCACAAGCTGGTTCTCATCACCGACAAGTCAGCGGAAATCGGATTGGCCAATGCCAACGCCGTCACACCCGGATCAAAATCCTGCAGCAATGTCGGCTCAACAAAACTGAAAGTAATGGCTTCCTGGTAATCCATATCCACCAGCGCATGTTTCAGGCGTCGCAACGAGACGGTACTCTCATTGCTGGGCTGCAAACGCACCGACGCAGTAGGCGCAGTCACCGGCAGTCGGTTATAACCGTATAAGCGTGCCAGCTCCTCAACCAAATCAATTTCGATATTGATATCAAAGCGATGGCTGGGTGCCTGTACCTGCCAGCCATCAGCCACCGAAGCCACCTGCATACCCAGACGACGCAAATAAGCCGCAACTTCGTCATCACTCAGGGTAAAACCCAGCACCTGACCAATACGTTGACGTCTTAAATGAATATTGGCGACCGGTGGCAGATATTGCGGCTGTTCTGCCACCGTACATGGGCCAGCCTCACCACCCACAATGGCCAAAATCAATGCCGTCGCCATTTCAATGGCCTGTACTGGCAACTCCGGATCTACCCCACGTTCAAAACGATGCGATGAATCTGTATGCAAGCCATAACGTCTGGCCTGACCAGCCAACGCTAACGGAGCAAAAAAAGCTGCTTCCAGGAAAAGATCAACGGTATCGTCTTCAACCGCCGATGCTTTACCGCCCATGATGCCGGCCAGTGCCAGCGCTTTTTGTTCATCCGCAATCACCAGGCTTTCTGGCAGCAATTTGATTTGCTGGCCATCCAGCAGTGTCAGCTCTTCACCATCATTGGCATAGCGCACCTTCACGCTGCCAGATACAGCTGATAAATCAAAGGCATGCATGGGCTGGCCGAGACTCAGCATGACCCAGTTGGTGACATCAACCACCGGATGCAGGCTGCGCACACCATGACGCTTCAAGACATCCACCAACCACGCAGGCGATACGCTGCCAGAGCGAATACCACGAATCACACGTCCGGCATAACGAGGACAGGCCTGCGCCGCCGACAATTGCACCTGAACCTGATCATTGATAACGGCAGGCACAACAGCAGGTTGCTGCAACTGATGATCGATATCAAAAATAGCGGCTGTTTCACGCACCAGACCACGCACACTCAGACAATCACCACGATTGGGTGTAATGCCCAACTCAATCAACTGGTCATCCAGTGTCAGATAATCACGAATGCACTGGCCTACCGGCGCATCATCCGGCAACTCCCACAGGCCATCAGACTGCTCTGCCAGACCCAGCTCCTGTTCTGCACACAACATGCCTTCAGAAGCAACGCCACGCAGCTTGGCTGACTTGATCTTGAAGTCTCCCGGCAGCACCGCACCCACGGTCGCGACCGGCACTTTCAGGCCAACACGCACATTGGCCGCACCACACACAATTTGCAGGGCTTGTTGCTGACCGATATTGACCTGAGTCACGCGCAACTTATCGGCATCCGGATGCTGCTCACAGGCAATCACCTCGCCCACGACCACACCAGTAAAGGCAGGAGCCATGCTGTTCATGGCGTCCACCTCCAGACCAGCCATGGTTAAGCGGTGTGCCAATGTAGCGGAATCAACGTTGGGATTTACCTGTTGGCGCAAGTGCTGTTCACTAAATTGCATGTTGTCTTTTCTCTATCTACACACGATAAAAATCGTGATAACAAACCTTTTTATAACAATGTGTTAGCGATAAAACTTAAAATGTTTACGCAAATTGACGCAAGAAGCGAACATCATTTTCAAAGAATAATCGCAGATCATTGACACCATAACGCAACATGGCAAAACGCTCGACACCCATGCCAAAAGCAAAGCCCTGATAGCGCTCGGGATCAATCCCACAGTTTTCCAATACCTTAGGGTGTACCATGCCGCAACCCAGCACTTCCAGCCAACCGGTCTGCTTACAGACGCGGCAACCATCGCCGCCACACATCACGCACTGAATATCGACTTCTGCCGAAGGTTCGGTGAACGGGAAATAGGATGGGCGGAAACGAACCTGCAATTCACGCTCAAAAAATACACGCAGAAAATCTTCGATAATGCCTTTCAGATCAGCAAAGGTGACATTTTCATCAATGAACAGGCCTTCGATCTGGTGAAACATCGGGGAATGCGTCAGATCAGAATCACAACGATAAACACGCCCAGGGCAAACAATACGAATAGGCGGCTGTTGCGACTCCATCACCCGGACCTGTACCGGCGATGTGTGTGTGCGCAGCAAACGGTGCGCATCAAAATAAAAGGTATCGTGCATGGCACGTGCAGGATGATGTGCTGGAATATTCAGCGCTTCGAAATTATGAAAGTCATCTTCTACTTCAGGGCCATCGGCAACCGTGAACCCGGCGCGAATGAAAAAGTCTTCCATACGCTGCAACACACGAGTCACCGGATGCAAACCACCCGACGCGGCATGACGACCTGGCAAGGTCACATCAACCCGCTCTGCGACCAGACGCTGCGCCAGTACTTCAGCCTCAATAGCCTGTTTGCGAGTGCTTAACGCCTGCGAAATTGCTTCACGAGCGGAGTTCAGCTCTGCGCCATAACGTTTACGCTCGTCTTCATCGAGTTGCCCCATACGCTTGGAAAGCTCGCTCAGGCGGCTTTTTTTACCCAGGTACTGAACTCGTAATGCTTCGACTGCGCTGACATCGGCTGCCGCAGCCACTTCGGTTTGCACTTGCAGAACCAGCTCTTGCAATTCACTCATTATGCGTTTCCAAAATTAGTCTTAGCTAACTCATAGATCATGGCCATAAAACACAAAAGGGGAAGAACTTAGACAGCCCTTCCCCTTTTGGCATGCCAGACAGATCATGGCCTGGCACTAACCGCCTTATGCAGCGAGGCTAGCCTTGGCCTTTTCGGCGATGGCAGCAAAACCCGCAGCATCATGCACGGCAATATCTGCCAATACACGACGGTCAATTTCAATCGATGCCTTCTTCAGACCGTTGATGAGACGGCTATAGGACAGACCGTTCAAACGCGAAGCCGCGTTGATACGAGCAATCCAGAGGGCACGGAACTGACGCTTTTTCTGGCGACGGTCACGGTATGCATACTGGCCAGCCTTGATGACTGCCTGGAATGCTACACGGTACACACGTGAACGGGCACCATAGTAACCCTTTGCACGTTCCAGAACTTTCTTGTGACGACGATGGGCGATAACGCCACGCTTTACACGAGCCATTTTTTATCCTCCGTCAGATCAGCAGTTAGGCAACATACGCAGTACGCTTGGCACGTCACAGGCAGCAACCTGTGTCATGGGGCGCAGCTGGCGAATACGCTTGGCTGATTTTTTGGTAAGGATGTGGCGCTTGTAAGCTTGCTTGCGCTTGAAGCCATTCGCCGTTTTTACGAAACGCTTTGCAGCGCCGCGCTTGGTCTTGATCTTTGCAGACATTTTAATACCTCGTTAGTGACCCCTTCAGCCTTGTTCCGGGTGCCCGCAGGCATGACCAGAGTGACTTGGGGGTAAGTTGCAAATCAGCGTCCTGCCAACTTACCGCTTTTTCTTGGGACCGATGAGCATGCCCATCATGCGTCCCTCAATTTTCGGGGATTGTTCCACCACCCCGATCTCGACCAAATCGGCCTCGATACGTTGAAGCTGTTTCAGACCCAGCTCCTGATGCGCCATTTCGCGTCCGCGAAAACGCAATGTAACCTTGCACTTATCACCGTCTTCCAGAAAACGGATGATATTACGCAGCTTGACTTGGTAGTCGGCCTCTTCAGTACCCGGACGCAGCTTGATCTCTTTGATCTGCATCTGGTGCTGCTTTTTCTTCGCTTCTTTGGCCTGCTGCTTCTTTTCGAAGACAAACTTGCCGTAGTCCATAATGCGACATACGGGAGGCTCGGCATCAGCAACAATCTCAACGAGATCTAACTCAACTGCTTCCGCAGCTGCCAAGGCTTCACGAATCGGTACAATCCCGACTTGTTCACCATTTTGATCAATCAAACGCACTTCACGGTGCGTAATATCGGCGTTGATGGTCGCGCGCTTGTCACGGCCCTGCTGTTTGTCCGGCTTAATGTTCTTTCTCCACAACTCGACCCTTGCGGGCAATATCCGTCGCCAATAGATCGGCAAAGGCTTCAGGTGTCATGACACCCAAATCGTCGCCCTTGCGTGTTCTTACCGCCACGGTTCCATTTTCAGCTTCGCGATCCCCCACAACCAATAAATAGGGAATACGCTGTAATGTACGTTCGCGGATTTTATAACCTACCTTCTCGTTTCTCAAGTCGGTAATGGCCCTAAATCCCTTCAATTTCAGGCTCTTTTCCACTTCTCGAGCAGAATCGGCCTGTTTATCGGTAATACTGATGACGCAAACCTGCACCGGTGACAACCAGGCTGGCAGAATTCCAGCATAGTTTTCCAGCAACATGCCAATAAAACGCTCAAACGAACCCAGAATGGCGCGATGCAACATGACCGGGAACTGACGACTGTTATCTTCGGCAATATAACTGGCGTCTAAACGCTGCGGCAGATTGAAATCGAGCTGCAAGGTACCACACTGCCATGCCCGTCCAATACAGTCATGCAAGGTAAACTCGATCTTGGGGCCATAAAAGGCACCTTCGCCCGGCTGCAATTGCCAGGGCAAGCCAGCATCATCCAGTGCTTTCGCCATCGCGGCTTCGGCACGATCCCACAGCGCATCATCACCAACGCGCTTGGCAGGACGTGTCGATAATTTCAGACTGATATCGCTAAAACCAAAGTCGGCGTACACATCCAGAGTCAACTTGATGAAATCAGCCGCTTCCTGACCAATTTGTGCTTCGGTACAAAAAATATGTGCATCATCCTGAGTGAAGCCACGTACACGCATAATGCCGTGCAAAGCGCCTGATGGCTCATTACGGTGACAGGCACCAAACTCGGCCAGACGCAAAGGCAGATCACGATAGGACTTCAGGCCCTGATTAAAAATCTGCACATGGCAGGGGCAGTTCATTGGCTTAACCGCGTAGTCACGACTTTCCGAAGCCGTGGTGAACATGTTCTCGGCGTAGTTTTCCCAGTGGCCTGACTTTTCCCACAGGATACGGTCAACCACTTGCGGTGTTTTCACTTCCTGATAACCATGCTCGTTCTGCACACGACGCATGTACTGTTCCAGTTCCTGATAAATCGTCCAGCCATTGGGGTGCCAGAACACCATGCCCGGCGCTTCTTCCTGCAAGTGAAACAGATCCAGCGCCTTGCCAATTTTGCGATGATCGCGCTTTTCCGCCTCTTCCATACGCTGAATATAGGCAGCCAGCTGTTTCTTGTCCGCCCAGGCCGTGCCATAGACACGCTGCAACTGCTCATTTTTGGCGTCACCACGCCAATATGCACCGGACAGTTTGGTCAGCTTGAATGCTTTCAGAAAGCGTGTATTAGGCACGTGAGGACCACGGCACATATCCACGTATTCCTCGTGATAATACAATCCCATCGCCTGCTCATCCGGCATGTCATCTACCAGACGCAGCTTGTACTCTTCACCTCGTGTCTTGAATACTTCAATCACCTCGGCACGCGGCGTCACTTTCTTGATGACGTCATAATCCTTGGCAATCAGTTCGTTCATGCGAACTTCAATAGCAGCCAGATCATCTGGTGTAAAAGGACGCTCAAACGCAATGTCGTAATAAAAGCCTTCGGCAATAACCGGGCCAATCACCATTTTGGCGGATGGATACAGCTGCTTTACGGCATGCCCCACCAAATGCGCGCAGGAGTGGCGGATGATCTCGACACCTTCGTCATTTTTGGGCGTAATAATTTGCAGATGCGTGTCCTGCTGAATCAGGTCACAGACATCAATCAGCGACCAGTCATGACCATCGGCACTGACTTTACCGGCCACTGTCACCTTGGCTAAACCAGGGCCAATGCTGGTGGCAACGTCCATCACAGATACGGCATGATCAAACGAACGTTGTGAGCCATCGGGCAAGGTGATAACCGGCATAACTACTCCCAAAAAACAGCAGGCATTAACTAAGGCGCGTGAGTGTAGCGAAAGCCCCGCTTCAGCGCAAAAGCGTCAACGCCTGAAGGTATAAAACAAGGTAATGGCTGACTCAATCGAGCTGACTGCTTCCAGCGAAAGTCTGGGATTGATGCGATAACGCACACGCACCAACTGAGACTGATCAAACAGACCCACACCAAAGCCTAATTGCAGATTCGGTCGGATATAACCCGACACAGCAACCTGCGTTTCATCACTGCTACCCTCGGTTGCCAGCGTAAAATCACTGATGCCCAGACGAGATCCAAAGCGCTCCAGCACACCGGTACGACCACTGAGCTTTAACGCAGCGCCCAGAGCCATGGCCTGCTGTTCTGCTGCCGTGGGCGTTCCGGCATTGCTCAGCGAACGCCCCAGCACCAGATAAGACAGCATTTCCTCTTGTGACATCGCCTGATCGGCAAACAGATCTGCCGCAGGTGTGGGTGGCACACCTGATACACGCAGACCTACCGTCACGTCATTAACCACACGCACCGCCTCGATATTGATATTGGGCCGGGCAATTGGGCCCGCAAAAGAAAAACGCCCGGTACGGATATGCAAACGCTGACCATAAGCCTCAAATGTGGCGTTTTCACCAAATCGCAACTCACCATTCGCTGCCAGAAACGTATCCGGCCGCTGACTGATTTCCAGACGCCCCTGCAGCTCGGTATTCAGCCCCATGCCACTAATGCGCACATCATTGCCTAACAGCAGCGTCACGAACATGTCGATGGCAACGTCATCCAGCGGAGCTCGCTCCAGCCTCAAATCATTACCATCTTTATCCACGACGATCACGACATCCGAGGATGGTCGCGCAGCACTGGCCTCAAGATCAGCCAGCGTAATGCGGCCATGAGGAACCGTCACCTGACCTCGTATCCGAACAGAGTCTGCACTGGCAGCAATTGTGATATCGGGACTCACACGCACACGAGCAACACGCTTGAAGCCAGCGCTGAGATCTTGTCCCTTGATGCTGACATCTGCCTGCCAATCCTGCTTCAGCGTGGCCTGCCCCTTGATCTCTACCTTGCCATCCTGCTGATCTTCAATGCTTCCCAGCCACTGCACACGATCGCCCAAAAAATCAGCATTCAGCGTAATAGGCTGCCAATCCAGCGCAAACTCAGGGTATCGCAGGCTGGCATCCATCAGTCGAAGCTGCCCGTTGGCTTGTGGTACCTCCAGACTGCCACTGACATCAATCTGTGCCGACATGACACCGCTGAAGCTCACGCCATTGGGCATATCAACTGGCAACTTGGTCAGATCCAGCGATTTCACCACCAAACTGATATCCAGTGGTGGATCAGCCAGGCCAGGGTCACGCCTTAGTTGCGCACTGGCTGAGCCCAGCTTATCTGCTTCAACATCCAGATTAACCAGCCACTGCTGCGGGGTCAGTCCCGCGTCAAGACAAAGCTGCCAGGGCGATTGCAACCAGCACTGACGTGACAGGGTTTGCTGCTGTGCTGACAAACTCAAAGCTGCTGGAGACTGCAACTGCCAGTCACCCGCCACTTCCGTACTGATTCGGGCCTGACTGATCAGGCCCTGCCAGACAGGCTCAGAGGTCAGATCAACCCCACCCTGAAAACGAGTGGTCACACGCACATCATCACGCACCAACGCCATATCCAATACATGCCTGGCAACACTACCGTTTAAGGCAATATTCATCTGGCGCAACAACACTTGTTGCTGATCACCCAGGTTCGTTATTTGAGCCGTGACTCGACCCTGACCGTCCAGCAGTCCCTGCCAACGTCCACTGGCACTGACACGCCCTTTATATTCCGCCTGAAAGCGCTCAAGCGCTGGCACCTGTAGTTGAAAATTCACACCTGACTCAGGCAGGCCGGTCAAATTCAAATGACTATCCGCCAGACGCAGATTCAACCTGGTACGCGCCGACTGGGCCTGATCATAAAACGCATTGACTATCCACGGCATGGCACCAAAGCGCCCTTTCCAATCCACGGCAGCCTCAACACCCTGCTCAGTCAGATGCCAATTAAGCGGCCCGGACAAGTTGGCCGATCTTGGCCAATGGTCAGGCCAGGCCAATGCTGACGACGAGGCCAGATTCAGCGCCAGATCCAAGACCCCAGTACCTTCCTGCGTATTGCCTTTAGCGGTCAGCTTGCCAGGCAAAATCTGCCAGTCCGGCTGACCTTGAATTTGCCAGGCAGGCCAGGACAGGTTCAGATCAAAATCAGGCACAACAGGCAGCAGGTTTAATCTAGCGGCAAGCGTCAAAGGCCATTGCTCCGGCCCTTCAAGATTCACCAGCAAGGCACTCAAATTGCCACTGAGATAAGCCTTCTGCTGCCAGGGCAACTGTGGTGACGCCACATCCAGCACCAAACGCAGAGGATAAAAATGTGATAACTGAATTTGCCCAGAAAGGGTCAGGTCAATATCCATCGCATTGACTTTCAATGCCGCGATATCAACCTCGTGACCTGAGCCGGAAGCCTTCAAAGCCAGTGCATTGATCACAACCGGTTCGCTGTCCAGACCTTCCCAACGCAACTCATTCAGTCGAAAATCGCGCACAAACCACGGAAATGGCAGACTGACTTCCGGCAACTGCAACTCACTGGGTGGTTGTTCCGACTTGATCAGCTGAATCAGTTTTAATTGCCCAACCCATAAACGCTCAATATCAACATTGCCCTGCAGCAAATTGGCTGGCAACCACTGCAAGGTAATGTCATTCACTTCTACCGTCATGCCTGGGTCACGCCAGACCAGCTGACGCATGGACAGACCCGTTAACAGCCTGCCTTCGATGCCTTCGATGCTTAACTCGGGCACCAGATCATCGACTTGCTGCCAGACCCAACGTGGTGCCTGTTCACTGACGGTTAACCACACCAGCAACAACATCAGCACCAAAATCAGTTGTGCCAGAGCAATCCACAGGGCACGCAACGTCCAGTGCAAAAGAAAACGAATGATGGCAAGGATGCGCCTCACAATGCAGCACCTAATGTCAGGTGAATTCTGAGCGGGTTATCCGGTTCCGATACCGCACTGGCAAGATCGATACGTACCGGCCCCACCGGAGAAACCCAACGCATGCCAACACCTACACCAATGGCAGGCGTCACATCTTTAGTGTCAGTAAATGCATCACCCACATCAATAAACACAGCGGGACGCCAGGTTGGACGCCAGCGCCAGTTGTACTCCAGTGAGCCTGTCAGCAAATACTGCCCACCCACTGTGTCGCCAGCCGCATTGCGCGGAGAGATACTACGGAAGTCAAAACCACGGACGCTATTATCGCCACCGGCGTAAAAGCGCACACTGGGCGGCACTCGATCAAAGTCAGGGCTGAAAATGGCACCAGCATCAGCTCGTACCAGCAGCATGTGCTTATCATTAAGTGTATTTAACCAGCGTACACCCGCCCGCACAGAGACATAATCCACGGTTGATAAGAATGCCTTGTTGGCCGTTTCTGCCTGAAACAGCAAGCGTGAACCACGGCTGGGATCTACGCCTCCGCTGCTGCGTAAACGACTGTAAGCAAGATAGGGGGCTACCAGTGTTTCAACGCCTTTTTCTCCACTGTCGCGCTCAAATCGTTCATCAACCACTCGAATACCATAGGTCTGTTGCCAACCATGTCTTGGCGCAATTACCCGCTGCATGGACACAATGGTCTGTAATGTTTCCGTGTTATCAATTACGTCTTGCAACGCACCCACGGCAAATTCCAGACGATCTTCCAATGGGTGCTTCCAGGGCACGCGATAACGCACTTCTCCGCTTTGACGCACCATCGAAAACTCGGATTTGACTTCAATGCCGTGACCTTTTTCATTGAATAAATGTCGCTGCCATTCAGCCAGTACACGAGGCCCGACATCGGTTGTAAAACCGGCACCCAAAGAAATGCGACTGGGCAATCGGCTATCCACAATCACATCCACAGGCACCGCCAGGCCTTGCGCCTGATCACGCCGGAAAGACACTTGCACATCACGAAAGTAACTGGTCTGGATAAGATTATTCTGCAGGCTGAACAAATCTCGACTAACGACTGGTTCTCCCGTTTTAAACGGAATCAGACGCTCAAGTTGCTGCCGGTTCAGCGCTGTTAATGGTGATCCATCAATTTCCTGGAAACTGATTTCACCATAGTGATAACGAGGACCACTCTCGAATGCCAAATACACATCCGCACTTAAGGCCTGCAAATTCAGCTCAACCCGATGCACCAGCCAGCGACTGTCAAAATAACCCCGCTCCAATGCCCTGTCTGCAATGGCCTGCTTAAAGCCTTCATAATCAGCGTGTACAAAGGGCTGGCCACGGGTAATGGGGAAATCCGGCAAGTTAAAACGACGGTCATCCGAAATATCACCCATGACCTGAACCTCAAGTCCTTGCAAGGTTACGGCAGCACCCGCCTGCACATTGATGCGAGGCCGACTGGTGTTGAGATCAAGGCTTATATCCGGCGCATAATATCCCAGGGCAGTCAGTGTTTCGGCAACACGCTCTCTGGCTGAGTTAGCGTACTCGGCCAATGCTGCCGCACTTTCCTGGTCGGGCACTTCTCCCAAAGGGGTCAGCGCCAACCGCACCTCTTCCGTCAGCCGCGACGGCTCTGCCTGTATCTGCCAATCAGCACGCGCCACCAAAGGCAGGCATAGCAAACAGTAAAGGCAAAAGCGCAGCATAGGCATGAGATGAGTACCAGTCAGTAACCATAGGACGATTTGTCTTGCTCTACTGCTGAAGGATGACCTGCCGCTTCAATAGCCGCTTTTACATGAGGAGGCATATAAACTTCATCGTGTTTTGCCAACACTTCATAAGCCTCTACTTCGTGACCATTCCAGATGCCATTGGCCACAATGCCCTGCCCCTCTCTGAACAAGTCGGGCAAGATACCCTGATAGGTCACATCGACTGTATCGCCTAAATCGGTCAGGGTAAAACGAACTTGCAGGCTTTCCGGCGAGCGCTGCACCGATCCCTGCAAAACCAGACCACCCACCTGAATACGCTGGCCCACAGCGGCTTCTTTAGCAGCCAGCTGAGTCGGCGTATAAAACAGGTTGATATTCTGCCGCAGGGCATAAGCCGCCAACGCTACGGCTGCGCCCAGCACACTCAGCAGCACCAATATCCAGATCAAGCGTTTACGACGTTGCGGATGCATAATTACTCCTGTTTAACCGTGACAGAAACAGCACGTTGGGACTGACGTTTAAGTTGACGGCGCTGCTGCGCCAACCAGCGCCTGTGCTGATACACGCTAAAACCAATCAGGCTGGCAAACGCCACAAAAAACAGGCCATAGGATGACCATACATAGACACCATGGCCCTGCATGTTGATCAGCTCAGCCCAGGATGAAAACTTCATATTGATTTTCCTACCAGCTCACGCACCCAGCGACTACGACTTTCACGACGCAAAATAATATGACGGGTGCGCCAGATAACTAACCAAGAAAAAAAGGCATACAGGCCAATCAAGCTGATCAGCAAAGGTAGCCACATTTCTACCGGCATGGCTGGACGCTCGGTGAGTTTGAACGTCGCTCCCTGATGCAGCGTATTCCACCACTCCACCGAATATTTGATGATTGGCAAATTCACCACACCCACCAGTGACAAGATAGCAGCCGCCTTGGCCGCTTGTGCTGAATCTTCAAATGCATTTTGCAGGGCAATCACACCGACATACAAAAACAGCAAAATCAGCATGGAAGTCAGTCGGGCATCCCACACCCAATACGTACCCCAGGTCGGCTTGCCCCATATCCCGCCGGTCACCAGTGCCATCAAACAAAAAACCGCACCGACTGGCGCTACTGCCTGTGCTGCCATTTCAGCCGTCTTGACTCGCCAGACCAGGCTGATAACCGCACAAACAGCCAGCATCAGATAACCCGACATGGCCAGACTGGCGGATGGCACATGAATATAGATAATGCGAAAACTATTGCCTTGCTGATAATCGGGCGGCGCAAAAAGCAAGCCCCAAGCTAGGCCAATGACCGAAAAAACAACTGCAAAAGCCGCAAACCAGGGCAACCAGGAGCCACTGATTTGATAAAAGTGTCGTGGGCCGACTGTGCGCTGAAAAGCGTCCCACCAACGTGCAATCATGCCCATCAAATTACCTCACTCACCGCCAGCGATAGCCAAGCGCAGCGATGCCGCTGCCGCAAACGGCGCCAATACCAATGCCATCAATAAAAAAGCAGACAATAATGCCAGATAACCCATCACAGGAAGCCCCATCAAGCTGGCCTGCACCGCTCCCGTGGCAAAAATAAGTACAGGAATGTGCATAGGTAAACTGATCAACGTCACCAGCACACCACCACGACGCAAGCCCACCGTCAGTGCCGCCGCAATGGCACTGATCAAACTCAAGGTCAGCGTGCCGATCAACAAAGTAGCCATCAAGATCGGCACAACGGACATGGGCAAATTAAGCAGAACAGCCATCAAAGGTGACAGCACGGTCAAACCAAGCCCGGTCAGCAACCAATGTGCCAGTACTTTGGCCAGCACCAGCAATGGCAAAGGCGTAGGCAGCAACAATAACTGCTCCAGACTGCCGTCATCAAAATCCTGACGAAACAGACTATCCATGGCCAGTAACACAGCAAGCAAAGCCGCAATCCACAAGATACCCGGGCCAACCTCTGCCAGCATGGCGGGCGTAGGACTGATGGCCAGAGGCACCAAAGTAATCACCATGACAAAAAAAGCCAATGGATTGATCCATTCACCAGACTGGCGCAAACCCAGTCTCAAATCCCGTTTTAACAACGCCAAAAATGGAGTGCTCATACGTTGTCACTCTCATCATAAGCATACTGGGACAAGTTCAAAATCTGTACAGGACAGCGATCAGACAACTGATGATGTGTAGTCAGCAGCACCGTACCACCAGCAGCGGCAAAGCTCGCAATGCCAGACTCAAGATCGGCCACACCTTGCCGGTCCAGCGACGAAAAAGGCTCATCCAGCAGCCATATTTTGGCAGGCTCCAGATACAGTCTGGCCAATGCTACCCGACGCTTCTGGCCAGCAGACAATTGGCGCACGGGAGTATCGTCATAACCATACAGACCCACCGTCAGCAGCGCCTGATCAATCTGCTCTGCATCAACCCGATGTTGGCGCAACGCTGCCAGCGTCGTTAAATTTTCAGCAACCGTCAACGCAGCTTTCAAGCCAGGCAAATGCCCCAGATAGATTAATTGCTGAACAAAATCGGACTCCAAGGCATGAGCCGATTGCTGCTGCCAACGCACGCTCTGTGTCGGCGCTGAACGCAAACCTGCCAATTGCTGCAATAAAGTGGTCTTGCCGGCCCCATTAGCACCCTGAATATGCAATACCTCACCAGGCCGAGCGGTAAAGCTCAACTCGGCATACAGGCAGCGGTCATCCCGCCATGCATTCAGGTTAAAAATTTCCAGCACGCAGACACATCCTATAAGATCGCGCTGTATTGTAGCCCATGCTCGTGGTTTTTCTTATGCTGTCGGGCCAAACAAATGTATTGAGTCACTAATGCGCCTAATTGCTGTCACCTGTCGATCATTCATTTTCCTGTTACTCCTGCTGGCAAGCCCGCTCTTTGCCTGGGCCAACGCTCAGGCTGTCTTGCTGGGCAGCAATCAATCCACTTTTCTACCAGTGGATGAAGCATTCGAGTTCAGTTACGAATGGCAAGATCAGGTGCTGGATCTGCATTGGCGTGTCACCCCGGCACATTATCTGTATCAAAAGCAATTTACCGTCACTGACAGCAAAACTGGCAGCGCTATCGGCATTGACTTGCCTAATGGCGCCATCGCGGAAAATGACCCGACATTTGGTTATGTGGATGTCTATCGGGAAAACGTCAGTATTCGCGTTGTCCTGCCCGACACGGTCGATAGTGTGCAGGTACGCTGGCAAGGCTGTGCCGATGCAGGTCTGTGCTACCCCCCTGAAACACGCACGTTAAGTGCCAGCACAACCGCCATTGTGCTAAATCCCAACGATGCCAACCAATTAGCCAGCTGGCTGGATCAAGCCACGCTCATCAAGGCACTGATGATCTTTTTCGTGATTGGTCTGGGTCTTAGCTTCACACCATGTGTACTACCCATGTTGCCCATTTTGTCAGCCATCATCAGCGGACAAAGCTCACGCAGGGCCAGCCGTGGCTTTTTGCTGGCACTGAGTTATGTCGGCGGCATGGCATTCATGTTCACTCTGGTCGGCATGCTGATTGCCTGGCTGGGCGCACGTGCCAATCTGGCCACTTTGGTGCAAAAACCAGCCATATTGATCAGCTTCGCACTCTTGTTTGTCCTGTTTGCCTGGATACTGGCCAGTGGTCGCAACCTGGCACTGCCGGCCTTTGTGCGTGAGCGTCTGGAAGGCATCCAGCAAAAACAAAAAGGTGGTGCTTACGGCTCCGTCTTTATCATGGGCGCAATCAGCAGTCTGGTGGTTTCACCCTGTGTATCCGCCCCTCTGGCTGGCATTCTGGTCTATATCAGCATGTCCGGAAATGTTGCCCTGGGTGGCATGAGCCTGTTCAGTCTGAGCATGGGCATGGGGGTGCCGTTACTGGTCATTGGTGCCGGTGGCGCTCATTTTCTGCCACGCTCAGGCCCCTGGCTGGATGCCATCAAGCAACTGTTTGCCTGGTTGTTACTGGCACTGGCCATCAGCCTGATTGTACGTCTGGTATCAGCCCCTGTTGAAATGGGCCTGTGGATTGCCTATGCACTGGTTCTGGCCTTGTGGCTGGGTATGCAAAATACCATCCACGCATGGCTTCGCCTGAGCTTGATGATGCTGATTCTGAGCTATGCCGCCGTCTTAACCTGGGCCACCGCACGCGGCCATTATGACCCCGTCAATCCATGGCCAGCATTGCAAGCCACCCATCAGGGCACCTCATTTCAGGCCAGTTCACTGCAGGGCTTTGTTGATATCACCGATCCCGCTCAACTGGATCAGGCACTGCAACAAGCCAGACAGGAACAGCGCCCGGCCTTCGTCGATGTATACGCAGACTGGTGTATCAGCTGCATAAAATTTGAACGCGAAGTCCTGAGCCAACCAGCGATCCAGGTGGCGTTGGTGCAGGGTTTGTTGATCCGTTTTGATATCACCCGTGCCAATAAGGCACAACTGGACTGGCTCAGCCGAGAAAAGCTGTTTGGCCCACCCGCCTTGCTGTTTTGGGATGCCAAAGGACGACCTGCTCAGCGACTATTGGGTGAGCCCAGTGCCGAGGAATTTCTGGCCGCTATTAACGCCAGCTGGACAGACTGATTGCTGAATTGAATAACTATTGCGCCACCGGCTTTTTGGCCAAACGACGCTGCAAGGTACGCCGATGCATGCCCAGGCGTCGTGCACTGGCTGAAATATTACCGTCCTCTTCCAGCAGCACGCGCTGTATATGCTCCCAGGCCAACCGATCAACCGAGGTCTGCGGGCTTGGGTCAACGATCGCCACAGTGGCATTTGTCTCTTCACTGACAAAGACCCGCAAAATATCGGCAATCCCTATCGGCTTGGCCAGATAATGTATTGCCCCGCGCTTGAT
Source organism: uncultured Paraperlucidibaca sp. (assembly GCA_964569335.1). Lineage (GTDB taxonomy): Bacteria > Pseudomonadota > Gammaproteobacteria > Pseudomonadales > Moraxellaceae > Perlucidibaca. The sequence goes on from CAZMVL010000003.1 coordinate 53,644, forward strand.
AGCTTCGACGGCCGTGGCAATCGAGCTGTAGCCTGTCAGCATCAATATGCGTAAATCGGCCTGTACCGCCAACAGCCGGGACAACAAAGTCAGTCCAGAATCGTCTCCCAAACGCAAATCCAGCACACAGGCATCAAAACGATGCTGCGATACCAGACTCAATGCTTCTGCTTCAGAGGCAGCCATCGTCACCTGACAACCATGACGCTGCAAACCACGACTTAAGGTTTCGCGAAAAACGTCATCATCATCAATCACCAGAAAAGACAAATTCATGCGCTTACAACCTGCAAACCCGCTAATGGCAAAACAATACTCAAACGCGCTCCAACAGCAGGCAACTCACGATTGGCCAAGACCAGCCTGCCACCGATATCAGTCAGCGTAACATGCGCCAAATACAGCCCCAGCCCCATGCCATCCGGCTTGGTACTCAGGCTAAATGCCGAAGGCTCGGTCATGGCCGCCAATAAATCTGCTGCAAAACCGGCTCCATCATCCTCAATATTCAATACCAGCTGCTGTTGATGACATTGCACACTCAAGCTGACCATCTGATTCGCCGCCTCGAACGCATTTTTCAAACCATTGCTGATCACCTGCCGAACCAGCCACGGCAAAGCAATTGTCATTTGCCCATGCTCAGCCAGATCGACCTGCAACTGCTTGTGTGAAAATTGATTTTTCAGATCATGCACACAGCTATCGATATGCGCCGCCAAGGTTTTAACCGGCGCCTGTTCCGGCGCTCTCGCCTGCTCACGCAGATTGCTCAGGATATGACGACAGCGCACCAGTTGACCTTGCAGCGATTGCAATAACAGATTCGTATTGTCGACGGCAAGCTCCTCGGCCAACAGTGTCATTGTGGCCAGAGGCGTGGCCAGATCATGTACGGCATCTGCTGCCAGAGCCCCCATGGCGGTTGCCTGTTGACGTTGCAACAAATGCCGCTGCTGAATGGCCATTTCACGCTCCTGCGAACGTAACCGAGCCTGCATACGACTCAGGAAAATGGCCAGCACCAGCACACTGATCACAAAATTGACCCACATGCCCAGCAAGTGCCCCTGATAACTTTGCCAGGGCCACGCCACACTCGCACTCCCTGCTCCCGGCATCCAGACCAGCAGGGAGTAAGCCAGCAGCATCAATACCGCCAACACCAAAGCCTGCTGCCGTGACAACGCCGATGCCGCAATCGCCAAAGGCACCAGATAATAGGTTACGAAAGGATTACTGCTACCACCGGTGGCGTAAAACAGCCCGGTCAGCAACAGCATATCAATCAGTAGCTGCAAAAAAAGTTCGTCAGAATGAACCCGTTCAACACTTTTTAAACGCAAAGCCGTCAGTACATTGACGAGTACAAACAGCGCCAACACCACCGGCAACATGATGGGCAGCTCATGCAGCAAAACACCAGAGCCCAGCCAGCCCACTGCCAGCGCCAATACAAAAATAGCCAGCATGACAAAACGCAGAGCGCACAGCTCGATCAGATTACGCCGCATAAAGAAAAGGCACCCGGAGGTGCCTTTCGCTACTTGCATTTACGTCACCGCCTCAGGCAGCCAGATTGGCATTGGCAAAATCCCAATTCACCAGCTTGTCGAGGAATGTGGTGATGTAGTCTGGGCGACGATTCTGGAAGTCCAGATAGTAGGCATGCTCCCACACATCAATCGTCAGCAGCGGCTTCTGACCATGCACGATAGGCGTGTCAGCATTACCTGTCTTGGTCACGGCCAGCTTGCCATCAGCACCAACTACCAGCCAGGCCCAGCCTGAGCCAAACTGAGTAGTGGCAGCTGTTTTGAAGGCTTCAACAAACTTGTCATAAGAACCAAAGTCAGCATCAATCTTGGCAGCTACGGCACCTGTTGGCAGACCGCCGCCATTTTGCTTCATGCTGTTCCAGTAAAATGTATGGTTCCAGACTTGAGCACTGTTGTTAAAAATGCCTGCTTTTGCAGCATCACCAGCAGAGGCCTTAACAATCGCTTCCAGATCCTGACCTTCAAGGTCGGTTCCCTTGATGAGGTTGTTCAGGTTAACCACATAGGCATTGTGGTGCTTGCCATGATGAAAGCTCAATGTATGAGCAGTGATATAAGGCTCAAGTGCAGTGCTTTCATAGGGCAGCGCAGGAAGTTCAATAGCCATGTCAGTATCCTTATCTAGTTCAGAATAAAATTAAAAACGTGCCCCATTATGCTGACCTTGCCAGCAAGTGCAAGCAAACGGGGTCAGGACTTAACCATCCAGGTCAAAGTCATAATCCTTCAGTTGTTTACGCAAACGACGCTCTTCAAGCACGTCGTCCAGTACCCGACGCATATCCAGCGGCACCACAGGAGCCGTTGGTTCTTCATCATTGTCGGGCAAAGCGTCTTCATCTAAAAATTCGTCTTCCACGATGTAACTCTCCAGAAACATCAACGCAGCCAGGCGATCATTCGCTCTTAAGGCGCTATTTACGCCAAGTTTTTTTCGCTGTAAAGCAAAATCGATGTCTTCTTAACATTCTCAATAAAAGCCGAACAAGGCTATACTTTCACGCTTGATTATCGCGCCTGTTAAAAACAACAGGTCTGGCACGGGAAACAGGCATCATGCAGCAGCACACTGAACAAAACGCATACTCACGTACACATTATTGTGGCGCACTTAACGAAGCCCATCTGGAGCAAACGGTAACGCTCTGCGGCTGGGTACATCGTCGTCGCGACCATGGTGGCGTGATTTTCCTCGACATGCGTGACCGTGACGGCCTGGTACAGGTAGTAATTGATCCGGATACTCCCGAAGCATTTGCAACCGCCGACCGCGCCCGCTCCGAGTTTATTCTGCGTATTACCGGCCGTGTTCGCCGTCGTTATGCCGGCACTGAAAATACCAACATGGGTACTGGCCAGATCGAGGTATTAGGCAAGTCCATCGAAATTCTGGCGCAATCCGAAACACCGCCATTCCCTTTGAATGATGACTTCACCAATGTCAGCGAAGAAGTTCGCCTGAAGTATCGCTTCCTTGATATGCGTCGTCCGGAAATGCTGGAGCGCATGCGCTTTCGCTCCAAAGTCACCAGCCTGATTCGCAACTTTCTGGACGACAACGGCTTTCTGGATGTGGAAACCCCGATCCTGACACGCGCAACACCTGAAGGTGCCCGCGACTATCTGGTGCCCTCACGTACTCAGCCCGGTTCATTTTTTGCGCTGCCACAATCACCTCAGCTGTTTAAACAGTTACTGATGGTGTCTGGCTTTGACCGTTATTACCAGATCGCCAAATGTTTCCGCGACGAAGACCTGCGTGCTGACCGTCAACCAGAATTCACGCAAATCGACATTGAAACTTCTTTCCTCAGCGACGAAGAAATCATGTCCATTACCGAGGCCATGATTACCAAGGTCTTCCATGAGCTGATGAGTGTTGAGCTAGGCACATTCCCGCGCATGACCTATGCCGAAGCCATGCGCCGCTTTGCTTCAGACAAGCCGGATCTGCGTATTCCACTTGAACTGATTGATGTTGCTGATTTGATGCAGGATGTTGAGTTCAAGGTCTTTGCTGGCCCGGCAAAAGATCCAAAAGGCCGTATCGCAGCACTGAAAGTACCCGGTGGCAATGCCATGCCACGCAAACAGATTGATGACTACACCAAGTTTGTCAGCATCTATGGCGCCAAGGGTCTGGCCTATATCAAGGTCAATGATGTCAGCAACATCCACAATGGTGAAAACAGTGGCCTGCAATCACCGATTGTGAAATTCCTGCCTGACAACACCCTCAAGGCCATCATCGAACGCACGGGTGCCGTTGATGGCGACCTGATTTTCTTTGGTGCCGACAAGGCCAAGGTAGTGAATGATGCGCTGGGCGCATTGCGCGTAAAACTCGGTCACGATCTGAACCTGCTCACCACCACCTGGGCACCTTTATGGGTAGTTGATTTCCCCATGTTTGAAGAAGTGGCTGATGGCCAGTGGACATCAGTTCACCATCCATTCACGATGCCCAAGTGCGATGTCGCCACCCTGAAAAACAACCCGGGCGCAGCCCTTTCCGTGGCCTACGACATGGTGCTGAACGGTACTGAACTGGGTGGTGGCTCGCTGCGTATCTATACACCAGACATGCAAACCGCCGTCTTCGAAGCATTGGGTATTGGCGCTGAAGAAGCCCAGGAAAAATTCGCCTTCCTGCTCGATGCCCTGAAATATGGCGCACCACCACATGGCGGCCTGGCCTTTGGCCTGGATCGACTGATCATGCTGATGACAGACGCCAGTTCGATTCGTGATGTCATTGCATTCCCGAAAACAAAAACGGCCGAATGCCTGATGACGCATGCCCCTGCCCCTGTCGAAAACAAGCAGCTGCGCGAGTTGGGCATTCGTTTACGTGAAGAAGTGAAAAAGGAGTCCTAAGATGGCGGGTCATTCCAAGTGGGCCAACATCAAACATAAAAAAGCCCGCGTTGATGCCTCACGCGGCAAGATATTCACCAAGCTGATTCGTGAAATTACCGTGGCTGCCCGTCTGGGCGGCCCCAAGGAAGAAGACAATCCTCGCTTGCGTGCTGTGGTTGCCAAGGCGCTCACCGCCAATATGAGCCGGGATGTCATTAACCGCGCCATTCAGCGTGGTGCCGGTGGTGATGATGACAAAAAGCTCGACGAACTGACCTACGAAGGTTATGGCCTTGGTGGAGTCGCCGTCATTGTTGAAACCATGACTGATAACGTCAACCGCACGGTGGGCGAAGTGCGCCATGCCTTCAGCAAAAATGGCGGCAATATGGGCACGCCAGGTTCTGTGGCCTTCATGTTCACTCAACGTGGCGAAATCACCTTCCCCGCCGATGCCGACGAAGATCGTATTCTGGAGGTTGCGCTGGAAGCGGGCGCGGATGATCTGGAAGCCGATGAAGACGGCATTGTAGTAGTCACCAGCCCGGTCGCTTTTGGTGCCGTGGTGGATGCGCTGGAAGCCGCCGGTTTCAAACCTGACAATGCCGAAGTGACCAAGCGCGCTTCAACCGATGCCGAGATCACTGATCTGGCGCAGGCTGAAAAGATCATCAAGATGATCGACATGCTGGAAGATCTGGATGACGTACAAAACGTCTATACCAACGTCAGCTTCAACGACGAAGTGCTGGCAGCACTGAACAAGTGACCAGCCCCATCTTGTTGGGTATTGATCCCGGATCACGTATCACGGGCTACGGCATCATTGCCCAACAAGGTCGCAGCTGGTGTTATGTCGATAGCGGTTGCATCCGCATGAACAGCACACACACGCTGCCGGAACGGGTACTCACCATTTTCAATGGACTGACTACCCTTATTCAACGCTGGCAACCCACGCATGCCGTCATTGAACAGGTCTTTCTGGCCAAAAATGCAGACTCTGCACTCAAACTGGGACAGGCTCGTGGTGCAGCCATTGCTGCTGCTGTCACTCAGGGGTTGAGCGTATCCGAATACACGGCCCGACAAATCAAGCAGGCCGTGGTTGGTACCGGCTCTGCTGACAAAAGCCAGGTACAACATATGGTGGTGCAGTTATTGAGCCTGAGCGCTGCACCTCAGGCCGATGCAGCAGATGCACTGGCCGCCGCACTTTGTCATGCTCATGCAGGTGATAACATGCGTAAAATGGCGATCGAGGGACTACGCCGAGGCCGTGGACGATAACAACCAATAACTCAAGGATTCGCGCATCATGTTGACCCGCCTGAATGGCCTGTTAATCGAAAAAATCGCGCCAACTGCCATCATTGACGTGCACGGCGTAGGTTATGAAGTCGACCTGCCACTCAACACGTTTTATCAATTACCCGCACTGGGTGAACCTGTTGTGCTGTGGACACACCTGAGTGTTCGCGAAGATGCCCAGCAATTGTTTGGTTTTCGCGACCGCGACATGCTGCAAACATTTCGTACCCTGATCAAGGTCAGCGGTGTCGGACCACGACTTGCACTGGCCATCCTGTCCGGTATGGATACCGACGCCCTGCGTCAATGTCTGGCTCACGAAGATATTGCCACACTGACTCGTATTCCCGGCGTGGGCAAAAAAACTGCTGAACGTTTAATTATTGAATTAAGGGACAAGCTGGGCAAAGCCGCTCTGCGTAATCTAAGCCAGCACAGTGGCAATTCCAGCCTGCTGCCTATATTAAATGCCAGCGAAGAAGCCGAGCAAGCCCTCGTCGCCCTGGGCTACAAATCGGCAGAAGCACAACGAGCCATCAAGGCCGTCGGCAATAACCAGCTTGAAACAGCCGAACTGGTACGTGCGGCGTTAAAAGGTCTGTTAAGGAACTAATGCCATGAGCATCGAATCAGACCGACTGATTACAGCCACACCAAAACCTCAGGAAGAACAGATTGATCGCGCCATTCGCCCGACACGTCTGGACGACTACATCGGTCAACCCGCTGTGCGTGAGCAAATGGATATTTTTATCCGTGCCGCTCAAAGTCGCGGCGAACCACTGGATCACACCCTGATTTTTGGCCCGCCAGGATTGGGCAAAACCACGCTGGCCAATATCATTGCACGAGAAATGGGCAGTGAACTGCGCTCAACCTCAGGCCCGGTACTGGAGCGTGCGGGCGATCTGGCTGCCCTGCTCACCAATCTGGAAGCCGGCGATGTACTCTTCATTGATGAAATTCATCGCCTGTCACCAGTCGTGGAAGAAATTCTTTACCCCGCCATGGAAGACTATCAGCTCGATATCGTCATTGGAGAAGGCCCAGCGGCACGTTCTATCAAGCTGGAGCTCCCTCCCTTTACGCTGGTCGGCGCAACCACTCGAGCCGGTTTGCTCACCTCACCTCTGCGTGATCGTTTTGGTATTGTGCAACGTCTGGAATTTTATTCCGTACCTGACCTGACCCGTATCGTGACTCGCTCCGCCAACCTGCTTAACCTCAACATAGACCCGCTGGGCGCCACCGAAATCGCCAGACGGTCTCGTGGCACGCCACGTATTGCCAACCGACTGCTGCGTCGGGTGCGTGACTATGCCGAAGTCAAATCCAATGGCGTGATTACCGAGGACACTGCGAAAGCTGCACTGACCATGCTGGAAGTAGATCCTCGCGGCCTGGATCGTCTGGACCGCCGCTTTTTACGCATGCTGGTGGAAACCTTTTCAGGCGGCCCGGTCGGGGTCGAATCACTGGCTGCCGCACTGTCAGAAGATGCTGGCACGCTGGAAGATGTCATTGAGCCTTATCTGATTCAACAAGGGCTCATCATGCGTACCGGACGTGGCCGCGTCGCCACCCAACAGGCCTGGCTGCTTTTTGGCCTGACGCCGCCCAATACCAATCCGGGACAATCATGATCTGGCCAGTACGTATTTATATCGAAGATACCGATGCCGGTGGCATTGTGTATTACGTCAACTATCTGAAATTCATGGAGCGCGCCCGTACCGAATGGCTACGCAGCATGGATATCGAACACTATCTGATCGGCCCGGAAGCGGTGTTTTTTGTCGTCCGCCGAGCCGAAGTGAACTATCGTCAACCTGCCCGCCTGGATGATCTCTTGCAGGTCAGTGCCGAGACCATCAAAATTGGCCGTGCTTCACTGACTTTTCGTCAACGAATCACCCGTCAGGACGTATTGCTAGCTGATGGCTTGATCGAAGTTGCTTGTGTTGACAAGGAAAGCTTGAAACCTCGTGCGCTCCCGTCTAAGTTGAGCCTTTTACTGAACACACCACAGGATGAGTTGTAATGCCTTCTGCTCCCGAGATGACCGTCACCTCATTAATCATGCACGCCAGCCCAGTCGTACAGCTGGTGATGCTGATTCTGATCTTCGCCTCGCTCACTTCCTGGGCCATCATTGTTCAGCGCGCCGGTATCTATCGTCGTGCCGAACAGCTAAGAGCCCAGTTTGAGGATCGCTTCTGGTCAGGTATTGATATGCGCCAGCTGTTTGATCAGGTGACACACACGCCCAATAACGAATCCGGTTGTGAAAGTCTGTTTCGTTCGGCCTACCATGAATTTCAACGCATGCGTGACAAGCATCGTGATTCCGAAGACACCATGCAGGCCGTTTCCCGCTCCCTGCGTATTGCGCTCAGTGTTGAACAGCAAAAACTGGAATCACAACTGCCTTTTCTGGCAACGGTAGGCTCTGTCAGCCCCTATATCGGCTTGTTTGGCACGGTCTGGGGCATCATGACTGCCTTTCTGGGACTGGCTCAGGTACAACAAGCAACCCTGGCAGTGGTTGCGCCCGGCATTGCCGAGGCATTGATTGCCACCGCAATTGGTCTGTTTGCCGCGATTCCGGCCGTTATTGCCTACAACCGCTATGCCAGCCGCAGCGAATACATATTGTCTCAATATGAGGTTTTCGCCGAAGAGCTCAGCAGCATTTTCCATCGCGAAGCTCATGCAGGAAACTAAATCATGAGCCTGCAAACCACTTTCCGTCGTAAACGCCGAGCGCCCATGTCGGAAATGAACGTGGTGCCCTACATTGATGTCATGCTGGTGTTGCTGGTTATTTTCATGGTCACCGCTCCCATGCTCACGCAGGGTCTGGAAGTAAATCTGCCAGAAGCCAGCTCTGACACGCTGTCGGTCAGAGACCAGACTCCCCTGGTGGTTACCGTAACGGCGAATGGCACCTATTCGCTGCAAGATGGTGATCGCCAGATCAGTGTTGATCTGCGTACTTTGCCTGATGAAATTCGTTCACGGCGCTCCGCCGAACATGAAGACGTTCCTGTGCTGGTCAATGGTGATACGGCCGTTGGTTATGGCAAGGTCATTGAATTAATGGCCGCACTACAGGCAGCCGGTGTCAAACAGGTCGGTCTGTTAACCGAACCTCCGGCCAGCAGACAATAAAACGCTTATGACGCCCAGCCGCCAAGCATTCACAGTTTCAATCGGTCTGCACCTGATACTCGTGCTGGGACTGGTGCTGTTTGCTGCACCATCACGCCTGCCAGAATTGCCCAAAAGTATTGAAGCCACATTGATGGCCTTGCCCAGCTCACCAATTACTACCCCTGCTGCGCCCATCCAGCCAGAGCCTGTAGCTGAACCAACGCCCGCTCCGCCTGAACCGACACCTGAGCCCCCACCTGCTCCAGAGCCAAAGCCCGAACCGGTAAAACCACCAAAGCCGGAACCCAAACCGGAAGTAAAACCTGAGCCTAAGCCAGAGGCGAAGCCCAAGCCTGAGCCGAAACCAGAGCCCAAGCCAGCTCCACCAAAACCAGCCGAGCCTGACCCTGAGCTGGCCAAAGAACGTGAGCGCCTGGAGCGCCAGGCAAAAGAACGTCAACAAGCCATTGCCCAGTCATTGCGCGATGAAGCCGATGCCATGGCAGAACAGGCCGCTGCCGACGCTCGAGCACGCCAACTGGCCTCGCAAATCAATCAATTTACGATGGCCATCAATCGACAAATCAAAAATGAATGGAAACGGCCAATTAATGTTGATGGTAAGCTTGAGACAGTAATGACTATTGTCTTGTTTCCAGGCGGAGAAGTACGCAACGTGCTGATTCGCCAAAGCAGTGGCAATGCGGCATTTGATGCCAGCGCAGAAGAAGCCGTTAAGCGTGCCAGCCCTTTACCTGTTCCCGCTGATGCAGCGCTTTTTAACGAATACTTTCGTGTCATTACCTTAAAGTTCAAACCCGAGGAATAAGTCTTATGCGTTTTTGGTTGCCACGAATTTGCCTGATTTTGCTGACTGGCTGGGCTGGCCTTGCACATGCCACCCTGACCATCGAGATCACTCAGCGACTACAAGACGCAACGCCCATCGCAGTTGTTCCCTTTGGTGGATTCAATCTGACGGGCGAAGACAGCACTGCCGACATTATTCGCTCCGACCTGGATCGCAGTGGCAGCTTCAATAGTCTGGATCCACGCACACTGCCGGGCAGACCAACCAGCAGCGCCGAAATGCTCCCGGCCACCTGGCAAAATGTCAGAGCCGATCTGGTGGTGGTTGGCAATGTGACTCAACTGGCCGATGGCCGTTACAGCTTCCGTTATGAGCTGTTAAAAAAAGGTGGCCTTTCACGTGTGGTGGGCGAAACCTTTGTGGTTGAAAAATCGCGCTGGCGTGATGCTGCTCACTTCATCAGCGACCGAATCTATAAGGAAGTCACTGGTGAACCTGGCATATTTTCAACCAAGATTCTGTATGTAAACCAATATCGCCGTGATGGTCGCCCACGCTATCGTCTGGAACTGTCCGACATTGATGGTGCTCGTCAGATCACCTTGCTGGATTCAGCCGAACCCATCTTGTCACCCACCTGGTCACCTTCAGCCCGACAGGTCGCCTATGTATCCTTCGAAAATCGCAAGCCGGCCATTTTTGTGCAGAATCTAGCCACACGTCAGCGTACCAAACTGGTCGATTTTCCCGGTCTGAATGGTGCACCCTCATGGTCACCAGATGGCAAGCGCATGGCGCTGACATTGTCACGTGATGGCAATCCGGAACTGTATTTGATGAATCTGGAAAACAACGCGCTGACCCGACTCACCAATCACCCCGCTATCGATACCGAACCACGCTGGAGCAGTGATGGCAAATCGCTGGTTTTCACCTCTGACCGTAGTGGCAGCGCACAGATTTATCGATTGGATATAAACACACGCGATGTTAAACGCCTGACCTTTACCGGGCGCTTCAATGCTCGTGCCGATATCAGTGCAGATGGCCGCTATCTGTCGATGGTGCATCAAACCGGTGGCAGCAGCTATGCCATTGCCTTGCAAGACCTGCAAACCAACGTATTTTCAACGCTTACCGACACACCATTAGATGAGTCGCCGAGCTTCTCTCCAAACAGCCGTATGGTAGTCTATGCCACACGCAAAGGACGCCAGGGCGTACTTGGTATCATGTCGATTGATGGGCGCTTTAAAATGCTCTTGCCGGCAGTTGATGGAGAAGTGCGCGAACCCATGTGGTCACCCTATTTACGCTGATGCCGAAGTCAGTTAACTTTCACCATATCTGTATTATAAAAAGACCCCAAGGAGCTTATCGTGAAACTGAATCAGACTGCCAAAATCGCGACTGTCTGTACGCTTGTACTGACCATGACGGCCTGTTCGGTCTTCCGCGGTCCCCGTCCTATTGACCCCAACGACGACAGACAATTTGAAAACCTGCCCCCGGCACCTGCAGTAGAAGCCCTGCCAGGCTCTGTTGCCGAGGATCTGGGACCAACCACTGGTGCAGCAAACCTGGGACTGGGCATTGAAGGTAATGTCATTGCCGACTCGTCACAGCTAGACAACATGTCCAGTGCAGAAATGACTGAGCTACTGCGCATTCGCGTGTTCTATTTCGGCACCAATCTGAGTGATATCACGGCAGTGTCCTATGGTGGCCTGAATGCTCACGCACGCTACCTGACACAAAACCCGAATGCCCGTCTGCAACTGTCAGGACACACTGACGAACGTGGCACACGCGAATACAACCTGGCTCTGGGTGAACGTCGCGCCAATGCTGTCGCACGCTACCTGGTCAGCATGGGTGTCAACGCAGGCCAGCTCTCGGTGGTCAGTTATGGCAAGGAAAAGCCAGCTGCCGATGGCAGCCATGAAGGTGCCTGGGCACAGAACCGTCGTGTTGAGCTGGATTATGTAAGCAACTCGCCACGATAAGATTTATCGCTTCAGCGTGTCAGCAAGAACGGGCTTCGGCCCGTTTCTTGTTTCATCTGCAGACTGCTCAGGAGTTTTTTATGCGTCATGTTGCCCATGTATTAATATTAGCCGGTGTTGTCTCCTTACAGGCAATTGCCCCTTCCCCTGCACAGGCAATTGAGGTTCAACAACGCCCGTTGACTACTCCGCAACAACGCTCGGCTCCAGCTCCTGTCCCCCATACAGCCAGCACCGCTGCAACTGCCCCTCGAGCTGCCGTTAACCCGGCATGGGACATGTTTCAGCAGATTGAAAGCCTGCAGGGACAAGTCGCACGCCTGCAAGGACAAATCGAAGAGCAGCAAATGCTGATCGAACGCCTGCAATCTGACCTGCGTGTACGCTACGAAGACCTGGATCAACGCATTGAGGCACTGGGTAGTCGCGGTGGAACCGTCACCAATGCCACCAAAGTAACGCCTTCCAATACATCCGAAACCGGCGAGTTCAAGAATATTGTTGACTACAACTCAACACCTGAACAAATCGAAGCACAAAAAGAAGCCTATTTAGCGGCTTATCAGGAATTTCGCAGCAAAGGTGCCCCTGCCGCCATCAAAGCTATGCAGGCCTTCCTGAAAAAGCATCCCAATACCGTATTCAGCGCCAGTGCGCACTATTGGCTCGGTGAGTTCAAGCTGGCTCTGGAGCCTGCCAATCTGCAAGCCGCTGAAGCCAGTTTCCTGAAAGTAATTCGCGAATTTGATGGTGACAGCAAAGTACCCGCTGCCTACTACAAACTAGGTACGGTAGCTGAGCTGCGCGGCAATATGGACGAGGCACTAAGCTGGATGAATGATCTGGTCAAGCGCTTCCCCGATAGTGATGAAGCCCGCTTGGCCACCTCATTTATTGCACAAAATGCACCGGCAGTCGCGCCCTGAGCACTAACACGATAAACTGCGCGCCCTATCAAGCTGACTTAAGCTAATTGAATGAGCCTGCGATTAACTGAAATCTTCTTTTCACTGCAAGGTGAGGCGCGTACCGTCGGCAGGCCAACTGTTTTTATTCGCCTGACAGGTTGCCCCCTGCGCTGCGTCTGGTGCGACACCGAGTATGCCTTTAACGGCGGCAAGCTGTGGTCAATTGATGACATTCTGCAGGAAATCAAACCTTACCAGGCACGCTATATCACCGTAACCGGTGGCGAACCGTTGGCACAACCTGAGTGCCTGACACTGCTGACTGCATTGGCTGACGCAGGCTACTCGGTCTCGCTGGAAACCAGTGGTGCGCTGGATATTGCCTCGGTCGATCCACGCATCAGCAAGGTCATGGACCTGAAAGCACCCGGCTCAGGTGAAGTGCACCGTAATCTGGAAAGCAATATCACGCACCTTCTGGCACATGATCAGGTCAAGATTGTGATTACTGATCGCCAGGATTATGACTGGGCCAAACTGCAGTGCGACCGCTACAAGCTCTATCAACAGGTAGACGATGTGCTGTTTTCTCCCGCACACGGGCAGCTGTCACCAACCCAGCTGGCCGAATGGATATTGGCGGATCGTTTGAATGTGCGCATGCAGCTACAGCTACACAAATACCTTTGGAATAACGAACCCGGACACTAAGCCATGGCACACGCCGTTGTTTTACTTTCAGGTGGACTTGATTCAGTGACATGTCTGGCCATGGCACAAGCCGATGGCCACAGCGTCACTGCCGTCAGTTTTGACTATGGTCAACGCCATAATGCCGAGCTTCAGGCAGCACGCACTATCTGCCAGCACATGGGCGTACACGATCACCGTGTCATTCGTATTGACCTGGGCCAACTCGGCGGTTCTGCACTGACCGACAGCCGTATTGCCGTGCCTGAAGAAGAAACCACAGGCATTCCGGTCACCTACGTTCCGGCGCGCAATACGGTATTTTTGTCCTATGCTTTGGCATTGGCTGAAGTCACCTCGGCCAATGCCATCTACATTGGCGTCAATGCTATTGACTACTCAGGCTACCCGGACTGCCGTCCCGACTTTATTCAGGCCTTTGAAGCCGTCGCCAACCTGGCTACCCGAGCCGGTGTTGAAGGCAGAGGCATGGAAATCCGCACCCCGCTCATTGCCATGACAAAAGCTGAAATCATTCAGGCAGGTATGCAACTTGGCGTTGATTACGCACTGACCACATCCTGCTACCAGGCCAATGAATCAGGTGAAGCTTGTGGTCGTTGTGATGCCTGCCGTCTGCGTAAAAAAGGCTTCACCGATGCGGGAGTAAAAGACCCGACGCGCTACGCAATATAGCCCTAGCAGTCTCAGTCCGGCCTCGTTAGACTGACGCATCGGCTATTCGGAAATTTGGCATGAAACCAGATACAGAACATCATTTAGTACTCACCGCCCTGACCTCTGACCGCCCTGGTATTGTGGATGAAATCGCCAGAGCGGCATCGGAAGCCCGTTGTAATATTTCTGATTCACGCATGATTGTCATGGGCTCTGAATTTGCCCTGACCATGATGGTTTCGGGCACCTGGGATGCCATTGCCAAATTTGAAGCACAGCTGCCGGTACTGGCCAAACGCCTTGATTTGCAGGTGCTCAGCAAACGCACCGAAAAGCGCAGTCTGGAAAAACCGGCCATGCCCTACTCTGTCCACGTGATTGCACTGGACAACCCGGGTATCGTGCATGAAATTGCCAATTTCTTTGCCAGTCAGGGCATCAATATCGAGGCCATGGAAACCAGCACGTATTCCGCACCTCACACAGGTTCGCCCATGTTTGCGCTGGCCATGACCGTCAATATCCCGGGTGAAGTACACATTGCTTCGCTGCGTGAAGCCTTCATGATCTTTTGTGATGATCGCAATCTTGATGCCATCATCGAGCCACACAAAGCCTAAAGGAGTTCCCTATGTCCGTTGTCGTTGGACAAGCCGTCCCCGAATTTTCCGTTGCCGCTACCGGTGGCGAAACGCTGACCTCGGCACAACTTAAAGGCCGTGCCTATGTGTTTTATTTTTACCCGAAAGACGCCACTCCCGGCTGCACGCTGGAAAGCCAGCAATTCCGTGATTTATATGCACAATTCCAGGCTGCTGGCTGTGACATCTTTGGCATTTCGCGTGACAGCCTGAAATCACATGACAAGTTTCGCGACACCCAATGCCTGCCATTCCCGTTGTTAAGCGACCCTGATGAAACCTTGTGCCGCCTATTCGACGTCATCAAAACGAAAAATATGTATGGCAAACAGGTACAGGGTATTGAGCGCAGCACATTTTTGGTCGATGCCAACGGTGTACTGCAACAGGAGTGGCGCAAGGTCAAGGCTGATGGCCATGCGCAAGTAGTACTGGACGTATTACAGGCTGGCTAGGCTTTACGGATAGTGAATCGACTGACGCCCTGAGTGTCAGTCGTAACCTGCTCCAGATGATGTCCCGCCTGGCGCAGAAATACGGGAAAGTCACGCAAGGCACCGGAATCAGTGGTCAACACATCGATGCACTGATTCGTTGCTAACACATGCAGTCGTTGTTTCAGCTTCAGCAACGGCAGCGGACAACGCAGACCCGTCAGATCAAGGATTTCCATGCCAACTCTCAGCGTAGACAGATACAGAGGCAACTCACAGTGAGCATTCTAACACGCCCTGTTGTCGCGCTCATGCTGGTTCCAATGCTGTCATTGCCAACATCCGCAATAGCTCACAACTCGGCTCCCTTCACGGCCATCGAACTGCCAGAGCTGGGACAAAGTGCCGATCTGATTGCCGACAGCGCCACCGAACAGCGCCTGGGACAAGCCTTTCTAAGACAGCTCAGAGCCACCACACCGATGTGGCCTGATCCGCTGATTCGTGACTATGTCGAAAAGCTGACCTATCGCCTGGCCGTTCACAGTCCGTTAAACGACCCCAAATTTACCTTTGTGGTGGTCGATGATCGTTCGATCAACGCCTTTGCCGTGCCTGGCGGCGTACTGGGCATCAATACCGGACTGCTGTTATCCGCAGAGGCTGAAGGTGAAGTCGCTGGCGTCATGGCGCATGAAATTGGCCATTTAAGCCAACGCCACTTTGCCCGATCACAGGAAGCCAATCGTTATAACCAATGGCTGGCATTGGGTGGCCTGCTGGCCAGCATTGCAGCGGCCTCGGCAGCGGGCAGTGGCGGCAGCGACCTTGGCTTTGCCGTTGGTGCCTCGGCGCAGGCACTGGCCATTCAAAATCGCCTGTCATACAGCCGGGCATTTGAACAGGAAGCCGATCGCATCGGCATGCAAACACTGACGCTGGCGGGCTACGATCCGCGCGACATGCCCAACTTTTTCCTGCGCCTGGAACGAGCCACCCGGCAACTGGGCTATATGCCTGAATTCTTGCTGACCCACCCATTGAGCAGTTCTCGCTTATCTGATCTGGAACGTCGCGTCAGCGAACAACCACGGCAGACACGAACCAGTACACCGGACTTCAGGCTGATTCAAACCCGCCTGCAAGTGGCTTACAGCACTCAGGTCAGTGAGATGATCACGGCTTATGAAGAGTCCATACGCAATGGCAATGCACCTGCCCATACCCGCCTTGGACTCAGTCTGGCTTATCTGCGTCAGGGTGACGTGGCCAAAGCCAAAGCAACATTGGCGCCTTTGCTGACAGCAGACCCGCACCGCATTGACTACCTGGTGACTGCGATGGATATTGCCTTTGCCGAGCGTGACTACCAGAGAGCCATCGGTCTTGGGCAACAAGGGCTGGCCATCCACCCTGATTCCCGTGCCTTGCTTGAGCGTCTGAGTCGCCCTGCACTGGCTGTCAGCAAGCCTGAAATTGTCCGCATTCGCCTGGAAAATGCCTTAAAACAGCATCCTAACGATATTCAGCTATGGCGCATCATGTCCGACACGGCAGCCGCCGACAAAGACACCATGGCCGTTTTCCGGGCGCGTGCCGAACTGTTCTTTTTAAGCAATCGGATGGCGGCAGCTGAAGATCAGTTAAATAACGCATTGAGGTTGGCAGCCAACAATTACTCACTGACTGCCCAGCTGAAAAGACGTCTGGCCGAAATGAAACGACTAGACGCCGAATTCAGACGTTAGGCACCACGAGCACGCTTTAACTCCGCCGAAAAATCCAGCATGCGCTGCAATGGAATCAAGGCACGCTGGCGAATGGCTTCGTCCACCTCGATCAACTGGTCACCCTGCTGTAGCACAGCAGCCAGATTATCCAGCGCATTCATCGCCATCCACGGACAATGCGCACAGGAACGACAAGTGGCACCTGTACCCGCTGTAGGCGCTTCCATAAACGTTTTATGGGGCGCTGCCTGCTGCATCTTGTAGAAAATGCCACGATCGGTGGCCACAATGAATTGCGGATGCGGCAATTGCTGAGCCGCTGCAATCAGCTGGGAAGTGGAACCGACGGCATCGGCAACCGCCACTACCGCTTCTGGCGACTCCGGATGTACCAGAACTCCGGCATCAGGAAACTGCTTCTTGAGATCCAGAATACCGCGCGCCTTGAACTCCTCATGCACAATGCAGGCACTGTCCCACAGGATCATGTCTGCACCCGTCACCTTCTGCACATAACTGCCCAGATAACGGTCTGGCGCCCAGATGATTTTTTCACCCTGAGCTGCCAGATGATCGACCACATCAACGGCAATACTGGAGGTTACCACCCAGTCAGCCCGTGCCTTAACCGCAGCCGACGTATTGGCATACACCACCACGGTATGGTCTGGATGAGCATCACAAAAGGCGCTGAAGCTCTCAATGGGGCAACCCAGATCCAATGAACAGGTCGCTTCCAGCGTAGGCATCAATACACGCTTTTCGGGACTGAGAATTTTGGCGGTTTCACCCATGAAACGCACACCCGCCACCACCAGGGTAGAGGCCGAATGATCACGTCCAAAGCGGGCCATTTCCAGCGAATCCGAGACACAACCACCGGTTTCTTCCGCTAGTGACTGCAATTCCGGATCAGTGTAGTAATGCGCCACCAGCACAGCATCCTGCTGCTTTAAAAGCGCCTTGATCTGCTCGCGCAGCTGCTGTTTTTCAGCCTGGGTATGGGTATCAGGAGCCAACTTAATTTGGTCAAGATGCTGCTGCACAAGCGCCTGCGCAGCAGCATCAACGGGCTTCATCAAAGACATAGGTTGGCACCGTGTAATTATTTACAGTGAAGGTGCCACATTCTACTACAAATCACCGACCCGACTATTGGCTTGTGTAGGTCGCTCCCACTCTGGTGGTGCCCAGATATGCTTCAGTCGCTGCCAGACCGGGCCGGGTTTGGCGACATCTTTCATCATGTCGATAAACTCATGGAAGTTCAGTGTCAGAATATTGTTGCTATGCACCTGACGCACAATGCCGTATTCCACCTTCTCTTCTTCTTCGGCAAATGTGCCAAACCAGCGGTCAAATATGATCAGCACACCACCATAGTTTTTGTCGATGTACTGTGGGTTGCGTGCATGATGTACACGGTGATGCGAAGGTGTCACAAAGACATACTCAAACCAGCGTGGCAGCTTGCGCACCGACTCGGTATGCACAAAATATTGATATGCCAAATCAACAGCATACATTGCCAAGGTGATTTCCGGCGACACGCCAATCAACATCAGTGGCGTAAAAAACAGCCAGTAACCAGTCAGTGAATACAGCATGCTTTGACGCATGGCAGTGGTCAGATTCATGTGCTCACCGCTGTGATGAACCACATGCGCACACCAGAACCAGCGCACCCGATGGCTGGTACGATGGAAACAGTAGTAGCAAAACTCCAGCAGAATGAACAACGGCACAATGGTGTATATATTCACCGGCACATCAAAGAAACGCTGGTCATAAACCCAATACATGGCCGCCATGAAAATCAGCGCATGCACCACCAGTTCAAACACCTGATACACCAGCCCCAGATTCAGGTTGGTGAAAATATCCTTGATGCGGAACTGCTCGTCCGTTCCACGCCAGCGCATCACCGCCCATTCAACCAGAAAGGTCGCAATAAATAACGGTGCCAGACCAATCAAAATGATCTGCTTCCAGTCAATGTGCTCACCCAGCACACTGTGCAGTAATACCAGTAATTCGTTGCTCAGCTCTTGCATGTTTATCTCCAACCCAGACTGATGGGCACACAATAAGCAGATTAGCGCGTACAGACTTGACAGTCATCGACATTTTTTTGACAATTTCGGACATCATACAGGAGCAAATCATGCTGTCCGGACAAGTAAGCTCTGCCTTTCTGGCACTATTGATTGACTATCTGGATGAAAATGCTCCGGCGCTGTTGGCACAGCCTAGTGGCTATCTGCCCGATAGCCCTTATCGAACCAGCCTGGTCATGCCAGTCACCTATTGGCAGCAGGTGCTGGAGTTCAGTGCACAACAACTGAACCTGCCCACCTTGGGACTGGTACTGGGCCAGCGCTTCAAGGTCAGTCAGCTGGGCCCGTTGGGTTATGTGTTGCAGTCCTGCCCGACTTTAGGTGACACCGTGCTTCGCCTGCAAAAGTATGAGCGCTTAGTCAATGATATCAATCATATGCAGCTTGAGTCTGTGGATGACTCAGACGATATTGCTTTGGTATGGGGTGCCGAGCATGGTCGTCCGGGCGCACTGGTAGATGAATGCTCCATCACTACACTCATACAGGTGACACGCGATATTATCGGCATGCCAGCCAGCCCCAAACGGGTTGAATTTATCAATGCCGCACCCATTGACCCGGCACCATACGAAAGCTTCTATGGCTGCCCTATCCTGTTTGATCAGACACGTAGCCGGGTCATTTTCCCCAAACAGTGGATGAGCCTGCCGCTGAAACAATCAGACCAAGTACTACAGCAACTGCTTTCCCAACAAGTTGACAGCTTGCTGGCGCAACTGCCAAAAGAAGACCCACTGATCGAAGCGGTAAGACGCCAGATTGCCAATGCAGGAGCAGGCACCGAAGGTCACGCCAGTCAGATTGCCAGCCAGCTGGCCATGACTGAGCGTACATTGCACCGACGCCTGCAGGCACTGAACTCCAGCTATCGACAAATCCGTGAAAACACACTGACCCACATGGCAGAAGAGTATCTGCGTGATCATCGACTGACACTCACCGATATAGCCCAACTGCTTGGTTTTTCAGAGCAAAGTGCCTTTTCGAGAGCATTCAAAAGTTGGCAGGGTATAAGCCCGCTGACCTGGCGGCAACGAGCATCCGCCAACTAAACCAACGGCTTCATCTGCGCATCAAACTGACTGAGATCAGGCATGGTCAGTGGTGTCAGACCATCCAGATCCGTCAGATAGTCACGGTAGTTCTGCAAAATTTCCTGACGCTGTTCATCACTCAGATAAGGCACGTGATAACCCACATAAGGTGGCAACACCGTCATACCGGCATAACCCAGACTGCCTTGCAGAACCGGCTTCAGGATATTGGTCAGATCACCATGAATGCCATCTGCCGACAACATATAATCGCGACCACCACAGGTCAGCGCCAACAAGGCACGCTTGCCCACCAGACCGCCCTTGTTATAGACACGACGCCCGCCATAAACACGACCAGACACAAACACACGATCAATCCAGCCCTTTAAAATGGCTGGCACTGAAAACCAGTACAACGGAAAGCTGAAAATCAGCAGATCGGCCGCCATCAGTTTGTCCAGTTCAAGCTGAATGTCCGGTGCCAATGCACCCGCCTCGGCATTGGTACGCTGCTCCAGAGCATAGTTCATGTATTCACTATTACCACGCTGGCCAAAATCACTGGCACTAGCCACCGGATTCCAGTTCATCGCATACAGGTCTGAAACCTCGACACTGTGACCCTGCTGGCTCAGCACTTCGACAGCAGCATCCTTCATGGCACTGGTAAATGACTTGGGTTCGGGGTGGGCATGCACAATCAATACATTCATAAAAATTCCTTAAGCGTTAATTTCCACAACAACACGACCACGCACTTCACCGGCCATCAGACGCTGGGCATAGTCAGGCACCTGCGGCAAGGAAATGGTAGACGCCGTGATGAGTGCCAAAGCGGATGGTGTCAAATCAGTGGCCAGACGCTGCCAGGCAACACGCCGCAAGGCAATCGGCGCCATCACACTGTCCACGCCAATTAAACGCACCGAGCGCAGAATAAACGGCATCACGGTTGCTGGAAAATCGAAGCCTTGTGCCAAGCCACAACTGGTCACCACACCACCATACCGGGTTTGTGCACAGGCATTGACTAGTGTATGCGAACCCACACAATCCACTACCGCCGCCCACTGCTCCTTCTGCAAGGGCTTGCCCGGCTGACTGAAACTGTCCCGTGGCAATACGGCACTGGCACCCAACTGCTCCAGATAGGCCTGCTCCGAAGCTTTGCCAGTCACTGCTGTCACCTGATAACCCAGCTTGGCCAGAATGGCGACTGCCACCGAGCCAACCCCACCGGTAGCGCCTGTTACCAGCACAGGTCCAGCAGCCGGAGTCAGCCCTTGCTGTTCCAACGCCAACACACTCAGCATGGCGGTATAACCTGCCGTACCAATCACCATGCTGTCATGTGCTGTCATGCCCTCAGGAATGGCCACCAGATAATCACCGGGAACACGCAACTGCCCCGCCAGGCAGCCCCAGCGGGTTTCACCCAGCCCCCAGCCATTCACCAGTACACGATCACCTGCCTGCCAATTGGCATGGCTACTCTCCAGCACGACACCGGCACCATCTATACCCGCGACCATCGGCCACAAGCGCACAACCGGTGAACGATTGGTGATGGCTAATCCATCTTTGAAATTAAGCGTTGAATGTGAAACGGCAATCAGCACATCCCCTTCCGGCAAATCACTCGTTGTCAGCTGAGTAATGTCGGCATTGATTGTGTTGTCGTGCTTGGACAGCACTAAAGCAGGAAATTGGGAAAACAATGACATAACACGAATCCACCAGGTCATTAAAACCCAGCGAACATACCGGAAATCAGGCGTAGTAGTCTATGCGTCCCTTTTCTGTACGAGCAGATTGTGCTGCTGACTCCACAAGCTGAGCCTCGTGTGGCTCATCCTTGGTGGCATGACCCGCCGCCGATGCATCAGCACGACCACGATCACGCGCCTGAGCATCAGCCTGTGCTTCCTGACGACCAAACTGCTGAGCAAATGACTGGGCATCAGCAGCACTCATCAAATTGACACGTGCATCCTCCAGACGAATACCTTGCAAATCCATGGCCGATACCAGTCTAGGCATCATGGTTTCCAGCATATCCACGGTCTGTGCCTGACGTGCCTGAAAATCTACCTGAGCCGCTTGCTGGCCATTCATCACAATGCGTACATCAATCGGCCCCAACTCCTGTGGATTGATTCTGACCGTAGCCTGAGTAATGCCTTGTGACGCCAGTTTGACCAACTGCAGGCCAAAGGCTTCAGAAAATGCGCGCTCATTGTGAATAGAAACCGGGACTGACACTACCGCTGCAGTGCTGCTGGTTGTTGGCACAGCAGTCGTCACCACTTTAGCCGTTGGCATTGGCACAGGCTCTGGCACATCAGCACTGATTTGCGCTGCATTCACTTTCAGCTCGATCGGCTCATCCTGTGTCTGAGCAGGAGATAGTGCAGAGTTCTGCACAAACGACGATGGCTGCTGTGGTTGTAGCAGTGATTGTGGCGCTAATAACTCCTGTGCAGGTGTCACCGCAGCCATCACCGCTGTCGCCAATAGCGAAGGCTGTGCCGGCAGTTCAGGCTCAGGCAAGCGCTCTGGCTGTAATGCCATCACCACAGGACGAAGAGTCGTCTGTGCCAGAGCAGCAGACTCTAACTCAGTATCGGAGGACTGCACTGACTGATCATGACGCACAACAGGTGGGGTGGCCGTGGTCACACGCACAGGAGCTGAATTAACAGAAGCCGACTGAGCCTCTTGCACTGGTACCGCCACTGCTCGCTGGCTGACTGATGGATTGGCATGCTGATTCAATTGAGCATCCATATAGGCCACCAAAGCCGCATCATCAGCTTCATCAACTTTGGCGGGCAGCTCAGGTGTCTGTGCAGAAACAGCTGGCACTTCACCCGGCAGCTTCTCTACCAATGCATCCTCTGTTGGCATCATGGTTGCCAGCACACCGGCAAATACCGCACCACGTTCAGCATCACCAGTCTGATCTGGCGTCGACTCGGCCATCAGGCTGGTCAACGCTGAGCTACGTGGCTGGCTTTGACCTGATGACACCAGACTCAAAGCGGCAAAAGGATTGGACATAATACTTACCTCACACCGTTTGACGCTGACGCCAGACAAATTGTTGGGATGCCAGATCATCTGCCTGTAATTGCTCCCGCCGATCAGACTCCTGACGCTCAATCAGCTGATAACCTTCAACCAGGCCGTCAAAAGACTGACATTTACGCTGCAGGGCAATCAATTGAAGACGTTGCGTTGACACATGCTTATCTGCCTTCGCGACCTCCTGCTCTTGAATCGCAATGGCCTCAGAAAGCTTGCTCAGAAATACACGCCCTTCCTGTAAATGACGCAAATCAACCGAACCTTGTTCACGCTCACGCAGGCGCTGCAGATAATCCACACGATACTCAAGCAACTGATCCAGCTTGGTCTGTGCCTGTGCAGCCACATGCTGTGCCTTTTGCAACACGGTGGCTTGTCGCTCGGCTTCCCGATTGGCCAAACGTTGTACCGGTTGTAATCGCTTGGAACGTGTCATACCCACTACTCCTCGTTCATCAACAGCATCAACTCATCAATGGCACGGTCATAACTGACGGCATCATTGATATCCTGCTGCAAGAATCGATCCATCATGGGCTTTAATCGAATGGCAGCATCAATGCGCGGATCCGAGCCACGCTGATAGGCACCAATACTGATCAGATCCTTGTTTTGCTGGTACAGCGCCAACATCTGTCTGAACTGACGGATCAACAACAAATGCGCAGGCTGCACAATGTCGTTCATGGCACGGCTAACCGAAAACTCCACATCAATTGCAGGAAAATGCCCGGCCTCAGCCAACCGTCTGGACAACACAATATGGCCATCCAGAATGGCACGCGCCGAGTCCACAATGGGGTCGTTCTGATCATCACCCTCGGCCAGCACGGTATAAAAAGCGGTGATAGAACCAGAGCCTGCAGCTCCATTACCCGCACGCTCCACCAACTGCGGCAAACGGGCAAACACCGTAGGTGGATAACCTTTAGTGGCCGGTGGCTCACCCACCGCCAATGAGATTTCACGTTGCGCCTGTGCAAACCGCGTCAAGGAATCCATCAGCAACAACACTTGCTTGCCTTCATCGCGGAAGTGCTCGGCAATTGCTGTGGCCAGCCAGGCGGCACGCAAGCGCATCAGTGGAGGATGATCGGCAGGCGTGGCAACAACCACCGCACGCACCATGCCCTCCGGCCCCAGAATATGATCGACAAACTCTTTGACCTCACGTCCGCGCTCACCGATCAGGGCCACCACAATAATATCGGCCTCGGTAAAACGCGTCATCATGCCCAGCAACACACTTTTACCGACACCACTACCGGCAAACAGCCCCAGACGCTGCCCGCGCCCTACCGATAACAAGGCATTGATGGCACGCACCCCGACATCCAGAGGCTCACGAATAGGCTGGCGCGCCAGGGGATTAATCGGTGGTGCAACCAGAGGACGCTTTTCAACAGCGACAATGGCACCCTTGCCATCCAACGGACGACCAGAGGCATCAATCACCCGACCCAGCAGAGCGTCACCCACCGGCACGCCATCAACACTGGCGATGGGAATGACTCGCGCATTCGGCATTACGCCACGCATGTCGCCTGTCGGCATCAATAAAATACGATCACCCGAAAAACCGACCACTTCGGTTTCCAGCCAGTCCTGATCAACCGTTTCAACCAGACAATGTGCACCAATGGCAGCAGAACAACCAACCGCTTCCAGAGTGATTCCCACTACACGCTTTAGCTGCCCTTCTACTACGGGCTGTGATGGACTATCCAGCAGAGTCTGAAAGCGCTTTAGCTGACGCAACCAGGCGGCCTCACCACGCATAGAGTTAGTCATGGCTGGCTCCAAATAATGTAGCCACTACACGCTCAATTCGTGTTTCTACACGCTCATCAATACGCGCAATATCTGACTTGACGACACAACCACCCAGACTTAAATGACGGTCTTCCTCAATACGCCAGGCCGTATCAGACTCGCTACGTAATGCGCTTTTAACAATACGCGCATCATCCGGATGCAAAACTACCTGAATAGACTTGGCCGCTGATGGCAAAGCCTTGATGGCATCCTGCACAAGATCAACAATCTGTTTGGGCTGTGTTTTCAGCTCGCTGCGAATAACCTGCTTGGCAATCGCCAGCGCCAGCAAGGTCAACTCATCACCTACCTGCTGACTGCTATCGAGTAATGGCTGTGACAACTCACTCATGATCTGTCGCCAGCGCAAGGCTGTCTTGTCCAGCTCTGCCTGTCCGGCAGCACGCCCTTCAGCCAGGCCCTGCTGCCAGGCCTCTGCCCTTGCCTGCTGACGAATTTCTTCCAGCTCAGTCGCTGACATCATGCTTGATGCAGCAGTCACAGCAACAGCCGTCTGCCGATTGGCAGAAGGCTGTGTATTGGCAGATTTGGCTACCGCAGGCGCCTGCCAGCGTTGCCAGGGCGCATTACTCAACAAGGTCTTCCCCTTTACCACCCAGGTTGATTTCATCCGCTTCAGCTAACTTGCGCGCAATACCCACCATTTCTTTTTGCGCTATTTCCACTTCACTCAGTTTGACCGGGCCACGCGACTCCATGTCTTCATTCAGCATCTCGCCAGCACGCTTGGACATGTTCTTGAACACTTTCTCGCGCATCAATGGATTGGCGCCCTTAAGCGCAACCGTCAAGGTATCGCCTGGCACATCACGCAACAGGCGCTGCATGCCTTTATCATCAAGATCCAACAGATTATCGAAGACAAACATCAGCTCTTTGATACGCTCCGCCATGGCAGGATCGGTTTTGGCCAGCATTTCAACCACTCGTGTTTCAGAGTCGCTGCTGAGCCCTTTGATAATGCCGGCAATCAACTTGCTGCCATCAATCTGCTTGGATTTGAACGAGCTGGAAATAGCGAGCTTTTTGTCGAGAATTTCCTGCAATTCGGCAATCGCGGCCTGTGGAATCTTGTCCATGGTGGCAATACGCATCACCACGTCTTCCTGCAGGTTCTGCTCCAGCTTGTCGAGTACATAACCTGCCTGAGACTGATCCATATGCGCCAAGGTAATGGCAATAATCTGTGGATGCTCTTCTTTCAGCATATGCACCACAGTATCCAGATCCAGCCAGCGCAATGAGCTTATTTCCAGTGTCTGTTCATCACCCAGCACCTTGTCTGCCAGCGTTTTGCCATTACTGTCACCCAATGTGGATACCAGCACATTACGAACATAGTTTGGCAGGCCCAAAGCCAGCGGCAACTGTTCGGCCAGCTCCTGCTCAAACTTGTCAATCACCGATACCGCCTGATCCAGGTGCACATCCTTGATCGCCGCCATCGCCATGCCAATGCGCTCAACCTCATCGGAGCTGACGTGGCGCAAGACTTCAGCGGCCTTGTCCTCGCCCATCATCAGCAGCAGCATGGCTGCTTTTTCACTGCCGGACATTTCCATCATATTAGTTGCCTGCACTGTCTTTAACCCAGCTCTTGACGACCTGAGCCACTATTCGTGGATCAGACTCAACGGCATTTCTCACCACACCCATACGCTCTTCCAGACCCTGACCCGCAAAAACCGGTGGCAGACGATGCACATTGGGTGGCATATCAGAACCGATCATGGCGGGCTGAGCAGTACCTGAAGCAGCATGACCGCCTGACGCTTGCTGCATCGAGCCGTGGTCTACTGCACTGGCCATGGCTGGCGTCTGAGCCAACAGCGATTTCACAGCAGGCTTCAGCACACCCAATACCAGTGCCAGCAAACCCAGCCCCACCAGCAACTGCTTGATCAATGTGGCAAACCAGGCTGACTCCCAAAAACTTGAACCTGTTGCACCATCAAAGGCATCCAGAGGACGAAAATCAGCCGCCATCACGGTTACCCGATCGCCACGCTGCTCATCAAAACCAATGGCGTCACGAACCAATTGGGTCAATCGCTCAATGTCATCTGCTGGCGTGGGAACCGAAATAATGCTGCCATCCGATTTTTCCTGACGGGCATTATCAACCACGACAGCGACGGACAAACGACGCACACTGCCGGCCGGGGTATTGACGTAATTCAGTACACGCTCGATTTCATAATTACGGGTAATTGACGTAGGTTCTGATGCAACAACCGTATCATCTGCATCGGCCTCATCCATTGACCGCATATCAGCAGCCAATGGTGGTTGATTACTCAACGCACCAGGAACACCCTGTGCTCCGGCAAGCGCCGAGTTACGACCATCGCGCAAAATCTGCTCACTGCGAATAACCTGTCTTTCGGGATTGAAGCTTTCACGACTTTCCTGAGCTGCTGAAAAATCAATATCAGCCGCCACTTGCACGCGCACATTACCCGACGCCGTAATATCACTCAGTAAGTCAGCAATACGAATCTCGTAGGCACGCTCAATAGCCTGACGATACTCGAACTGGCGAGTGCCCATTTCCAACTCGTTGTTTTCATCCAGCCGTGACAGCAAATTGCCCTGCTGATCAACCACCGTGACCTGGTCAGCCTTTAATTCAGGAATACTGGACGCCACCAGATTGATAATGGCCTTCACATTATTACGATCCAGGCTGGCACCTGCTGATACGTCCAGCAAAATGGAAGCGCTAGGGGCACGACGCTCACGCACAAACACACTTTGTCTTGGCATGGCCAGATGCACACGAGCACGACGCACCTGATGCATGCTCTCGATGGTACGAGACAGCTCGGTTTCCAAAGCATGCTGATACTTCTTGGTCTCCATGAATTCACTGACACCAAAGCCCTTTTCTTCCTGAATCATCTCCAGGCCGGTTCCGTTCGGTTTAATCACACCGGCGCTGGCCATTTTCAGGCGGGCTTCATGCAATTGATTAGCGGGCACCATCACAGCACCCGTATTCTGATCCAGACGGTAACGAATACGATTGGCATCCAGACCGTCAATAACGGCAGCAGCCCGATCAGGCTCCAGGCTGGCATATAACACGCGATAATCAGGGCCCTGTGACCACATAACCGCCGCCACACCTACCGCCACACTGGCAGCAATCGCCACCATCACCAGTAACTGGCGCATCCAGGGCAAAGCAGCCAGCTGTGAGCCTTGGGCAAATAAGGTATTGATACTTGGATTCGCCATTGCCTAAAACTCCTTACACCGACATGCGCATGATTTCTTGATAGGCATCGATCATTTTATTTCTGACTTCCACCATGGCCTTAAAGGAGACATCTGCTTTCTGCAAAGACACCATCACTTCAGTCAAACTGATATTTTCGCCAGCTTCAAAGGCAGATGCCTTGGCTGCGCCGGCCTGCTGCATCTGATTAACGGCCTGTACCGACTGCTGAAACATGCCACCAAAAGACACCTTGCCCGCGCCTTCAACCCCCTGCGTTACGCCAACTGCCGGAGTCGATGGCGGCTGAATGGGTGCAGGCGTTGGCATAGCGCTTTGTTGGCGCATTTGCTTGATTTGGCTAAGAATGCTGTCTACGCCCACGGGAGTCGTCATATTAAAAACCTTAAGTTGATCTACTCAAATGACTATTGGTACAGATCAATCAGCAAGGATCATGCCAACAAAAGTGTCAGATTATTGACCCAGCTCAAGGGCCTGAATATTGAGCTTTTTCATCTTCTCAACCAACGTTGTACGCTGTAAGCCCAACAGTTTTGCGGCACGCGAAACCACGCCATCAACACAGCGCAAGGCTTCCTCAATATATTTGCACTCTAGGTCAATCAGGTATTGCTTCAGATCAATACCTTCAGCAGGCAACATGAACCGTGACGTAACCGGCTCTGCTTCTACCTCTGCTTCCTCTTCAGTGCTCGTCAACAACGGCTTGAGCAACTCATCCAGAGCCTGAGCATCCTCTGGCTGAGTCGTCAGACTGCGATATCGGGCAGGCAAGTCCAGCGCACGCACCACATTGCCGGACTGCATGATGGCCAGACGTTCAACCAGATTTTCCAACTCACGAATATTGCCCGGCCATGCATACTGCGCCAACTCGGTTAATGCACCCTGACTGAAATCAACAGAAGGCTTACCCTGGCTGGACAATCTGCCGTTGAACAACTTGATCAATGCCGGAATATCTTCACGACGATCACGCAATGGCGGAACCGCAACAGGAAATACATTCAGGCGAAAAAACAGATCCTGACGGAATTTGCCTTCTTCAATCATGTGCTCCAGATCACGATGTGTGGCAGCGATGATGCGCACGTTGCTGCGGATGGTCTGGTTGCTGCCCACACGCTCAAAGCAACGCTCCTGCAAAACACGCAGCAGCTTGACCTGCATGGGCATGCTCATGTCGCCAATTTCGTCCAGAAACAAGGTGCCACCTTCGGCCACTTCAAAACGACCCTTACGTGTTGCAATAGCACCCGTAAAGGCTCCCTTTTCATGACCGAACAATTCACTTTCCAGCAGGTCGGCAGGAATGGCACCACAATTGACTGGAACAAACGGCTGACCGGCTCGATCCGAATGGTCATGGATGGCACGAGCAATAACCTCTTTGCCGCTGCCAGACTCACCCTGAATCAGCACTACCGTATTATGGCTGGCCACTTGCTTGATGAGTCGGTGAATGGCCTGCATGACGGACGAACTACCCAACGGCATCGTGGGTTTAACCAAGGAAAGGACAGTTTCGTTTTTGTTTAATGCCAGACCCATATACAGCTCCTTATCCCAACCGTCAGGACAAAATAATGACGCATTCGATAGTCATTATTTTGACTGCAGCCAAAGGGCGAAAGCTGTGTACGTTTTGTGTTGCGAATGCAACAAATGTTTAACTGCGTATTGAACGTGCGTCTGCAATTGAGCGTCTGTGTTGTCGAAACAGGTATTTCTCTAACCCATTTAAACAAGCGGCACTGAGTCCCTCATACACTGCAACACCTTCTGCATTGATCTGCGCTGGCAATTGCAGAGGCACGGCCACGGTGACATCAATATACAACTCCAGCACACCCACCTGACCAGGTTGCCAGGGTGCATCCTGATGCCAGAGCGCATAACGATCAGCAATCGTTACTTGCGCCAGTGCAGGCACCAACTGATGCTGAGCCATAAGACGGGACAGCATCGACATCATCAGCCCCAGTTTGGTTTCCACCCGCACAAAATCGGCATGCAGTGATGAACTGTCTTCTGCTTCGGCCGCGAAGGAAATGTCCATCAGCGAAAGTGCAGTAAACAGGGTCAGATTATTGTCATTAAATGCCGCCAACTCATGAGCCGTAAATGACTCCGCCTGACGCCAGGCCGCTGGCAAGCGACCCTGCAAGTTAAAACGCTGATCCAGACCTTCATCTTCATTCATCATGACTTAGCTCTGTAGGTAGGCCTGCACCTGACGATGCGACTGACGCGATACATTGGCGTCGACCAGTAGTTGCTGACGCTGGGCATACAGCTTATCAGTGATGCGCGCATCCAGGGCCAGCAACTGATTAATGACCGTAATCAGCTCCTGATTATCTGTGGCAGCTGGACGACTGGCAAACCATGCCTCCAGCTCCTGTCGGCGCACTTCCTGTAATGCCAAAGCACTGGTCCAGTCGCAGGCGTCAGCCAGCGCCAGAATCTCTTCGCTCATGCTCAGAAAGTCCTGAATTCGACGTCGTGCTGCCTGTGACTGTTTCATGGCCGTGGCCCTTGCCGTTGGAAATAAAATAATATTGCTCATGATCAGGCCCCCGCTGCCATTGACGTAACCGGAGCTCCCGCCAATTGCTGCTGCACCGGAATGGCCTCCCATGCCGACTTCAACTCACGCAAAAGATATGCCACTTCATCCAGTAAAGACACATCATTGCTGATATTGGCCTGCAGCAACTGACGCACCAGGTAGTCATACAAACCATCCAGATTCGCCGTCAGTTCGTGCTCAACATCACGATCCAGACTGCCTTGCAATCCACCAATCACACCAATGGCCTTGCTGATAGCCACTCCTTTGGCCTGATAGTCGGCGCGCTGCATAAAGCCCTTTGCCTGGGCAATTCGCTGCAAGGCACCGTCATACAACATCTGAATAAGACGATGTGGACTGGCCGACTCGATACTGCTTTGCAGTGCAACATTGGTATATGCCTGATTAGCCCTTGCGAATCCGTAAGTCATATAAAGCCTCGTATTTCAGTGAAATCAGATGCTTTATGTATCGACCAGACCCACCAAATCTGAATACGGATTTACATAAACAAACAATTTAAAGACCCGCTAACTGCCGAGTTAAAAACTGGCTGGTGTTATTCATTTGCGCAATCAATGTGTCCAGCGTCGTGAACTGGGCCAGATAACGCTTCTCTAGAGCTTCGACACGAATACCGAGTCGATCCCGCTGCTCGGCAATACTGGTTTTTTCATTGCGCAAACTTTCCGTACGCGAAGGAATCAGTCCGTTACTGCCAATAAATTGATCCAGCGTGGATGTCAGACGCCCAGCCAAGCCATCATTGCCTTCAAAGAAGGCGCTCACCTTGGCCAGACCACCAGACAACACGCTATCCAGCTTGCTGTCATTAATGACCAGATTGCCTGACTTGTCCGAAGTAATGCCCAGCTCAAACAGACTTCTTAAATCATCACCACTGCCTACCATTCGATTCATTTCATTACGAATGGAAGCCGCCAACCGATTGACCGTGGCATCGCCCTGCAAGGTGCCGACAAAACCAGTGGTTGCATCAAAGCGGGTTAATGCCTCAATACGCTTGTTGATTTCGTTATAGGCATCGGCAAAGTCCTTAATGGCCTTCTTCGCACCGTCAACATCAGCATTGATATTCAGCTCAAAGGTTGTACCCGGTTCGGCCTTGACCAAATTCAGCGTCACCCCTTCGATCATGTCAGTGATCTTGTTGGTACTGCTGGAACGAGCAAAACCATCCACTTCGATCAGGGCATTTTGAGCAGCCACTTTTACCGAAACGGGATTGGAGCCTGATTGCGGATCAAAGCTCAGCTGTGTCAGATCACCCGAGTCCGAGCCATCCGTCACCACTGTCATGGTCAAGGCACCATCCAGGCCACTTTGCTTGGCAGTCAGCACCAGGTTAAATCCGTCATCGGACTGGATAATCGAAGCTGACACCACATTATTATCTGCTGCGTTATTAATGGCATCACGAATACCAACCAGGGTATCGGCATCCCCTGGATTGATCGTCAGCGATATGCTGTCACCCGCTGCATTACTGATGGTTAACTCGCCCGAGCCAACCACTGTCGTCTGGCTGGCAAATGCCGTGGTCGCCAATTTGTTGGTTTGTGCCAGCGCCAGTACTTCTACCGAATACTGTCCTGCTGATGCGGCTGAAGTGGCACTGGCTTTTAATAAACTCTCGTTGGCAGAGGCAGCCACACGGGCATTCAACCCGGAGGCACTTTTCAATGCCGTCAGGCTGTTTTTAAAAGCATCCAGAGCCACCGTCAGATTGCCGTAAGCAGAAATCCTGGAGTCTGCCTTGGCTTCCTGCTTTTGCAGTCGACCCAATACCGGCGCGCGCTCGGCATCCACCAATTGACGCACCAGGCCAGTAATGTCTAGACCAGACCCGATACCACCCGCCGAAATACCTGCCATCGTCTTATCCTCTCAAGCCTTGTCCTGCACCAAACCGGAGCCTGACTTTACAAGCTGCCTGGCCACACGCAGCGCTTCTTCTGTTGGAAACTGACGCAACACTTCGCCGCTATCCCCATCCAGTACTTTCACCACGGAACGCCGGCTTTCATCATCAATACTGAATTCAATATTGCTGGCTGTTTGCCTGCCAAGCTGTTGAGCCGTTTCTGCCAGCTCCTGTGCAACAGCCTTCATATCAACCGACGACGTGCTCACTTCAGATGACGGTTCACGAACAGCTCCCCTAGTCACCTCTGATTCAGGCACTACGCGACGACTGCCAAGACCACCATCCGGACTAATCACCACTGATGAAATAGTCATAAGTATCACCTGCTCTGTGATCAACGCCTGCAGGGCCACGATGTTGCCATCGTCGCCCTGCTGACTTACCCAGGTATGGCACCAAACTACTCAGTGCCATGGTCAACCATTAACGCAGCAGCCCTAATGCTGCTTGTGGCAACGCATTTGCCTGAGACAGCATGGCGACACCGGCCTGTTGCAGAATCTGGTTGCGTGTCAGTGTCGCTGTTTCAGCGGCAAAGTCAGCATCCACGATACGACCACGAGCTGCAGACAGGTTTTCTGCCGAAGTCTGGGCACTGGTAATCACCGACTCAAAACGGTTCTGAGCAGCACCAAAAGCGGCACGGGCATCACCCAACTCTTTCAGTGCGGCAGCTGCGTTGGTCAATACCAGATTGGCACCAGCCACATCTGAAATATCAGCGGCAGCAATAGCTGTCATACCGGTACCTGCAGACACATCGGATGTCGTGATCGTCACGGTTTCACCCTGGTTTGCTCCAACCTGGAAAGTCAGCACACCAGCCGCACCGCCCGTACCATCCAGCAGAGCTTCACCGTTAAATGTGGTATTGGAAATGATGCGATCAATTTCATCCACCAACTCATCCACTTCCAGCTGCAATGCGGCACGGTCATCGGCACTATTGGTGCCGTTGGCAGATTGCACAGCCAGTTCACGAATACGCTGCACGTTGCTAGTCACTTCTTTCAGGGCGGCTTCACCAGTTTGTGCCAGTGAAATGCCATCGGCTGCGTTACGAGCACCTTGATTCAAACCACGTACCTGAGCAGTAAAACGCTCACTGATGGCCAGACCGGCGGCATCATCTTTAGCACTGTTGACACGCAGGCCAGTTGAAAGGCGTTGCAGCGAAGTGGCCAGATTGCTGTTTGAGCTGCTCAGATTACGTTGCACATTGAGCGAAGCCACATTGGTATTGATTGTTAAAGCCATGATATTTCTCCAGTAATCATCAGTATGGTGAGTGGCATGACTGCCACTCACTCAACGGTGCTTAACGCAGCAAACCCAAGGCTGCTTGTGGTAAGGCGTTAGCCTGAGACAGCATGGCTACACCGGCTTGTTGCAGAATCTGGTTGCGTGTCAGTGTCGCTGTTTCAGCGGCAAAGTCAGCATCCACGATACGGCCACGGGCTGCAGACAGGTTTTCTGCCGAAGTCTGAGCACTGGTAATCACCGACTCAAAACGATTCTGGGCAGCACCGAAGGTGGCACGAGCATCGTTAACCACTTTCAGAGAAGCATCACTGGCGGTCATCACAGCTTCAGCACCGGCAACCGTCGAAACGTTGGCACCGGTAAAAGCTGCAATGCCAGCAGTCAGGTTGGTAGTAGCAATGCTGACGGTCTCACCGGTATTAGCACCGACCTGGAAGTTCAGCGTCGCAGCAGTGTTCAACAACTGCACGCCATTAAAATTGGCGGAACCAATGATACGAGTGATTTCTGCACCGAGCTGAGCCACTTCCAGCTGCAACGCGGCACGATCATCTGCACTGTTGGTACCGTTGGCAGACTGCACCGCCAGCTCACGAATACGCTGCATGTTACTACCGACTTCCTTCAGGGCTGCTTCACCGGTTTGTGCCAGTGAAATGCCATCGGCTGCGTTACGAGCACCTTGATTCAGACCACGAACCTGGGCAGTGAAACGCTCACTGATGGCCAGACCGGCGGCATCATCCTTGGCACTGTTAACGCGCAGGCCAGTTGAAAGACGTTGTAAAGAAGTAGCCAGATTGCTATTTGAGCTGCTCAGGTTACGTTGCACATTGAGCGAAGCGACATTGGTATTGATTGTTAAAGCCATGGTGTTTCTCCCGAGAGAATAAAGTTTTTGTTGGTAGCGGCATCGGCCCCAATGGCTTCATCTCGCTAACACCTCTTGTATCGGTACTGACTGGCAAAACTTAAGTAATAAAGTGCAATGCTTTGTGTATGAGTTGTAACGCTATAAATAATTAAATAACGACAAGCCCTGCACTCGGGTATAAGCCTGTTGTGCTGCCTGCAAACCCAGCAACTGCTGATTAAAACGGGTAATGGCTTCGGCATAATCCACATCCTGAGTCGCCGAAAGCGTACTCTTCAGCTGTAGCACAACGCCGTCATTCAAAGCAGCCTGATCTTCTATCTGCGTTAGTCGCACACCAATTTCAGTGCGTGCCACGGACAATGCCCCCAAGGCTTCATCCAGTGCCGTCAAATTGGCCGCTATGCTGGCACCGGATACACCGGGTGTTTCCAGCTCAGTGATAATATTTGAGAACAAATCAAACACATTGCTGCCTGCAGCAAAGCCAAAGACATTGGAGCCATCAATCGTGTCCTTGATAAAAGTTGATGGGCCAATTTGCAGCTCACGTACCTGCGTGCTGCCTGCAAACACAAAAGGAGGCGTAACAGAAACCGCAGCCTGAGACTCATCAACGCCAGAAAAAATGTAGCGTCCTTCACTGTCTTGTGTGTTCGCTACCTGCAACATGGACTGCAGTTGTTGCTTGACCTCAATGGCCAGCAATTGGCGTGATTCATCACCTTGAGTGGCATTTGAACCCTGCACCACCATTTGACGCACATTCTGCAAAATATTGACGCCATTGGTCAGCACCGACTCCTGCTCGGCCAGACGCCCCTGCAACAGTGATCCGTTACGCTCAAACTGCACCAGGCGATCCAAACTGCGCTGCATCGACAGGGATTTAACCGTTCCTACCGGGTCATCCGACGGATTCACAATTCGCTTGCCCGAGCCAATTTCCAATTGCGCCCGCGCAGCCTTGGCCTGCTGTTCCAGAATACTGTTCAGTGCAAGTCGATTCAGCTGACTGGTGGATACACGCATGGCAAGCCTCTACTGTTCATTAGCGCCGGAAGGCGTCCATCAAGGTTTGGAAAATATTATTGGCCACCGCCGACATTTGAGCAGCAGCCTGATAAGCCTGCTGATACTTCATCAAGTCCGCCGCTTCTTCATCCAGATTGACGCCCGATATGCCATCACGCCGCAGCAAGGACTGCTGCATCAGAGAGTTTTGTGCCTCGGCACCCAAACGCGCTTCACGTACCTGATTGGCAACCGTCCCCACCAGGCCACGCAAACTGTCGCCCAATGTCGTGGTTTTACCATTGATAGTGACTGAGCTTCGCTCAAGTGCTGCCATCGCCAGGATATTGCTGTTATCACCGATACCACCGCCCTGACTGGCCGCTATCTTGACCGGGTCATCAATGCGTACTGACAAAATAAGCTCTGAGCTGTTATCGGCGTCCCCGTTATAACCAAACAAAGGCGTGCCAGCGGCACCCGCCAGGTCAACACCACCTGCTTGCAAGGCATTAAATTCATCCGCAATGGTTTTGGCAATTTGTGTCAGTTCCTGCTGGGCAGCCGCCAACGTGCCATCACGAAATGACAGTAAACCACCCACGACACCACCACTGATTGTGGAAGTAATATCAGACACACCACTCAGCAGGATTTTCCCGTGATTATCCAGATTCAAGGTATTGATCTGGCCAGTCAGCACCAACGGCTGACCTGACCCGGTGAACACACTGATGGAGCCATCAGAGGCATTGGTGGTAGTCACTTTAACCAGCTGGGACAGCTCCAGAATGGCACTGTCACGCTGATCCAGCAGATCATTGGGCTGGGCACCATGACGCTGGCCTGACGACTTGCTGATCACCTCATTAAGATCACCAATACGCTGCACCAGCGCATTGATATCATTGATCGCTACGCCTAAACGCGCATCCACTTCATTGGCCACCTCATTGAACTGGGCATTGGCATCGACAAAACGATTGGCCAGTGCCTGAGCCTGCGACAACATCACCTGACGTGCCGACAATGACGAAGGGCTGGCGGCCACATCCTGCAAACTGTCAAAAAAACGCGAGAAGGCACTATTGATGCCATTGCTCTCATCGGCCAACACACGCTCCAGCTGGCTACCCAGTTCATAACGCGTGTTCTGATCAAAAAAACCAGCGGTATTGCCACGCAACTGTCCCGTCACAAACTCGTCATAACTACGCCGAATGCCGGTAATCTGCACACCGGTGCCAATGGCACCAAAGCCATATTGATTAGGCGTACGTGTGGCCATATCAACAGTCTGTCGGCTGTAGCCAGCGGTATTCACATTGGCAATATTGTTACTCACCGTGGCCAATGCACGCTGATTCGCATTCAGTGCCGACAGTGCCGTATTCAGGATGCTGGACATCGCTTACTCCCAGGTCTTCGGTTGTTTATCGGCCATTGCGCACAGAACTTGAGCGTTGATGCTGCAATTGCATTTGCAGCGCATCAGCGGATGCATCACCAGTTACCGCAGGTTTGGAGTCAGACTCAAACCCGGCACTGCCTTTTAGCTGCCGTGCAATCACCGATGCCAGACCAATACCACCACTTTCGCTCAAGGTGACAGACAGCTGACTGTCCAGCATCTGTTCAAAGGTCTTGGTTGCCTCATCACCCAGCAAGCCACCTTCAGGCACAGTGTCACGCATGGCCTTCAGCATCATTTGCACAAACACGGACTCAAATTGTTGCGCAACTTTCTCAATGGCCTGATCAGGCTTTGTATTGGCCTGATTGCGCAGCTGCGATAACGCACCAAAGTCGTGATAGTTACTGCTGTGAATACTGTCCATGATCAGATCACTATCAGTTCGGCGCGCAGTGCACCAGCCTGGCTCAAGGCTTCCAGAATCGCTACCAGATCTGACGGCGCAGCCCCCACACTGTTGATGGCACGCACCAGCTCATCCAGCGTAATGCCGGTATCCAGCTTGAACATGCGTGAACCGTTTTCACTCACTTCGACCGATGAACTGGGTGTGATCACCGTTTCACCTCGACCAAACGGTGCAGGCTGACTGACTTGCAGGTTCTCACTGATGGTGACCATTAGCGAACCGTGGCTAACCGCCGCTGGCAAGGTACGGACATTGCCACCCATCACAATGGTGCCAGTGCGTGAATTGACCACCACACGAGCACTTTGCTCACCCGGTGTCACTGTCAGGTTTTCCAGCAATGACAAAAAGCTGACACGCTGATTGGGGTCTTGCGGGCCTAACACACGAATACTGCTGCCATCCACCGCCACGGCAGTATCTTCACCAAACTTGGCATTGATTTCCTGGGTCAGACGCGTGGCCGTGGTGAAATCAGCCTGTTTCAGATTCAAAAAGATCATGCCATTACCGGCAATTTCACTCGGGGCTGCACGCTCTACCGTGGCGCCACCAGGAATACGACCTGCGCTGGGCACGTTCACCGTTACCCGTGATCCATCCTGCCCTGATGCCGACAAGCCACCCACCAGCATGCTGCCCTGAGCCATGGCATATACCTGACCATCAGCACCCAACAGAGGCGCCATGATAAGGCTGCCACCACGCAAGCTGCTGGCATTACCAATGGATGAGACCGTGATATCAATGCGCTGCCCTGGTTTGGCAAATGGCGGCAAATTAGCGTGAATCGTCACTGCGGCCACATTTTTCAATTGAGGATTTACGTCATCCGGCACACGAATGCCAAAGCGCGACAACATATTGCGAATGCTTTGCACGGTGAATGGTGCCTGCGTGGTCTGGTCACCGGTTCCGCTCAGGCCAACCACCAGGCCATAACCAATCAGCTGGTTATCACGCACACCGGCCACATCCACCAGATCCTTGACCCGCTGTGTTGCCTGCACAGGTAGTGCCAGTGGCAACAGCAGTAATAAAGCGACCAACCGTTTGCTGATCAACATACGCCTTCTCCCTTACAGCGGCCAGAAACCGGAATTAAAGAAGCGTGTTAACCAACCCATTTTGTTGGAGTCGGCCACAGCACCTTTTCCGCTGTACATGATGCGAGCATCAGCTACCTTGAACGACGGTATCGAGTTGTCGCCATTGATGTCTTCTGGCCGGATAGTGCCCGCCAGACGAATAAATTCTTCACCCTGATTAATGGTGACCCACTTCTCGCCACGTACTTTCAGATTGCCATTGGCCAACACCTCTGACACGGTGACGGTAATGCTGCCAGTCAGACGATTGCTCTGACTGCTGGAACCTTTGCCATCAAATTTGGTATTGCCACTGATACTGGTGTTGATATCCAGATCACTGCCCAACAACGCGCCAACGGGCACCGATACACTGCTGCCTTTGCTGGTATTGGTGCCTGCCTGTTTTGAGGCATCGGTGCGCTCCATCAGAATGACGGAAACCGTGTCACCGACCTGACGCGCACGCTGATCCAGAAACCAGTTACGGCTATGTCCGGTCTGAAAAATAGCACCTGGCTGAGCCATGGTCGGCTCGGCCCTGGGTGGCTCGGCAGGTGCCCAATCCTGTTGCGCATGACGCGCCATAGGTGCCTGACAGGCTGCCAGCAAGAGCGCCATCACGACTGTCACCGGTTTGATGAGCTTATTCATTTGCACCACCTCGCATTAAACCGTGTTGTTCAGGTACTGCATCATCTGATCGGCAGCGGCAATGGCTTTTGAATTCATTTCATAGGCACGCTGGGTCTCGATCATATTGACCAGTTCTTCCACCACATTCACGTTGGAACTTTCCAGCGCACCCTGAGCCAGACTGCCAACACCACCCAGTCCGGGATTGCCGGTTTGAGGTGAGCCACTGGCGGCAGACTCGGCAAACAGGTTTTCACCTATCGGCTCCAATCCACGCGGATTAATAAAGTCGGCCAATTGCAATTGCCCAATCTGAGTCGGCGTGGCCTGCCCTGGCTGCTTGGCCGACACCACACCATCAGCCCCAATAGTCACTGCCAGGGCATCTTCCGGAATGGTGATGGCCGGTTCGATCAGGTAACCACTGGAGCTGACCAACTGGCCTTGCTCGTTGATCTGAAAAGTACCGTCACGGGTGTAGTTCAGATTGCCATCCGGTGTACGCACCTGAAAAAAGCCGCGACCATTAATGGCAACATCCAGCGCATTGCCGGTTTGTGCCAAAGTGCCTTGCTGGAAATTCTTGTCAGTAGCCACGACACGCACACCCGTACCCACATGCATGCCGGTCGGTGAGCGTGTTTGCTGACTGGTTTGACCACCCACCTGCCGGGTATTCTGATAAAGCAGGTCTTCAAACACCGCACGGCCTTTCTTGAAGCCGGTGGTATTGGCGTTGGCCAGGTTATGACTGACGACCTGCAAGCGCGTTTGTTGCGCATCCAGGCCGGTTTTTGCTACCCATAGTGATGGATTCATACTGTTTACCTCACAAAATTCTGACGGTTATTCCATGCGCATCAGGCGCGAACTGTTCTCGGCCATGGTTTCTGCGGTACGCATCAACTTCACCTGCATTTCATACATGCGTGAGTGATTGATCATATGCACCATGGAATCCACGGCACTGACATTGGCGCCCTCCAGATAACCTGAACGCACTCGTACCGAGGCATCAGGCTCACCTGCTATGCCATCACGCTGAACCATCAAGCCATCATCACGCTTGATGACTTGCTCAGGGTCCAGCTTGACCAGCTTGATACGATCCAGGCTGATCAGGGTGCTGCCAGCCTCGCCCTTGGGCACAATGGAAATCGTGCCGTCATTACCAATAAACAGGCTGCTGTACTCGGGAAGGGACAACGGGCCGTTTTCGCCCATCACCATCTGATTGGCACCATTGACCAGCAAACCTTCCGCGGTCAGGCGTAAATCACCACGACGGCTGTAAGCCTCACTGCCATCAGCCGCCTGCACGGCAAACCAGCCATCGCCATCAATCGCTACATCCAGCTCGGCACCGGTGTATTGCACCGGGCCTTGCTGCAGACTGGTAGCACGGTCATGCGAAACGCTGTTTACCCGACTATCAAAGTAAGGGCCGTCAACCTGTGCTGACAGCAAGACGTGAAAATCACCGCGAAAACCGGGGGTGCTGGCATTCGCCAGATTATTGACAGTGGTTGCCTGCGCCATCTGTGTGTTCTTGGCGGCAGTCATGCCAACGTACAGTAATTTATCCATCGTCTTGCTCCGTTAAACGGCTATGGCCTAGCGCAGATTCAGCACAACCTGGGTAACCTGGTCGGCGGTTTGAATCATCTGTGCGTTGGCCTGGAAGTTACGTTGGGCGGTAATCATTTCAACCAGCTGCTCGGTCAGATCCACGTTGGAAGTTTCCAGCGCACCGGCCTGGAACAAACCGAAGTTGGACGAGCCCGCCTCACCTAAACGGGCTGCACCCGAGGTAAAGGTTTCAGTCCACTGGGTGTCACCGTTTTGACGCAGACCATTTGGATTGGAGAAAATAGCCAATGCAATCTTGCCCAGATTCTGTAATTGACCATTGGAGAAACGTGCCGATACCACACCGCGTGGATCAACTTCGACACCCACCATGCGTCCGGTAGTAAAGCCATCCTGAATCAGGCTGTTGACACCGAACTCACGACCAAATTGGGTAGCTCCGGCATAATCAAGCACCAGCTCAATAGGGTTTGCTCCGGTATTGACCGGAATGGTGTAGGCAGGCAACAGGCCACCACTGGTATCGGATGCAACATCATCCAGAGTGCCATCAGGGTTAAACACCAAATTGACCGGGCCACCCTGTGGGGCACCATTCACATAGAAACGCTGTGTCCAGGCATTCGGATTGGCGGCATCTTCACGAATAAAATAGGTAGTTGCGGTATGAGCTGTACCCAATGAGTCATAAATCGTCATCGAGGTGGCGTGGTTATAGGTGTTCGGATTCAATGGATCAAAAGCACCCGTTGGAATCGGCGCATTCGCGGGCAGGTTGATACCCACTTCAGCTTTAGTCGATGCCTTGGGCGGGCTTTCAGTAGTCATCAAACGCAAGTCTGACAACGAGCCTGTGGCAAAACCACCACCACCCTGGGCAACCGGAAACACTTGCAGTCTTTGCAGGTCGCTATTGACCACAAAACCTTCGCGATCCACCGAGAACGCGCCCGCACGGGTAAATACCTGACCTTCACGGCCACTCATGACAAAGAAGCCTTCACCGCTCACTGCCAGGTCAAGGTTATTGTTGGTAAAGTTGATATTGCCCTGTGAAAACTGCTGCGTAATGGCAGACACTTTTACCCCAGAACCGGTGGCTACCGAGCTCAGGTCATTAGAGGCGGTGGCAAACACATCGGCAAACTCGGCACGAGACTGCTTGAAGCCAGTCGTGTTTACGTTGGCAATATTGTGTGCCGTCACATCAAGGTGGGCG
Source organism: uncultured Paraperlucidibaca sp. (assembly GCA_964569335.1). Taxonomy (GTDB): domain Bacteria; phylum Pseudomonadota; class Gammaproteobacteria; order Pseudomonadales; family Moraxellaceae; genus Perlucidibaca. Next base: position 95,838 of record CAZMVL010000003.1, read on the forward strand.
GTTGCTGCGTTGATACCACTGAGGGAAATACGAAAGCTCATAATGAGTCTCCTGGAATAATTCGGTTAGCTGATTTCACGAATGGCCGACAGCAACAGACTGCCAATGCCTTGAAGATGTAACTGGGGTTCTGCACCAGTCGCCGGTACACTGACGCTGTTCACACGAGCACGAATTTCAGGCGTAATAGCCTCGCTATAAGCGCCATTGCTGGCCGTGACCTGAATCTTGTAGCTGCCAGCAGGTAATGGCTCACCATCGGCCATTAAGCCGGACAGCTGAAATGGCACATTACCGCCAGGATGAGAGCCCAATAATTGCTGACTCAAGACTTCACCACTCAGAGCCACCACTTCGATCTTGATGTTCTCGGCATAACCCAGCAGCGGAATTTGTCCTTTAATAGCCTCGCCTTCATTCAGCGTGACCGTATCAGTCGCCACAAATACCTCACGATCAATCAGGCTGGATGCATTCAATATCTGCGCAGAACGTAGGTTGTCTCCCAGATGCACCAGAGCATCTTTCACCTCAGCCACACCAGTAGCTGTAGAAAGTTGCGCCATCTGCGCCAGAAACTCGCCGTTATCGGTTGGCTTGAATGGATCTTGCGCCTTCAGCTGAGCCAGCATCATGGTCAGGAAATCAGCCTGATTAAGCTGATTCATGTCCTTGGTCTTGGCAGTATTTGACTGACCGTAAGACACCCCGCGAACCCCATCAATTGTTGAAAAGTCCATGACTTATGCCTCTTATTGTTGGCCTAGCTGCAAGGTGCGCAGCATCAGTGATTTAGTCGTGTTAAAAACTTCCATATTGCTTTGATACGCTCGTGATGCCGAAATCATGTTGGCCATCTCTTCTACCGCATTGACGTTAGAACCAAAGACATAGCCATCTTCATTCGCCATCGGATTACTGGGGTCATAACGCATAGGGACAGGTGCTTCGTTTTGCGCAATGCTTTGCACCAACACACCGGGCAATTGCGCGTTATTGGCACCATTCAATGACGAAGGCGTTGCGCCAGCAGCCACCATCGCCGCCCGAAACACCGGATTGCGTGCACGATAGGCATCTGCTTCAGTAGTGCTGACGGTATCCACGTTTGCCAGGTTGCTGGCGGTGGTATTCAACCTCACCATCTGGGCGTTCATAGCCGATGAGGCAATATCAAAAATGCTGGACATGGCTTAACGTCCCCCTTGAATAACAGTTTTCAAACCACTGAATTTACTGCTTAAAAATTGAAGCGTTGCCTGGTATCTCATGGTGTTATCGGCAAATTGCGCCTGCTCAACATGTGACTCAACAGTGTTGCCATCCAGGCTGGGCTGTAATGGCATGCGATACATCAACTCGGTCTGGGCATTACCTCCGCTCACAGCAGAAACTGGCATGTGACCGGCCTGCGTCGAAGTCATGCGCAACTGCCCGCCACTGGTTTGTGCCGATTGCTGCAAGGCAGAACGAAAATCAATATCTCTGGCCTTGTAACCGGGGGTATCGGCATTGGCGATATTCGATGCCAACACCTCATGACGCTGGGCGCGCAACTGCAACGCCTGCTCATGAATGCCTAATGCCTTGTCGAAATTGATAGCCATCACGTTTTCCTCAAGTTATTCACTCAGCCGTCGATACACGGTTTAGTGGACTTGTGCTCAGAGCATGACTAGCAACTTGCATGCCATATTTAATTATTTAGTAAAAACAATTGGTTATATTGTTAATCGGCGAAGGCGGCAAATATCAGAAGCAGTCCGCCAATTCATTGACGCTAATTCGTCATTCGGGCTGGCACAGAATCTGCATAGACATCTGCATCAATCAGCGAATGACAAGAGCAGGTTATGTATTTAGTAAAAGCGATCTGTTTGGGCAGCGTCTTGAGCATGCTTCTCATGAGCCAGGCCCAGGCTCATATACAAAGCCTGAGCAGCATCAGCTCGGCAGCAGAGGCATTGGTTGAGCAACAGCACCCCTGGCAAGGTATGGACGTTGAAATTGCCACACGCACATTGGACCCACGCACCCGACTGGCTGCGTGTGATCAACCTCTGGATGCGTATTTACCCAATAACAGCCGCATTCGCGCCAATACGACCGTGGCAGTACGTTGTCAGGGAAAAGTGAACTGGCAAATTTTTGTACCTGTCAGTATTCAGGTATTTGCCCCTGTACTGGTGGCAAAACATGCAATTGCACGCGGAGAAGTCCTGCAGTCGCAGCATGTCATCAGTCAACGACGCGATATTGCTGCCCTGCCGCATGGTTACTTGACTCAGATAGCAGGCGATAAACCACTGCGCCTGCGCTTTGCATTGGCAATGGGTGCAGTCATCAGTCCTAACGCATTAGAGCCAGATGCCGCCGTACGCCGTGGACAACAGGTTCGTTTGGTCAGCCAGCACAATCAGTTCAATATCAGTATGTCGGGCGTGGCATTAAACGAAGGCGCCGTCGGAAGCCGCATTCAGGTGCGCAATAGCAGCTCTGGCCGTGTCATTGAAGGCGTTGTGGCCTCTGCCGAGACAGTCACCATCAACTAAATTATTTTTGAAAAAGTACTAAAGTTTTTGTTAGCTGAGCCGATAAAGACTTGAATACTCATTTTAATCGAGAAGCCACCATGGTTAGCAAAATCGATAACTACAACGTCAATACGCCACGCCGTATCGACTCTGCGAAGGTAGGCAGTACCGGTGTGACATCTGAAAGCGCCAATAATACGGCGGTCAAGACCAGCGCCAGCACTCACTCGGAGTCATTGCTGAGCCGTGGCATTGCACTGGCAAAACAGGCACCGGAAATTGATCAGAGTCGTGTTGATGCGCTGAAACAGGCCATCAGCCGTGGTGAGTTTCAGGTTGATGCACGCGCCATTGCCAATGCACTGCTGGCAATGGATGCTGATTAATCTACACAGGTGATGACATGACCTCATCCTTACAAGTACTGGCTGATACCGTCAACAATTTGACGGAACTGGCCTGTCAGCTTGAGCAGGCACTTAACCAGCAACTCGATCACCTGACTCAAGCTGCCGTGCAGGACCTAAGCACAAGCTCTGACCAGGTAGCGACACTGACGCGCGCTCTGAACAGCGCCGAACAACAGCGCCTGTCTGTACTGGCTGCCTTGGGGCAAGACAGCACAAGCACGTTTGCACCAGAACAACTCTTTGCCCAACACCCCTTGCAAGATCAGGTCGTGAGTGACTGGCAGCGCTGTTTCACTGCACTTCAGGCTTGCCAGCAGCTCAATCAGCAAGCTGGTGTGCATATCAAGGTACAGGCCAAACAAACCGAGGCCGCTCTGGCTGTTTTGCTGAATACCAATCACGACCATCAGCTTTACAACCTCAAAGGTAAAACCCGACTTTCCAACCATGGTCAACGCTTGGGCCAGGCCTGAGCGTTACCTGGCGGTCGCCATGCGCATTCTGCCAACCCCACCGCCAGCCGCCGTGCCAGCGGCCAACAATCTGCATCCGGCACCTACAGCAGCCATCAACTCATTGATGGCCAGCGGCACAGTGCTTAATGCCACCGTATTGCAACATCGTGGGGAGCACTTGTATGAAATGCTCTCTCAACGAAACCACTTTCTGGCACACAGCCAGCTGCCATTACAGATCGGGCAAAAGCTCACGCTACAGGTAAACAACACTCAACAAGCTGATCAATCCATAGAGCTGCGTATTATCGACACGCAAAAACAGCAAATTCAGGACAACTTGCGCGCAGCCCTGCCACGTCAACAAGATGCGCAACCCTTATTGCAACGACTGCAACAGATCCTGACGCCAGGCACCGCAGCCGCCCTGCCAACAGATGTCATCAAGGCCAGTGAGCAATTCTTGCGACAGCTGCCCAGCGCCCCACAAATCAGCCAATCTGCCGGGCTGCAACAAGCCGTCATGCTGTCAGGCATATTTCACGAAGCGGCCCTGATCAATGGCCAGCCCATGCCTGACCTGAAGACTCAACTGCTACAGCTGTGGACAATACTCAACAGCAGCAGCCAAAGCCTGAGTGCTCAGCAACAAGCACAGACCTTATTCCTGAAACAGACTCAGCAAACCAAAGGCACCGCTCAAAGCCCCCTGCCGGGCAGCCTGCTACCTGAACGAGTCAATATACAAGGCAGCCAGAGCAGTACCGTAGGATTGCTGCTCAATCAATTGATGCAAGATACAGAAGGCTTGTTATCACGTCTGGAGAGTCATCAGCTGCTGCATTTACAGCAGCGTGATAACCAGCATGCGCAATGGTTTATTGATCTGCCCGTCAGACAGACAGACGATACTGACCTGTTACGCATGCATATTCAGCGAGATCAGCGCCAGGGCGATACAGAGGAGGATGCCATATGGTCTTTTTCCGTGAGTTTCGACTTCGCCCAGACCGGCCCCATGCTGGCCAGAGTCACCCTGGCAGATGAGCTAAGCATTCAGCTTCATGCTCAGCTGACACATACCATCACCCTCATGGAAGCATTTAAAACAGGACTGCAAACCACGCTGGCTGAGCTTACCGGGCAAACCGTGAATATTGTTGTTCATCAGGGCATGCCTCACCCCGATTCATTACCCAGGCCTTTAAAACAGGTATTTTCGGAGACCGCCTGATGCGTGCAGTTGCGTTAAAGTATGACGGAAAGTCGGCCCCCAGAGTCACCGCAAAGGCCGAAGACAGCGTAGCTGCCGATATGCTGGCACTGGCTCATGCTCATGGCATCCCGATTCACAAGGATGCAGCCCTGAGTGCCACACTAAGTCAGATGGCACTGGATGCCGAAGTCCCGCTGGCACTCTATGTAGCGGTGGCTGAAGTGATTGCTTTCGCCTACAAGCTGCGCAATATGCAGCCACCCCAACACCAGCGTCAGGCACCGGGTAAAACCATCAACCAGTAATTACCTGGCAGCACCATGTAAACGCAGAATCAACTCGGCCTCTGTTGCACTGATACCGGTTCTGGCCATTAGTGTGTCGGAGTCCACGCCTTTGGCAGCCAGGCTGATAGCCGTATCATAATCATTCACTGGCGCAGTATCCGCGGCAGCGCCCACCGACTGACGATTGTCCAGCAGCTCCATATAGGCTTCCATTGCCCTGATCGCCTCACTTTGCAACAGTAAAGCCGATGACTGCATACGTACCTGATCCTGCAATGCTGTCAACTCCAGACGCAGCCCCTGCAACTCCTGCTGCCACTCCGGTGCTGGAGACAAGGCTGCCTCGACAACTGGTTCAGCCTGCTCAACCGGCTCAGACACAGCGGTCGTCAACTCGGGTGGCTCATAAGCCTCGATACGAGGCTCCATTTTGGTCTTGTGTACGGGAGCCGCATGATCATTTTGAATCTGCGCCAGAAACTCGGCAGCCGTAATTTGTCGCTCAGGCAATGGTTCAGATGATGGCGGCCCCTCAAGCTCGGTAGTAGCAGATACCTGCAACGAACGACGACGGCGTAACCAGACCCCGCCGAAAATAACGGCCGCCACCAGAAACGCCAACAATACGCCCAGTACGATGACATCCTGCGGACTCAACATGGTCTGTAATGCCTCAACACCTGCGAACCATTGCTGAGTCCAATATTCCAACTGCTCAGTCATCCTTACTCTCCAGAAACATGTGAACCAGAAACACTTGAATTGGTTGCCGGCAGCAAAACGATGTCATCTCTGTCCACCTGACTGCCCATGATAATCAATAATACCCGACGATTTTGATTACGCCCCGCCGCATCCGCATTACTGGCCACCGGACGGTGCTCACCATAACCAACCACCATCAAACGATCTGCATTAATACCCGACCTGGTCAGCAAATGCACCACTGTTGCCGCACGCGCCGCTGACAGCTCCCAGTTGGATGGAAAAGTCACCGTGTTAATCGGCATATTATCGGTATGACCTTCCACTTTGATACGATTCCTGAATTGCTGCAAAGGCTCAGCCAAACGACGAATCACATCTGCGGCCATTGGAGACAACGACGCCGTACCACTGGCAAACAACAGATCCGTTTTGATTTCCACCTCCAGCGAATACGGATTTGACCTGACGATCACTACTTCAGCCTCGATCAGCTCTGACAGTGCCTCCTGAATATTGGCCGCCATCAACTCAAGCTCTGTGCCTTCACCATCCAGGCCACCAGCCGCTCTTGGCTCAATCATATCGGGAACACGTTCTCTGTCAGGAGGTGCCACCAAATCCATTTGCAGGCTTTCACCACTGGACTCGACCGGCAGATTACCAATCTGTACCGGCAAGATAGTACGTGGCTGCCCGGTAAACGCGGCCGTCAACGACGCCGAAACAGCACGATACTTGCCCTCATTGACCGATGACACTGCATACATGACCACAAAAAAGGCCAGCAACAGAGTCACCAGATCACCGTAGGGAATAGCCCATGCCTCATGATTTACATGGTCTTCGTGCTTATGCTTTCTTGCCATCGTCCTTGCCTTTTTTAGCCACATTGGCAATGAAATAACCCTTCAGCCGCGCTTCGATATTGCGTGGGTTTTCCCCTTGCGCAATAGCAACCAGCCCCTCGACAAACATCACACGAATTTTCGCCTGCTCTTTCACGATGTATTTAAGCTTGCTGCCATAGGGCAGGAAAAATAAGTTAGCAGAGGCAATGCCATAAATAGTCGCAGTAAATGCGGCCGCAATACCTGGCCCCAATTTATTCGGATCCGCCAGATTACTCATCACTGCCATCAAACCCAGTACTGCACCGACAATACCCAGCGTAGGAGCATAAATACCCATCGATTCCCAGATTTTGGCGCCAGCAGTATCAAACTCTTCGGTGGTTTCAATTTCCATTTCCAATACTGTGCGAATCGTTTCCGGTTCACCACCATCCACCAGCATCTGCATGCCCTTCAGAATAAAGGGATCTTTTTCGTCCACCAGATGATCTTCCAGGCCCATCAAACCGTCTTTGCGAGCAATACGACTCCACTCCACAATTTTGCCCACCAGCTCACCTGGATCCTGATGCGGCGGTTTGAATAACCAGCCACCCATCTTCAGACCACGCCTCAGTACCACGCCAGGGGTATGTGACATGACGGCAGCCAACGTGCCGACAATCACAATCATGAAAGCAGCGCCACCCACCAGACCACTCAGGCCAGCACCTTTCAACAGACTGCCTACGATCAAGGCAATAAATGCCAGAACTAGGCCACCAATAGTCATTAAATCCATACCGATTTCTCCTCAGTCAGGCCGCGCCGACCCAGTCGGTCAATCGACTGCGCAAACGTGTCACTGCCTGGGTATGTATCTGGCAAACTCGAGACTCACTCACCTCAAGCACCAGGCCAATTTCTTTCATGTTCAGGTTTTCCTGGTAATACAACGCCAGCACCATACGTTCGCGCTCGGGCAGCGTACTGATCTGGGCAGCCAGATCCGACTCAAAGCCCGCTTCCAGCAAACTCTCCAACGGCTGAGTAGCTGTAGTCTCTGCTGGTTGATCGGCCTCATAACCGCTTTCGGTTAATTGATCCAGGCTGAACATATGCATCGACGACGTTTCGTTAAGCAGCGCGTGATATTCGTTAATGCTCAGCTTCAGTTCGGCTGCCACTTCTGCCGGTGTTGCCTCACGCCCTACACGCTGCTCCACCGTACGAATAGCCGTTGACAGGTCACGCCATTGCTTGGCCACTGAACGTGGCACCCAGCCTTCCCGACGAATCTGATCCAGCATGGCACCACGAATACGCAGACCGGCAAAGGTTTCGAAACTGGCACCCTGATCGGCCTGAAAATGACTGGCCGCCTCCAGCAGGCCGATCATGCCGGCCTGAATCAGGTCATCCAGCTCAACATGAGATGGCAAACGCGAACGCAGATGCAGTGCGATACGCTTGACCAGCGTGGCATGGCGCAACACCAGCTCATCACGCGAGCCATGCTGCACCTCACCATAAACTGTGCGGACGTTTACCATGCCATGCTGACCTTCTCGTCTGAACCCACGAGCTGCTCAAAGAAAAATTCAATATGACCACGGGGGCCTGATGGCTGCTCCCACTGATCAACCGTTGTCGCCAAACGCTTGAATGCCAGCGAAGACTCACTGGAGGGATATAATTTGCTGACGATTTGCTGACGCGCTACGGCCTTCTGCAAAAACTCGTCACGTGGGATGGCACCTGCATATTCCAGTGTCACCTCCAGAAAACGCTGTGCTACACCATTCAAACGAGCAAATACTGCACGCGCCTGAACATCGTTATTGACCATATTGCACACCACCTTGAAGCGGGTCACATTGGCCTCGCGATTGAGCACCTTGATCAGGCCATAGGCATCGGCCATTGAAGTAGGCTCATCTGAAATGACAATCAGGACATGTTGGCTGGCCTGACAAAATGACACCACGCTGTCGGCAATACCCGCAGCGGTATCAACCACCAGATAATCAAATTTGTTATTCAAACCGCTGATACCCTGAATAATAGCGGCGTGCTCTGCTGCACCCATTTCTGCCATTTGCTTCAAGCCGGAAGCCGCTGGAATGATTTGTATACCAGCAGGTCCGGTCAGCAGAATGTCCTCAAGCGCACACTGTCCGGCAATCACATCCGCCAGATTTCGGATGGCCCTCAGACCCAGCAGCACATCGATATTGGCCAGCCCCAAGTCGGCATCCATCAACAAAACACGACGATTTTTTAAGGCCAGCTGGTAAGACAAATTACAGGACACATTGGACTTGCCAACACCACCCTTACCACTTGCTACTGCAATAACTTTAACTGCACTCATAATATGAACTCGTCATCTAAGGTTCAGGCGGCATGAATTTCCGTGTGCACTTGTTCGCTGTCGCGACTGGCCTGAGTCAGGCTGCGTGCTCTGGCAATCAAGGTCAGTGCTTCGGCAGGTTGTACTCCATCCGTAATACCGGCACCTTCAGCAACCAGAGCCAGTGGAATACGGTGGCTGAACAAGAAACTGAATGCAGCGCCCAGACTAAAGGCCAGATCGGTACGGGTCAGCGTGACGCCACTGATATCAATCGTGGTGAACGCATTCACCAGACTGCGTGCACCGCGCCAATCCTGGTCAGCAGCCAGCGCCAACAGCACTTCCAGACCAGGCACTACCTGCAAGCGTTGCTGCAACTGCAACAGCTGCTCAGGTTCACGCAGATTCACGCTGGGGGTATCAATCAAAATGCGGGATTTGCCACGAAAAGCCAGCAAGGCCTGATGCAACTCATCCACGGTATTGGCCACCAGCACCGGCACCCGCAGAATTCGTCCCACCGCACGCAGCATGTCACCGCCAGCAATGCGCTGGTTGTCCAGAGAGATCAGACCGACTTCATCACGCTCGCCCTGCATAACTGCCTGTGCTGCCAGTTTGGCCACCAGCGTGGTTTTTCCACTGCCTGCGCCACCAACAACAGCCACAGCACCATTTGCGGTGAATTGACGCAGCGGCAACTCATTAATCAGCAATTTATCCAACAGCAAGGCCTGATGTTGTTCCGACTCACCCTTGGGTAAACGACCGGCCAACTCGGTCACCAACACCTCATCCAGTTCCAGCTCACGCAACAGATTCATCGCCACGGTATTGTCTGCCAGCGCCACTTCACGGCTGCCCAGGCGACGCAGATGACGTTCCAGCAACTGCCGCATGGAACCCATCTCGTGTTGCAATGCGCGCATGTTCATTTCAGGCTCTGCTGCCGCCAGCTTTTTGGCGGCTGGAGCAGATGTGTCATTTTCTTGACTGCGCTCATCCAGTACCAGGTACTCAACCCCTTCACCGACCTGATAGCAACCAACGATGGAGGCATCATCACCCAGTTCCTGACGAATCTGGCGCATGGCAGTCTGGCTGTCAGTGGCACGGAATTTCTTGATTTTCATTTAGTTAGCACTCCAAGTGATGACTTACTGAGCCTGGCGCAGGCCAATACTGCTACTTTGTCCAATGGTGGTGACCAATTTGACCTGTTTGCTGTCAGGAACCTCGTTATAAGACAGCACATGCAAACTCGGCACACCACGTCTGATAAAGCGAGATAACCAACCGCGAATGGCAGGTGAAACCAGTAACACCGCGGGCTGCCCAGACATTTCCTGTGTTTGGGTATACTCTGACAATCCATTATGCAATTTCTCTGCCAATCCTGGCTCCAGCCCTGCAATACCTGCTCCACCACGAATCACATTGTGCAAAATCTGCTCAAGTTCACTATCCAGCGCTACCACCGGCAGCTCATCATCCAGGCCATTAACTTCCTGCACGATCATGCGTCCCAGCGCGATACGCACTCCCTCAATCAACTCATCCGGATTTTTGGTACGCGGTGCCTGCTCAGCCAGCGACTCGGCAATCAGGCGAATACTGCGAATAGAAACGTTTTCCCGCAGCAGGCTTTGCAGCACACGAACCACCACACTTAATGGCAGCTGTTTAGGCACCAGATTTTCCACCAGCTTGGCGTCAGTTTTAGCCAACCGGTCAAGCAGCTGCTGTACCTCTTCATGACCCAGCAGCTCATGAGCATGGTTCTTCAGCACCTGACTTAAATGAGTAGCAATCACGGTACCAATATCAACCACGGTATAACCCAGCGCCTGTGCATCATCACGCAAACGTGGCTCGATCCAGACCGCATCCATGCCAAATGCCGGGTCTTTGGTTGCCGTACCCTGAATGCGTCCATGAACCTGACCGGGATTAATCGCCAGCTCCATGCCGGTCATGACCTCACCCTGACCCACCGTATCGCCCAGCAAGGTGATGCGATAAGCCGTGGGAGCCAACTCCAGGTTGTCGCGGATATGTACCGATTGCAGTAAAAAGCCCAGCTCTTTAGAGAGCTTCTTGCGCACACCGGTTATGCGTCCAATCAATTCACCGCCCTGTGCCCTGTCCACTAATGGAATCAGGCGATAACCCACCTCCAGACCAATCACATCCAGGGGGGTTACTTCATCCCAGGTAAGCTCGGTGGGCATATGAGCGGTTGTCTGATGCGGATTGGCGGCAGCAGACTCCGTAGCCAGAATAAGCTGGTCCTCTTCCTGCTGACGCTGCTGGATTAACCAGCCAATGCCAATACACAGGCTGGAAAACAACAGAAACACCATATTGGGCATGCCGGGAATCACGCCAATCACACCAATCACACTGCCTGCCAGATACAGCACCTTGGGGTTATCGAATAGCTGCTCACTCATCTGTTCGCCCATTTGCTGCGAACGAGAAATACGCGTCACGATGATGGCAACCGCAATAGAGAGCAGTAACGACGGAATCTGTGCAACCAGGCCATCACCAATGGTCAGCAGGACATAGTTATGGCTGGCCTGTGAGAAGCTCAGATCGTGCTGCATCATGCCAACGCCCAGACCACCAAAAATGGTGATGAACATGATCAGAATGCCGGCGATAGCGTCACCACGCACAAACTTGCTGGCACCATCCATCGAACCGTAAAAATCAGCCTCGGTACGTACTTCCTGGCGACGAATCCGAGCCTCATCCTGTGTCAAAATTCCGGCACTTAAATCCGAGTCAATCGCCATCTGTTTGCCGGGCATGGCATCCAAAGTAAAGCGGGCTGTCACTTCCGACACACGACCAGCACCCTTGGTCACCACGATAAAATTGATAATCACCAGGATGATGAACACCACCAGACCGACCGCAAAATTACCGCCAATGACAAACTCGCCAAACGACTCGATAACTTTGCCCGCCGCACCGGAACCTTCGTGACCATTCATCAACACGACCCGTGTCGACGCCACATTCAGCGCCAATCGCAACAAGGTGGCACCCAGCAGAACGGTGGGAAATGCACTGAAATCAATTGGCCTTTCAATATGAACAACAGCCAGTAAGATAATGATAGATAAAGCAATATTGAATGTGAAAAACATGTCCAGTAGAATTGGTGGCACAGGCACCACCAACATGCCCAACAAGGCCAGCAATAAAATCAAGACACCAATGCCGCTGCTGGTAATGCGCGACATACTGGGAATTGTGAGCCCTTTACTTTCCATCATTGCTTAGACCTGTTCCTCGGTGGTCGGCATTGCCGCCACACCTGTCAAAAATTCATCAGCCACTTCCGGTGTCGGCGCATCGGGGTATTCTCCCCCTTGCATATGCCATTGCCGGAGCTGATAGACATAGGTAAGTACTTGGGCTACTGCAAGATACAGGCCAGGTGGGATTTCAGCGTCCAGATCCGTGCTGGCATAAATGGCACGAGCCAAACGAGGTGACTCAACCAGTAGCACATCATGGGCCTTGGCCAGCTCGCGAATGCGAAATGCCACTTCATCCATACCCTTGGCCAACACAATCGGGGCCGCTCCTCGGGTCTCGTCATACTTCAGGGCCACTGCAAAGTGAGTCGGGTTGGTAATAATGACATCGGCTTCAGGCACCGCCTGCATCATGCGTCTGCGTGAAGCCTCCTGCTGCATCTGACGAACCTTGGCCTTGACCTCGGGACTACCGTCGGACTGCTTCATCTCGTCCTTGATTTCCTGCTTGGTCATACGCAGCTGTTTATGATGGCTATACAGCTGCCAGGGCACGTCAATCAGTGCAATGATGATCAACGGCAGGCTCACCATCAGGAAAAACCAGGCCAGCATGCCGATACTGTCTGCGATAGCTCGCTCAGGCACCATACGCCCCAGGCCCAGCAAGGTGTCCGTGACCGACATCAGCACCACAATGGCAGCCGAACCAATCACCAGCACCTTGACTATCGACTTCAGCAATTCCACCAGACTTTGCTGGCTGAATAACTTGCCGATGCCCTTGATAGGATCCATACGCTCCGGCTTGAACGACAGACTGAAGGTCAGTCCACCCAAAACCGTTGAGGCCACAATGGCAGCCACAAAACACAAGGCCATCAATGGCCATACCGCAATCAGGCCAGTCACCAGAAAACTATAAAATACGGCGGGTAATTCAGCGGTTGGGGTTTGGGCCAATACCGTGGGTGAAAAGCCATGAATCATGATGCCGCTGATACGATTGCCCATAAATGAGCCAAATATCAACAAGCTGGCAGCACCTGCAAACGTCACCAACATAGTAGACAGTTCTTTTGAACGGGCTACCTGCCCTTTCTTGCGAGCGTCCTCCAGCTTTTTAGGGGTCGGCTGTTCGGTACGTTCCTGGCCCTGGTCTTCACTCGACACGGCTGCCTCCCTGCAGCAGCAGTCCGACTTTTTCCACTGCCGTGGTCAGCATAAAATCAAGAATAGGCAACAATCCTGGCAGCACTCGTTCAAGCACCACAAACCCCAGGAAAATGGCAATCGGGAAACCCACCGCAAACAGGTTAAGTGTTGGTGCTGCACGACTCACCACGCCCATGGCAATTTGCACCACCAGCAATGCCATCACCGCAGGCAGGGCAACCCTGACCGCACCACGCAACATGTCACCCAAGGCAGCCGCCAGCTGAAAAGACACGTCAGCGCCTAGCCAGGCCTGACCAATTGGCCAGGCCACAAAACTGCCAGACACCATACGGATAAATTCCAGATGACCATTCATGGCCAAAAACAGCAGCGTGGTAATCAACATCAGAAACTGCCCCAGCACAGGAATGGAAATACCTTGCTGAGGGTCTGTCATGACCGAAAAGGCCAGACCCATACCGGTCGCAATCATTTGCGCCGCAAACATGATGGCTTCAAAAATAAGCTGAATCAGAAAACCCATCATGATGCCGATGAGCAACTCATTGGCTGCCATCAGCATGGCACTGACTGACAATGGATTGACGGATACCGTCACCGGCATATTGGGTGTGACCAGAATAGCTACCAGCAAACCCAGCAAAATGCGCACACGAACCGGAATATTACGATTACCAAAGATAGGAGCTGCCATCATGGCACCGGCAATACGCACAAACGGCAACCAGAAGGTACTCATCCAGGTCAGCAGTTGTACCTCGGTAATCGTCATCTGCCTTAGCCCACGATGCCGGGGATCATCTGGAATAAATTGCGGGTGTAATCCACCAGCATACGCAGCATCCAGGGGCCAGTAACGCCCAGAGCAATCACCAGCACAACCAGTTTGGGGATAAAGCTCAGTGTCATATCCTGGATCTGTGTAGCGGCCTGAAACAGGCCAATCAACAAACCGGCAGCCAACGCTGACAGCAACATGGGAGCCGCCAGCAGAATAATCACCATCAGCCCCTGGCGACCCAACTCAATCACGGTATCCGGTGTCATCTCAGCCTCCTGTCAATCTGAAACTGGCTGCCAGCGAGCCCATGATCAATGCCCAGCCATCCACCAGCACAAACAACATGATCTTGAACGGCAGCGAAATCATCATCGGCGAAAGCATCATCATGCCCATCGACATCAATACACTGGCCACCACCAGATCGATAATGACGAAGGGAATAAACACCAGAAAACCAATCTGAAACGCCGTTTTCAATTCGCTGGTAATAAAGGCCGCCATCAATACCGTCACTGGCACATCTTCAGGACCGGACATGGCGGGGGTATTAGCAATTTCGGCAAACATGGCAATGTCATCTTCACGCGTCTGGCTGAGCATGAAAGTTCTGAATGGTTCAAAGCCGGTTTTTACAGCATCGGCAAAACTCATTTCATCAGCCTGATACGGCACCACCGCCTCTTTGTATGCCGCATCCAACACTGGTGACATCACAAAAAAGGTTAAAAACAGACTGATCGTCAACAACACCTGATTAGACGGCGACTGCCCTGTACCCAGGGCCTGACGCAGGATGGCCAACACAATGATGATGCGGGTAAACGCTGTCATGCCCAGTACCAGGGCAGGAATCAGCGTCAGAATGGTCATGATGCCCAACAGCTGCAATGACACGGTATAGTCTTCACCGCCTGCTGCATTCCGGCTGGTCGACAACATCGGCAAGCCGGACTCAACCGCCCACGACCATTGCGGCATCAGCACCAGAGCCAGTACAACTGATAAGCGCCACATGGTCTTAATTACCCTGACTCTGTTGCAAGGCAGACTGAAACGATCCCGCCTGTTTCCAGCTATGCAGGGCGCGCAGACCCTGACTGCCAGAGCCAACCAGTACACGCTCGTCACCCACCTGTAACAACACCACGCGGTCTTTGATACCTAGCTGCTGTACCGACAACACCTTGATCAGCTGTTGATCCGGCAGTTGCCCACGTACATTCTGCAAACGCTTGATCAACCAGGCACCGGCAAACAACAGCCCCAAAACAATGGCCAGACCAAACAGCATTGAAAACACATTACTCAGTGACAATGGCTGAACCGCGTTAGCTGCCCAGACCGTGCCCGGCGACAACAACAAGATAATGGCGATGGGTTTCATGATCATTCCTTAGCGCAGACGGCGCACACGCTCTTCCGGGCTGACCACTTCGGTCAACATGATGCCGAACTTTTCCTTCACCACGACAATTTCGCCGCGCGCCACCAGCGTGCCGTTCACCAGCACATCCAGCGGCTCTCCTGCCATGCGATCCAGCTCGATAATTGAACCCTGACTCAGCTTGAGCAGCTCATTAATGCTCATGCGTGTACGGCCCACCTCAATGGAAAGGCTGACACTGACATCCATGATCATGTCCAGACTGAACTGCTTGCTGGACTCTGCCGAGGCCATTGCCAGCGCTGGCTTTGGGCTTAAATTCGACATGGTGGCGGCCTGTACTTCGCTGTCATGGCTATCTGTACTCATCATGCTGACTTCATCCGAACTCTCTAATTCATTCGCCATGGCGGCTTACCTCTGTGTATTGATTGGCTTAAAAATTCGTTCAATGGCAACAGCTACCTGACCATCATGAACACCAAAAGTGCCGGTCATCACATCCTGTCCTTCAATAGCCACTTTCACCTGATCCGGTGTTTCGATGGGCAAGATATCGCCCACTTTCATGGTAGATACCCGCTGCAAACTGACAGGGATTTCTGGCAAGGTAGCAACCACCGTCAACGCAGATGAAATCAGACCCGCACGTAAACGCTGATTCCACTCGGCATCCTGCTCCTGGCGATTGACACGCACACCGGCTCCCAGGCTTTCACGCACAGGATCAATGGCTGCCCATGGCAACAACAACCAGAATGCCGCTTCCAGATTCTCAAAATGCAGTACAAAACGAGTCACCAGTACCGTGTCCGACTCTTGCAGCTCATCGATATAACGCAGGTCAGACAAACGGCTTTGAATCTGTGGACTGATTTCCAGCGTAGGACGCCATGCATCGGCATATACCGGCATCAAGGCCTTGCTGACCATGTCCATGAAGCGTGATTCGGCAGGTGAAAATTCAGCCACTACGCGTGCCTTGTTCACCTTCCCTGAACCACCAAAAAAACGATCAACCAGGGTAAACACCAGATCAGGCTCAGCCACCAGATAGCTGAGAGCACCTAATGGAATGGCCTGAATACAGCTGATGTCACATGGTGGCGCCATGCTGCGCTTCAGCTCACCGAACTTCATCACTGCAATACGCTCGGCCCGAATGCTGTCCAGCGCCGGCACCCACTGACGCAGCACTTCTTTCACGGCATCGGCAAAATGGGTCTGAATCAGCGACAAGGCTGGAATCAATCGATGTACGGCATAGTCCTGACGCGCAAAATCATAAGCCTCACCATCTTGGGCAGGGGCTGGCTCATCCTTGACGATGTCACCCATATTGTTCATCAGTGCGTCGAGCTCATCTTGCTCCAGAATGTCACCCATGCTGTCACTCCTTACTGCACAACAAAGCTGGTGAAATACACGGCCTCAACACCCCGCCGTCCCGACTCTGCCAAGACGCTATTAATAATGTTCAGTACCTGGGATTGCAGCTGTTCGCGCTGGGCATGATCACGCACCATTTCGCGATTAAGTGTGCTGAAAAACATGATGATGTCGTTGCGGATACGTGGCTCGAATACATCAATCTCATTCAGTACGGATTGACTACGCGCCATTACATCCACTTTGACTTGCAGAAAACGCACCGTGCGGCCGTCATCAATATTGACCACAAATGCTGGTTCGAGCGTTTTATAAATAGGCGTGGCAATGGCAGTGACAGGCGCCGGAACAACCTCAACTGCAACCCCGTCAGCAGACATTGGCGCAGCCACAGACATTGAGCTTTTCAGGAAAAAAACCGTTCCTGCAATGGCTGCACCCATCACCACAAACATGAGTACAACAACGATAACCAGTACCTTCTTGTTCATACATAACACCGTCTTTGGATTAGCTATATCTAGCTATAGCAAAGACCGTGCCATGATATAAATTACTTATAACTCAGTAACTTACTTACATTCAAAGAAAGAAGGTCAAAATCAGGTCGAGGGCTTTGCCAGGCGCGTCAAAACTTTGGCACACAGCTCGGCAGGGCTACCCTGCTCATCCACGGCATTCAACAGCACAGCCGCCTTGGGCATGCCATAAACCACGCTGCTGGTTTCATCCTGCGCCACCGTATACGAACCTTTGTTATGCATCGCCAACAAACCGGCAGCACCATCCTTGCCCATGCCCGTCAACAATACACCGGCGGCCTTGTTGCCCAATTGCTCCGCAGCAGAATGAAACAACACATCCACTGCCGGACGATGTCGATTAACCTCCGGCCCTTGCGATAGTTCAGTGACCACTTCGCCACCTGATCGTCTCCGTACGGACAAGTGCGAATGCCCCGGTGCCAGATAGACACACCCCGCCCGCACAGGCTGATTATGTCCGGCTTCCACCACCGTCATCGCACAACTATCGTTCAGCCGACCGGCAAAGCGTGTGGTAAATCCTTCCGGCATATGTTGAGCCATCATAATGGCTGGTGCATGAGCAGGCATATGATCCAGAAAGGCCTTGATCGCCTCGGTACCCCCGGTAGAGGCACCCAGCATGATCCAGCAATTTTCCGGAAAAACCATATCTGCAAACGCACTCGTCGATACACTGGCTTTAACCACCGACGGCATACGCCAGGCATGCTTCCTGGCCTTTCTAATCTTGCTGGTCACTTCCTCAGCCATTGCATACAAGGCCTCTCGGCCGCCCAAATGACGCTTCTCAACCAGCTCACAGGCTCCCAGAGATTTAGCCATGATTGATTTGGGAGAGCCTGCCTGCAAACAGCTGGAAATCATGACTACCGGCATAGGCCGCAAATCCATGATCTTTTCAAGAAAGCTCAGACCATCCATGCCAGGCATTTCAACATCCAGCGTCAACACATCGGGATTAAGCTCTTTGATCAGGGCACGTGCGGACACAGGTTCAGCCGCCGTACCAATCACACGCATATCCGGCTGCTGATTAATCATTTGAGTCAACACCAGTTGCATGGTTGGCGAATCATCCACGATTAATACCTTGATAAAATCATTAACCGACGTACTCAGTGCTGATGCGCTTAATGCAGACATATCTATAGCTCACCTTGAATTAAGTGGCGGTACTCATCGGTATTCATCGGCATACGTTTCAACATGACCTTGCCTGTTTCAGGAAAAAACATCACTTTCCTGGCGCTGGTACCACCCAGGTCCTGAGCCACTACCGGTATTTTCTGCCGACGCAGATACTCCAGGACAAAATTGTTATTTTCATGCCCGACATGAAAGCTGGTTTCACCGCTCAAGACCCTGGCACCACCAAAAACCTTGGCCTGCAAACAATGTCTTAATGCACCCGCATCAACCAATTGCTCAATCAGCGTATGCATCGAAAATACGCCATAACGCATGGAATCAACGGGCTTGCCACCCATCTCTGCATCCACCAGCATGAAGTGATTCATTCCGCCTGTCTTGGTCAAGGGATCCCACAAACACGCTGTTACACAAGAGCCAAGCACGGTCGCCAGTGCTATTTTTTCCTGCGTGACATAAAACTCACCCGGCAATACCTTGATCACGTCCATCCCTAAGGTATGGTCATGAAAGCGTTTAACCGCCTGGTCACTCACCGATCTGATCCGTTGCTTTGACATGGCATTTCTCATGGCAATCAGCGTTTGTCGTAAACGGTTTTGCCGCGCAGGCGAAATTTGTCATTCATATGTAGTAACGACTCGGAATGACCCACGAATAAAAGACCATCATCAGCCAGCATGGGATGAAAACGATCCAGAATGCTGCGCTGCGTTTCCTTATCAAAATAAATCAGCACATTGCGGCAAAACATGATGTCAAAGCAGCCTTTGACCACCCAGGACTTATCCAGCAAATTCAGCTGATGAAACTTGACCAGTCGCTGCACTTCCGGCTTGACCTTGACCTGACCTGCATTTTTTCCGGTGCCACGAAAAAAGAACTGCTTGTGCGCGTCTGACAGCGACTCGATACGATCTATCGAATAGAGTCCTGCACTCGCTTTGGCCAATACGCTGGTATCAATATCAGTCGCAATAATTTCTACATCCTGCGCCCTGGCACCCAGCGCTTCCAATACCGTAATGGCAATGGAATAAGGCTCTTCACCGGTAGAAGCCGCACTGCACCAGATGCGCATGCGCCGACCCATGCGCTCCTGCAAAAACTGCCGCAAAACAGGGAAATGATAAGGCTCACGGAAATACGAGGTCAGGTTGGTAGTCAGGCTGTTAACAAATGCCTCCCACTCCTGCTTGTCCTGCTGAATAAGCTCCAGATAACTCCTGAATGTAGTCAGACCATGATGCCGCAAACGACGAATCATGCGGCCATACACCATGTCCTGCTTGGCATCCGACAATTTGATGCCTGCATACTCATAGATCAGCCGTTGCACCTGCCGAAAGTCACCCTCATTGAAGGTAAACCCACGGTCGTGCCCCTCTAACAAGCCTGCATTCGCCATAATGTCTCACTCGGCTCACGGTAAAAGGGGCACATTGTTGTGCCCCTTTTCAATCGACAACTGCTATTGCTTAGAACTCTTCCCAGCCATCATCGGCCTTGCTGGTCATGCGTGTACGTACGGGAGCGGAATCACCGGACACCGCACGCAGTGGCAGGCGCTCGACATTCGGACTAAAGCCCTTGCCACGACCTGAAGGCTTGCCATCGACACGGAACACACCCACTGCCTGACTCAGGTTATTAGCCTGGTCTTCCAGAGACTGTGCCGAAGCCGCAGCTTCTTCCACCAGAGCGGCGTTTTGCTGAGTCGATTCATCCATGCTGGTAATGGCATGGCTCAGCTGCATGATGCCGTTACGTTGCTCTTCAGAAGCCGACGAAATCTCGTTCATGATGCTGGCCACACGCTGAGTCGAAGACACAATTTCCTGCATGGTCTGACCCGCTGTTTCAACCAGTTTGTAACCATTGCTGACCTTGCTGACCGACTCGGAAATCAGCTCCTTGATTTCCTTCGCTGCCGATGCCGAACGTTGCGCCAGATTACGTACTTCACCCGCCACCACTGCAAAACCACGACCTTGTTCACCGGCACGAGCCGCTTCAACAGCCGCATTCAGCGCCAGAATATTGGTCTGGAAGGCAATGCCATCAATCACACTGATGATTTCAGCAATCTTGTTGGAAGACTCGGCAATCGCACCCATGGTACTGACCACCTCACTCACTACCTTGCCACCACGATCAGCCACTTCAGACGAAGTACGTGCCAACTGGCTGGCCTGACTGGCATTGTCCGCGTTGTTTTTAACCGTATTGGTCAGCTCTTCGGTACTGGAGGCCGTTTGCTCCAGGCTGGCAGCTTGCGATTCGGTACGACGTGACAAATCCACGTTGCCAGAGGCAATTTCCTTCGCTGCACCATTAATGGCATCAGTAGCTTCACTGATGGTGGTCACAATACTCTTCAGCTGAGCAACAGTAGCGTTGGCGTCTGTTTTCATCTGCGCGAATGTGCCTTGGTATTCACGCTCGATGGTCTGGGTCAAATCACCCTTGGCCAGCGAGTTCAACACACGCACCACATCAGACAATGCGTTATCAACCGCCTCGACAAATCCGTTCAAATCCACTGCCAGCGACTTGAAGTAGCCCTCTTTATTGCTCACTTCAATACGTTTGCTGAAGTCGCCTGAAGCCGCAGCTTCAACAATGGCAGCCACATCCTGCTCGGCAGCGATTTCTGCGGTGCGATCTACCCACTGACAGACTCGTCCCAGATAAACACCTGATGGATCAATTACCGGACTGGTAGACAGGCGAATAATTTTGTCACCTACCATACCCTGAGCCATCTGGGCCTTTTCCAGACGTCCTGTTGTAATGGCAATCAGACCTTCGTCAGTCAATGACTCAGCCAGCGGCTTGCCATACAGACCGTCAACCGCTTTCGAGCTCTTGAAAATGCTTTCCAGCAATGCCCGTCCCGAACGATTCATATAAATCAGGTTATTTTCTTCATTGGATACAGTCACCGGCGTCGACACATTATCCAGTGCAAAATTCATCCGCATGGCCGCATCGGCAGTACGTTTGGTATCCGCCATATCAAAGCGCAACTTGATAAACATCGACTTGAATGCATCAGACATGTCACCAATTTCGTCACTACGATCCTTGTTGATCAACAAAGACATATTGCCATTGGTAATTTCGACCATTTGCTGACGAATCTTCTGCAGAGGCTGTGCCACCACGGAATAGGTACGCTTCAGGAAATACGCCATCAACGCAGCAACCACGGCCAGACCAGCTACTGTCGACACACTGCCTGTGCCAACACCAAAGCCCTGCATGCTTAACAGGCCTGCTGCCAATAAAGCCAGCATGGTCAGCGTAAACACACCAGCCACCCGACGCTTGATCGAAATATTGGTCAGCTCATGCAGGCGACCTTTCAAGCCAGGCTGCATGATGCGGCCTTCACTCAAGGTCACTTTGGTTTCGCCATTACGCATTTTGCGATACAGCTCTTCGGCTTCATCCACCAGACGACGATCAGGACGTGTACGTACAGACATATAACCGATCATGGTGCCGTTTTGCCAAATCGGTGAGGCGTTAGCCTGCACCCAATAATGGTCGCCATTTTTACAGCGGTTCTTGACCATACCGCTCCAGGACTTGCCTGATTTCAGCGTCGACCAGAAGTCACGGAATGCTTCCGTAGGCATATCAGGATGGCGCAAAATATTATGCGGCTCACCCATCAGTTCGGCTTCAGTAAAACCACTCATTTCAATAAATGTGCGGTTGATATAGGTCACATTACCTTTCAGGTCAGCTTTGGACAGAATGAATTCACCATCCGCCAAATGACGCTCTACTCCTGTAACAGGCAAATTAGTGCGCATAATTTTTCTCCAGTTATCTTTGTCTTAACGCAATTGTTCAGGCAGCTTCGGCACTCAACGCCATGTCGGGGCTGCTCATTAATGCTTCGATATCCATTAAAATCACCATGCGCTCATTTAAGGTCGCCAGGCCCTGAATAAATCGGGTATCCAGATCACTACTCATCGGTGGAGCCTCTTTAATCTCATCGGGATCCAGACAGATCACGTCAGACACCGAGTCCACCACCACGCCCACTACACGATTGGAAACATTCAAAATAATGACCACGGTAAAGGCCGTGTATTCTGCTGAGCCCAAGGCAAATTTCAGACGCAGATCAATAATGGGCACGATGGTGCCGCGTAAATTAATGACACCTTTGATGAAAGCCGGAGAGTTCACGATATGCGTGACTTTTTCATAACCCCGAATTTCCTGAACTTTTAAAATATCGATTCCGTACTCTTCGCTACCAAGGGCAAAGGTCAACAGCTCCTTACCATTCTCGGATTGAGTACCATCAACCATGGTTTTTTTATCCGACATACTTCCTCCTAACTCACCAATGCCAGTGGTGCTGATCTGCGCCCCAAACGAACGGTTTCCGATACATCCAGAATCATCGAAACGCTGCCATCACCCATGATGGTAGCGGCAGAAATTCCGGGAACCTTGCGGTAATTGGACTCAAGACTTTTGATCACGACCTGACGCTGCCCCAGCAGCTCATCCACAAACAAAGCGGCACGACCCAGCTCGGTATCAACAATGATCAAAATTCCATCTTCGGGATGCTGCTGTGCAGGCTTCAACCCGAACACTTCGTATAAAGCGACCATGGGCAGATATTCGCCACGCACATATACCAGACGCCCCTGACCGGCAATAAACTTGATGTCACTGGCTGCTGGCCGTAATGATTCGATAATTGCCGTCATCGGCACGATATAAAGCTGGTCGCCAACGCCAATCGACATGCCATCCATAATCGCCAGCGTCAGCGGCAAACGAATGGTGATAGTTGTGCCTTGCTCGGTCTCGGAAGCGATATCCACACGACCACCCAGGCTTTCAATATTGCGTCGTACCACGTCCATGCCGACACCACGGCCAGACACATCCGACACCACGTCAGCGGTTGAAAAGCCGGGCGCAAAAATCAGGCCCCAAACCTCTTGGTCAGTCGGGTTATCCGATACGGAGATGCCACGTTCACGGGCTTTGGACAGAATTCGATCACGATTCAAACCGGCACCATCATCCTTGATCTGGATAATGACACTGCCACCCTGATGAAATGCCGACAGGGTCAGGACACCGCGTGCTGACTTCCCTTTGGAGACGCGCTGCTCAGGCATCTCGATGCCATGATCAACACTGTTGCGAATCAGGTGCGTCAGTGGATCGGTAATCTTTTCAATCACGCCCCGATCAAGCTCGGTGGCTTCACCGAAGGTGCGTAAATCAATCTGCTTACCCAATTGCCCCGCCAGATCGCGTACCAGACGAGGAAAACGACTGAAGACGGAGCTGACCGGCAACATGCGAATACTCATCACCGACTCTTGCAGCTCGCGGGTATTGCGCTCCAACTGCTGCAAACGCTCATACAAGCGCTCGTTTTCAATGAATTCGACCTGTGCGGTCTGAGCCAGCATCGATTGGGTAATCACCAGCTCACCGACCAGATTAATCAGCTGATCAACCTTCTCGACACTCACCCGAATCGATGTAGTCGCTGCAGTTGATACCGCCACTTTATTCACTACGGAATCATCAGGCTCAACTGACTTGGGCTTGACATCAACACTGGTATTTTCTGCACTGGCCAGCTTCTGAATATGCTTGCAGATACTGCTGACATCAGCCTCATCAACCGGCTCACCACCTTGATGAAAAGCCAGCTGATTACGCAGCAAATCCTTGGCCACCAAGGTGATGTCCACAATCTCTTCGGTAAGTGCCAGCTCTTTTTTACGCACCCGATCGAGCAAGGTTTCCAGGTCATGGGTTACTGCTGCCATATCCGGAAAACCAAAAGTAGCGCTGCTGCCCTTGATTGAGTGTGCGGCACGGAAAATGGCATTCAACTGCTCATCTTCGGGATTACCCACATCCAGCGCCAACAGTAACGACTCCATGCTATCGAGGTGCTCCTGTGCCTCTTCAAAGAAGATCGCATGAAACTCACTCATATCCATATCGTTACCCATCACCATCTCCAAGCCATGACTTACAGTAGGTAAAAGCTCAATTTGCCAGGCGCATAACCATCAACATCCACCGCAATATGCAAAGCCTGCTTTTCTGTAGCCGCGGGCAATGTGCCCTGACCAATGTCCTTCTGATTCAAGGTCACACGGTCATAATCTTTATTGGCAAACAGACGAGAAAGCACATTCAGGACTTCGGCATAGAGCTCGGAAAACACTTCATCCAGCTGACCATTTTGAATATTTTCCCTGGCCACACCGGCAGGAATCAGGGCAAATGCCGCAGAGGACGAGGCAGCGAAACCAATGTCTGCACGCACCATGGCAACGGCCACACCATCACCCGAAACATACTGCCCCGCATATGGAAATGGCGCTGCTGGTGCAGCAACGGCAGACACATCAATGTCACGCCTGAAAAAGGTTTTCAGTAATTGTTCGACTTCAGTCACAGACGGCAAGCTGGCCATGGCAATGCTCCTTAATGAATGATGTCGTCCAGAGCACGCTGAAAGTCATCCGGCGTAAAGGGCTTGCCAATCAGAAATGAGGAACCGGCGCTTTCTGCCAAAGCTCGCATTTCCGGACTGATTTCGGTGGTCACAAAACCAAAGGTGGTATCAATACCGGCAGCACGAATTTCCTGAAGTACTTCAATGCCGGTGCGCCCAGGCATGTTCCAATCAGAAATGATCAGGTCGGGATCATCGCGATGAATGGCATCAAATGCTTCATTACCATCCGCTGCCTCGATAATGTCATGACCACGAAAGCCAGCCTGTTTGAGCATATGGTTAATCACCAGACGCATGGCCTTACTGTCATCAGCAATCAGAATCTTCATCGCAAACACCCTTTTGTAAACCGTTTCTATATGCAACCGAGATTGCAACAGTTCGATCCAAAAGTGTGTCGCGCTTTAGTTTCAGCGAGGGGGGTTAAATTAGGTGATTTGCAAGCAAGTGTAGATGCTTTGTATCAAGCACCCTAAAGATGTAAGCAGGTGATGGCTATCATTACGCCAAGGTAATTTTCTTAAATGCTGCCAGGAATAACGTACACACCAATAAGCACGGCATGACATGCAGCACCCGCTGCCACAAACACATGCCAGATGGCATGCGTGAAACGGTACTGCTTGGCTGCATAAAAACCAGCACCCAAGGTAAAACACAGGCCACCCGCCAGTAACAGCCAGAAGCCCGTACGTTCAAGCGCCTGCCACAGGTCATAAATCAGAAACATCGACAACCAGCCCATCAGCAAATAAGTAATCAATGACAGGCGCTGGAATCGATGAATGAAGTACAACTTGAAAATCACACCGCTCAGCGCAATGGCCCAGATCAGCCAAAGCATAATCGATGCCGCAAAAGAGTCCAGGGAGATCATCAATAGCGGTGTATACGTACCCGCAATCAACAGATAGATCGCACAATGATCAAGGCGCTTGAACACGGCCTTGGTGCGTTCCTGAGTAATGCTGTGATACAGCGTTGAACATAAAAACAACAACACCAGACTGGCACCATAAACCGCAATGCCCACCAGCTCGGCCACCGACAAGGTCGGCATGCCTTTCACCAGCATCAGTGTGATGGCAACAATACTGGCCGCTGCTGCCAAACCATGAGTGACCGCATTCGCTACTTCTTCTTCCACACTATAAGCAGCTGGTGCGGTTTTACTCATAGAGTCACATCCTCTGCCGCTGCAGGCTCTGTAACTTGATCACAGTAACTGGCAGGTACAGAGGCCAGTGTATTGGCAGGCTGGTATCCCAGAGCCTGTGCTGCCGTCAGATCACTGGCCGCAATCCGGAACAGATGAATACGACCACTATCGGCACCACACAACTGAATACGCATGGCACCATCGTCACCCACCTGACCACAACGACCAGCGACCCCGGCGTGGGCCAATTCAGCCTCGGCCTGCGCCAGAGACACACCACTTTCCGGCTCACATTGCAGTGCCTGAGCACTTCGATAAATCGTCACAGGAGCATCTGAAGATGCCATCGGTCGACCCTGGCAAGCAGTCAATAAGGCGGCACCAAACAACAGTGCAGCAGCCCCCGTCATGTTCACAATACGCATAAAAACTCCTTAAAACTGGCCTGATTAAAGCACGCCAGCGCAGCCGGGGAAACCTTAAAAAACGCCCGCTTCCAAACCAGCCGACAGCGTCATCCCCAAGTTCTCCAACTGCTCAATAAAGCCCTCTTGCCAAGGCCCTTTCAAAACCAGTGGAGGCTGTACCCAGGTCCAGCGCAACCCGGTCACAATAGTGCTCACGGCACGCTCAGTACCCGTACCATCATGCCCTGCCCTGATATAAAGCGCACAGGGCAAACCCTGCTTTTGCTCCAGTACCGGGTAATAGCAGCGGTCAAAAAAGTCCTTCAGCGCACCGCTCATATAGCCCAGGTTTTCGGTAGTACCCAAAATAATGGCATCCGCCGCCAGAACATCTTCTGGTTGCGCCTGCAAGGGGGGAATATAAGATACCGTCACGCCTGCAATATCCGGGTGACGCGCACCCTTCAGCAATGCATCAACCAGGCGTTGAGTATTGGGTGATGGTGCATGAGCTACCACCAGCAACTGTTTAGTCATGAGACGACCTTTATGTTGCGTGATCAAGTCTGTCGGTAAGTTTGCAAAATGGCCTGCACTGCCTGCTCGGCGGACTGCAAACCACCCTCCATATAACCATACCACTGAGTCGCTGACTCGGTACCTGCAAACTGGATAGGCCCAACCGCCTGAGCGCGAAGATGACCATACTGGGTATGCACACCCGGCCCCATCAAAGCGGCATAACAGCCCCTAATCCACGGCTGCGCACGCCAGTCCTTGTCTACATACTCCAATGGATGAGCCGCCTCATCACCAAAGTATTCGGTTAAACAAGACAACACCTCTGCCTGTCTGTCCGCTGCCGACTGGGCTCCCCAGTAACGCGCCTGATCAGCCTCAATAAAGCCCATCAACAAACCGCAGGACTTGCCTGCCTCGGTATTATCAAAAGTGATACGTACGCTGCGATGGGTGGCAACCACCTGCCCCGACAAGCCTTGCTCACGCCAGAATGGTGTTGGATATTGCGCCACGCACTTGATGGCAGCACCCGCCGGCATAGACTGCCAAAGCGCCATGCGTTCGACCTCCAGCGTCGGTGAAAAACTGATGTCTTGCAACTGGTTGGGGGGTACTGCCAATACCAAATGTTTGGCCTCAAAATCTCCGGCATGAGTACTGACCGTCACGCCATCCGCCGACCAATGTACACCAGTCACCGGATGTGACAGTTTGACCCTGTTGCCCAGATCATCCGCCATGCGTTGACACAAACCCACCGTACCGCCATGCACCCGATCCTGTTGAGCACCACCCTGCACAGCCAGCAAATGACTAAAGCTCTGCCCCGAGCGGGCATAAAACAAGGCATGCAATAACGATACCTGCTCAGGCTCGGCAGCAAATACAGCCCCTACACTGGTCGCAAACAACTCGTAGGCATAACCATGGCCACAATGCCTGTGCGCCCAGTCTGCCAGTGTCTGACGGTCATATTCAGCGGCTTTCGGATGTGTCCACGGAGACTGCGGATCAATCCCGGCAGCCAGGCGATCAAAGCGCCACAACACCCAACCCAGCTGACTCAGCACCCAGGGGCTGACCGCCGGAATGGTGCCGCGATAACGCTTGTGCTGGCCTGGCCGTACCACCAGATTATCGCCATGAAACCACAGCGGATAAGTTTCAAGATTGAGCTGGGCAATCAGTTGATACATGCGATGCTGGCCAGGTCCAACCCACTGCCCGCCGACATCAACGCAGTCGCCATTGGCAAATATGTGATTGGCCAATCGACCGCCCACACGCTCATTGGCCTCCAGTACCGTCACCTGATAACCAAAGGAGCGCAGCAGACGGGCAGCATACAAACCGGATATGCCTGCTCCGATGACGATGACCTGCGTGGATTGGCTCACAACGCCGCAAAGCCTCGCTGACAATCGGCGATCAGGTCATCCAGATCCTCCAAACCCACTGCAATACGAATCAGGCTGTCGGTGATGCCTGCCGCCGCTTTTGCTTCGGGGCTTAAACGACCATGCGTGGTTGTCGCCGGATGCGTAATCGTGGTTTTACAGTCGCCCAGATTGGCGGTAATCGACATGACTTGGGTAGCGTCAATAAAAGCCCAGGCAGCGTCACGCCCACCCACCAGCTCAAACGACAATACGCCACCAAAGCCGCGCTGCTGACGCTTGACCAGTTCATGCTGAGGATGTGAAGGCAGGCCACAATAATGCACCTTGCTGACGGCTGGCTGCTGACTTAACCACTGTGCCAAAGCCAGCGCACGCTGCGAATGTGCCTCCATACGCAAGCGCAATGTCTCCAGACCTTTCAGAAAAACCCAGGCATTAAACGGGCTCATGCTGGGGCCACAGGTTCTGACTACACCAAACACTTCTTCCAGCAAGGCCGCCGGCCCGACCACAGCACCACCCAGACACCGGCCCTGACCATCCAGATACTTGGTGGCAGAATGAATCACCAGATCAGCTCCCAACGCCAGCGGACGTTGCAAAGCGGGGGTACAAAGACAGTTATCTACCGCCAATAAGGCACCCTGCTGATGCGCAATATCAGCCAACGCAGCAATATCGGCAATTTCTCCCAGTGGATTACTGGGTGTTTCGACAAATAACAAACGCGTGGCAGGAGTCATTGCTCTGGCCCAGGCATCAACATCACTCAGCGGCACAAAAGTGGTGGTAATGCCAAATTTGGCAGCATATTTTTCCAGCAACACATTGGTGGTGCCAAACAGGCTTTGCGAAGCCAATACATGATCACCAGCTTTCAGCAGCCCCAATACCGTGGCCAGAATGGCCGCCATACCGGAGCTGGTCGCTACCGCACGCTCACCACCTTCCAATGCCGCCAGGCGCTCTTCGAAACCACGCACGGTAGGATTGGTAAAGCGCGAATAAATATTACCGGGTTCGGTACCCCCAAAACGTGCAGCGGCCTCCGCTGCCGAGGCAAATACAAATGATGACGTCAGAAACATGGCTTCCGAATGTTCACCCTGCTCACTGCGGTAATTGCCCGCACGTACCGCCAAGGTATCAAAGCCACTTAATTCAAACGTTGCATCATCCATTTTTTCGCCTCAGTTTTGGCATTAACCATTTGATAAATCAACAATATCCACAACGCGAGCATTCACTGATTTGGCATTGTCATTACGTGATGCCTGTAGCTCTTCCAGATATGCGTCGTCAATATCACCCGTCACATACTCACCAGTAAAGACTGAACAATCAAACTCGCCAATATCGTTATTACCCTCGCGGGCCGCAGCAATCAAGTCTTCGAGTTTTTGATAGATCAGCGCGTCGGCACCAATCAACTCACAGATTTCCTGCTCGGTACGACCATAGGCAATAAGCTCATCCTTGGCCGGCATATCAATGCCATAGACATTGGGATATTTCACCGCAGGTGCAGCAGAAGCAAAATAAACCTTGTTGGCTCCGGCATCACGCGCCATCTGAATGATTTCACGACAGGTTGTACCGCGCACAATCGAGTCATCCACCAGCAATACATTCTTGCCCTGGAACTCCAGCTCGATCGGGTTGAGCTTTTGACGTACCGACTTTTTACGTTGTCCCTGGCCCGGCATGATGAACGTACGGCCAATATAGCGGTTCTTCATGAAGCCTTCGCGGTACTTCACATTCAGGTGGTTCGCCAGCTCCAGCGCCGAGGTACGGCTGGTATCAGGAATCGGAATCACCACATCAATTTTCAGATCGGCAAAGTCACGCTGAATGGTCTGCGCCAGGCGCTCTCCCATACGCAAGCGAGCTTTATAAACCGAGATATTATCCATGATGGAGTCAGGTCGCGCAAAATAGACCAGCTCAAAAATACAGGGCGTATAGGTTGGATTCTCAGCACATTGACGGGTATGAATCTTGCCATCCATTGACAAAAACACCGCCTCGCCCGGCAACAGATCACGGACTACGCGAAAGCCCAATGACGTAATGGCCACCGACTCTGAAGCAATAATGTATTCCTTGCCCTGCGGTGTATCACGCTCACCATAAATAGCCGGGCGAATGCCGTGTGGATCACGAAAGCCGACAATGCCATGACCGGTAATCATGGCCACCACCGCATAAGCACCCTTGCAGCGACGATGCACGCTGGCCACAGCCGCAAAGATGTCATCAATGCTAGGGGTCATTTTGCCCCGTGCCTGCAACTCGTGTGCAAACACATTCAGCAGCACTTCCGAGTCGGAATCAGTATTTACATGACGCAAATCGGCACGATAAATATCCTCGGCCAGATCGCTGGCATTGGTCAGATTGCCATTGTGCGCCAGAGTAATGCCGTACGGTGAGTTCACATAAAAAGGCTGTGCCTCTGCCGAGCTGGAAGAACCAGCCGTTGGATAACGCACATGACCAATGCCAAAATTGCCAGCCAGTCGCAACATATGACGGGTGTGAAATACGTCACGCACCATGCCGTTTTCTTTGCGCAGAAATAAACGTCCACCTTCCGTAGTCACAATACCGGCCGCATCCTGACCGCGATGCTGCAACACGGTTAATGCATCATAGAGCGCTTGATTAACTGCCGATTTCCCGGCAATCGCGACAATTCCACACATAAAAACCTCGTAATTAGTCGGTGCGCTCGGGCGCATCCACTGGTTTGGCCGACTTGACCACATCTAACACCTGACCCTGCAGGTCACGTGCAATGGATTCGTAAGACAGAAAGGCTTGTGGCAGGCTGGCATCAATAAACCAGCGGTCACTTTTCACAAAAGGCGCCATCAGAATCAGGGCCACCAGCACCAGCACGGCACCACGAATAGCACCGAAGAAACCGCCCAGTACACGATCAATCAGGCTCAGGCCACCAGCTCTGATCATCAGGCTCAAGGCATGGGCAATCAGGCCGCAACTGAATAAAGTGCCTAGAAACAGGGAACCGTAGGCCATCACCATACGGACAGAAGGAGTTGCTACCCAGTCAGCCAACCAGGCTGCCACCGGCTCGTTAAACCAGCGCGCCACCAGAATGGCGAGAATCCAGCCAGCAAGGGAAATGACTTCGCGCACCAGACCACGCCCGAAGCCGATAATCAGCGACACGACGAGGATACCCAGGATGATCCAATCAGCAGGATGCAAATCGATCAAGTTAGCCATCCATTGTTCAGGCAGAAAATGAGGTGCGCATGATACCAATGACGACTGGTAAAAGTCATGCGCTTAAGGTCGATACGGCATAATGATCGCATCCATTTTCAACGACTCATCCGCCAACACCTTGTCACGAATGCTCTCGGCAACTGCACGATCCAGCTCAGGGCCAATAATTACCCGCCACAAATTATTGCCTGCCGACACACTGGCGCGATAACCCTTGCTGCGCAGCTTTGCTACAGCAGCCTCGGCATTGGCCTTGTTACTGAGACTGGCAATTTGCACAACCCATGCCGACGGCAATGCCGTGGCTGCAGTCGTGGCCTTGCGTGCATCCTCTGCTTTTTTGGCAGCGGCTGCCGCTGCGGCAGCTGCCTTTGCCTCTGTGGCCTCATCAGTTGCTGCACTATCAGCCATTTTCGGTACTACTGGTTTAGGTGGTTCTGCTGGCTTGGATACTACCGGCTTAGGTTCGGCCACCTTTGGCGCTGCTGGCTGAGGCGCTGCTTTCGGCTCTGGCTTGGTCTTAGCCACCTCTGCTGGCTTGCTCGGGACAGCCTCTTTCACTGGCGGCTTGGCAGCGGGTGTCACCAGACGAAATTGTTCCTGCACCTCGCTGACTGGTTCATCTACCGTCACTTGCGGTGGCTTGATGGCATAAAAAGTAGGCTCGCCATGACTCGCACTGATATCTGCCTCGAGACGCTTGGCAGCTTCAGCGGTGGCAGGCGCTACATCATTGGACTCGGGCAATTCGGGCTCCGCCGGAACCAATGGCGGTTCCAAGGTACGCACACCCGCCCCCGAAAATAGCAACGGCAAAAACAAGATAGCCGCTGCAAATACCACAACGGCTCCCAACAAGCGCTTTTTACCTGCCGCATCCATTACTAACCCTCATTCGGCATCACCGCCGACACCGTCAAAAATGAGCCAAAAACAACAATTCTGTCATCTGCCTGCGCCTGCTTTCGTGCAGCAGCCAATGCGCTTGCCACTGTGTCATGGACATACACGGATGACAATAATTTTTGCCCCTGAGCAACTAACAAAGCCGCCAATACCGACGCAGAACAGGCTCTGGCACCTTGCAAGTCGGCTACATACCAAACATCAACGCTGGGCAACGATAAACGAATGACCTCACTAATATCCTTATCGGCCAACATCGCAAATACTGCATGCGTTTTACCTTGTGGCCACTCTCCCAATTGCTGCCACAACCGACTGACACCATGCGGATTATGACCAACATCCAGCCAGGTGGCAGGCAAACCCGGCAAGCGCTGAATGCGCCCGGCAATAAAGGCTGATGCCAAACCCGCATGAATAGCGGCTGAAGAAATATCAAGAGAGGTATGCAGCCTCAGCGCAGCGATTGCTGCCAAGGCAGTCGCCGCATTGTCTGGCAGCACAGAAAATGCAGGCAGGTTCTCATAACGCCGCCCTAACCCAGACCAGGTCAATGACGAAGAATCCAGCCAGTCAAAGTCCCGGCCACGCTGATACACAGGACCAGCACCATAGGCTTCCGCGGCTACATACAAGGCCGCATCAGGATCAGCCTCACCCAGAATAACCGGACAACCGGTACGCATAATGCCCGCTTTTTCACGTGCAATTTCAGCACGTGTATTACCCAGCCAGGACTGATGATCCAGATCAATATTGGTAATCACCGACACCAGTGGATCAACCAGATTAACAGCATCCAAACGTCCGCCCAGGCCCACTTCCAGCACCAGCAAATCCGGCTTGATGGTTTTAAACCAGTGCAAGGCGGCCAGCGTGGTATGTTCAAAATACGTCAGTGATACATCTTCACGTACTGCTTCAATTGTGTTCAGCGCCTGCACCAAGGCCACATCGGCAATTGGCTCGCCATTACAACGAATACGTTCATTGAAGTGCACTAAATGCGGTGAGGTATAAGTGGCAACACGCAGACCGGCTGCCTGAGAAATCGCGGCAATGGTCGTCACTGTCGAACCTTTGCCATTGGTTCCGGCCACGGTAATCACAGGGCAGTCATGCTGGCGCAAGTGCAATCTGTCGGCTACCTGCCCTACCCGATCCAGGCCCAAATCAATAGTGACCGGATGGCGCTGCTCCAGCGCCTCCAGCCACTCGGTCACGGTGTGAAATGTCATGAGGTTCAACTAGACGGGATGATGAATCAACTTGGCTAACAGGCGGAACAAGGTATCGCGCATGGCGTGACGATGAATGATGATATCGACCGTGCCATGCTCCAGCAAAAACTCCGAACGCTGAAAACCTTCCGGCAGTTTTTGTCGCACCGTTTGCTCGATAACGCGCGGGCCGGCAAAACCAATCAGCGCATTAGGCTCAGCCGCATTAATGTCACCCAGCATGGCCAGACTGGCCGATACCCCACCATAAACCGGATCGGTCAATACCGAAATATACGGAATGCCGGCCTGCTTCAAACGCTCCAATGCGGCTGAAGTACGCGCCATCTGCATCAATGAAAACAAGGCTTCCTGCATACGCGCGCCACCAGATGCCGCAAAGCAAATCAACGGCAACCGATTAGCCAGGCAATACTCAGCAGCAGCCACAAAGCGGCCACCCACCACGGAACCCATTGACCCTCCCATAAACTCGAACTCAAAGGCCACGGCAACAACAGGCAGCCCATTAATGCTGCCCTTCATCACAATCAGGGCATCTTTTTCATTGGTCTGGGCTTGTGCATCCTTCAGACGGTCGATATAACGCTTGGAATCCTTGAAATGCAAAATATCGACTGGTTCCAGCTCACTGGCCAGCTCTTCGCGCCCCTCAACATCCAGCGTCAGATCAAGTCGTTTGCGTGCATTGATACGCAGGTGGTGATTACATTTCGGGCACACATGTTGATTGCGTACCACCTCGGCGTCATACAACACGGACTCACATTTCGGGCACTTGCGCCATACCCCTTCAGGAACCGATGCACGACGCTCTGTAGCGGGCTGCCCAACATTGGGCAGAATACGCTCAAGCCAGCTTGAACTCATAATTACTCCAGTGACATCAGCTCAGGCTGACATCGCCTCAAATCGAATCAATTGCTGCACGCATTGGCGACAAAATGGCCGTCAATGCAGCAGGGATGTCTTGTATACGGTCTTGATGAGCGCCTAAACAATGCACCAGCACCGAACCCACTACCACCCCATCTGCATGCTTTGCAACGGCGGCAGCAGAAACTGCATCCTTGATACCAAAACCAACGCCAATCGGCAATGCAGTCAAACTACGCAATTCGGTTATACGACGACCAACGGCATCAACATCCAGACTGGCAGAACCTGTCACGCCGTTCAATGATACGTAATACACATAACCCTTGGCAGCAGACAGAATATGCTTGGCGCGTGTCATGGTGGTGGTTGGCGCCAGCAAATAAATGGGATCCAGGCCAACACGCTCATATTCCAGTGAAATCTCTTCGGCCTCTTCCGGAGGAAGGTCAACAATCAGCACACCATCCACTCCGGCAGCCGCAGCCGATGTCGCAAACCGGGCATAACCCATGATTTCCACCGGATTTAAATAGCCCATCAACACTACGGGTGTCCGGTCATTGGTTTGACGAAATTCGCTGACCATGGCCAGCACCTGGGTCAGACTCACCCGATGCGCCAGTGCACGCTCATGCCCCAACGTAATAACCGGGCCATCAGCCATCGGATCGGAAAAAGGTACACCCAGCTCAATCACATCGGCACCTGCCGCCACCAAGGCATGCATGGCCGAAACCGTCACCGCAGGCTCCGGATCACCCGCAGCCAAGTAGGGAATCAATGCCTTGCGACCAGTGACTTTCAGTTCAGCAAAATAAGAAGACAAACGGCTCACAGGTCAGACCTCAATGTTTTCAATACGTGCAACCGTCATCAGGTCCTTGTCACCACGACCCGACAGATTACAAATAATCACTTGATCTGGTCGCATGGTAGGCGCGAGCTTTTCCACATACGCCAGAGCATGACTTGATTCCAGCGCAGGGATAATGCCCTCTGTGCGTGTCAAACGATGGAAAGCAGCCAGTGCCTCCTCATCATTGATGGGTACATACTGAGCTCGACCAATATCTTTCAACCAGCTGTGCTCAGGGCCAACACCGGGATAGTCCAGACCTGCCGAGACGGAATGCGTTTCGATAATCTGACCGTCATCGTCACTCATCAGATACGTGCGATTACCATGCAGCACACCGGCACGACCGGCATTCAACGGGGCTGAGTGCTGACCCGCTCCAGCGGCAATGCCATGCCCTGCTGCTTCAACCCCGTAAATGGCCACAGACTCATCTGCCAGAAAAGGATGAAACAAGCCAATGGCGTTAGAACCACCACCAACGCAGGCAACCAGCGCATCTGGCAACTTGCCGGCCTGATCCAGACACTGGCGGCGGGCTTCTCGCCCAATCACAGCCTGAAAATCACGTACCAGCATAGGGTATGGATGAGGACCTGCCACCGTGCCAATGATGTAGAACGTGTTATCCACATTGGTAACCCAATCACGCATGGCCTCATTCAACGCATCTTTCAGCGTTCTGGAGCCCGACGTGACCGGCACCACGGTAGCACCCAGCAATTTCATGCGATACACATTGGGTGACTGACGCTGAACGTCTTCTGCCCCCATATACACTACACATTCCATGCCCAGACGTGCCGCAATGGTTGCTGTAGCGACACCATGCTGACCTGCGCCAGTCTCGGCAATAATGCGGGTCTTGCCCGACAGCTTGGCCAACAGCGCCTGACCAATGGTGTTATTGATCTTGTGAGCACCAGTGTGATTCAGATCTTCGCGCTTCAAATAGATTTGGGCACCACCCAGCTCGCGTGTCCAGCGCTCAGCCAGATACAAAGGCGATGGCCGTCCAACGTATTGCGCCAGATCATGGTCAAACTCTGCCAGAAAAGCAGGATCATGCTTCAGACGAGCATATAACTGGTCCAGATCATCCAGCGCCGCCATCAGTGTTTCGGAAACAAAACGACCACCGTGGCGACCAAAACGACCACGAGCGTCCGGAAACTGCGAATAATCTACCGCAACAGACGCTGCCGGGGTTCGAGCTTGTGTCATCGTGAGCGAACTCCTGCCATAAATGCATTGATTTTATCAGCATCCTTGATGCCATGAGCCTGTTCCACACCACCACTGACATCAACCGCAAAAGGTTGAACAGTGCGGATGGCTTCCGCCACATTATCTGATGTCAGACCGCCTGCCAGAATTAGCGGTTTGGCTGATTGCCTGGGCACTTGCTGCCAATCAAATCGCTGCCCGGTGCCTCCGGGAGCTGACGGATGCCAAGCGTCCAGCAAAAAGCCATGTGCATCGGGCCACGCCAGCATGAGCTGGGCAACGTCATCTTCCGGGCGAACACGCAGCGCCTTGATCCATGGTCGACCGAAGCTGGCACAAAATGCGTTGTCCTCATTGCCATGAAACTGCAGCAGCGACAGCGGCAATCGCGCCAATACCTCGTTCACATACTCGGCATCCGCATCAACAAACAATCCCACCGTACTTACCAGCGGAGGCGTGGCCAACACCAAAGGTCGTGCCTGCTCCACCGTGACAGCGCGTGGACTCGGTGCATAAAACACAAAGCCCAGCGCATCAGCACCCGCTGACACAGCCGCACTCACATCAACCAGACGAGTAATGCCACAAATCTTGACACGAGTACGTGAGGGGTCACGAGTGGACAATGTAGGTATTCCAACGATACGAGAAGGCTTGGAGTGTAGCAAAGGAAAAACGCCGACAACAGCTGGTTACAGCAGTTGTCGGCGTTTGTTCAATAATGCCTCAGGACTTGCGCACTTTCTTGATCGCTTTACCGATCAGAGCCGCAATGGCAAAGCACAGCAAGAAAAACAGAATCAGCACACGATTAAAATACTGGTACGGCTTTATCGCAGACTCTGACGCAGAATCATCGAATAACGGTGCCTCTGCTTCCGCCTCAAAAGCAGGCATCTCGACTGCTTCAAACACGGAGTCTGCATCTGCTGTCACTTCCGACTCAAAACCACTCTCTTCATCTGATAACGTGTCCGCAGCAGTGTCAGCAGTATCAATCAACGCTGTGCCCAGATCATCAATACCGACATCAGGTGATGCTGGCTCCAGAACAGGAGCAGAAGCTGGCACAGATACAGGTGCCGGAGCCGGAGTTGGAGTTGAAGTCGGCTGAACCTTGGGCGACTCTACAATCGGTGCAGGCACTGCCACACTGGCTGGTTGAGGCTTAGGCGCAGCCACCAACGGACTACCCGCACCCAAATCGGCAGCAACCTTATGCCAGCTCACCGAGCTGCCAGCCCGCAACTCCACCACAAAATCGACACGGGCAGAAGACACGGTACGGGATGACGTCAGGCGCGCGACATAACTACCCGCATCTTTTGCCAGAATACTGGCAACCGAACCATCAGCCCAGGCCGGACGCTGTAAGCCAAAACGCTCATGCTCAGCCTCATCAGCCACACGCATAAAAACGTCCTGCAAACGAACACCCTGCAAATCAATCAGCTCCACATCCATACGCAAGGACTGGTTGGCAGAAGAAAAGGCAGAAACTTGACCCACATTGATTGCCCAGGCTGGCACTGAAACAGCACCCAAGGAAACAGACAGTAGCAGCGCAGAAAGAAAACGACCCATAACAGGCTCCACCCTTATCTTTATTATTTGATTGGTATTATCGAAGCAGCGGTGCCAGCAATACAATGCCATTCATGGCTGCCAGTCAATCATTATGCACATGCAACGGCCAGGCTGAAAGCCATAACGGCCCCAATGGCTCGGTTGTCGCAATACCAGCCTCTTTTGCATAGCCTGCATGCACGAAATACAGACCATCTGGCGCAGCGGTCACGCCACCCAGGGTACGATCACGTCCAGCCAATACTTCGGCGGCCCAATCAACTGAAGCCTTGCCCTCACCGATTGCCATCAATACACCGGCAATATTGCGCACCATATGATGCAGAAAGCCATCAGCCTGAATATCCAGACGAATCAATGGCCCTTGCCGTTGCACTTTCAGAAAATGCACATCACGCACTGGACGGTTGGACTGACACGCCACCGAACGGTAGGCATTAAAATCATGCACACCCACCAAGGCCTCTGCGGCTTTGGCCATGACCATTACATCCAGCGGCTGATGATGCCAGGTAGCACGCCCTGCCAGCAGGCTTGAGCGTCTGGGGTGGTTGTAAATAATGTAGTTATAACGCCGTGAAATAGCCTGAAAGCGCGCATGAAACGAACTAGCTACCGGTTTGATCCAGCGCAAACTGATGGTCTCGGGCAGACAGGTATTCACGCCCATCAGCCAGTTATGCTCGGTTCTGACGGCATCACTATCAAAATGCGCAATCATGCCGGAAGCGTGAACACCGGCATCGGTTCGACCCGCGCCATGCACCTGCACCACATGATTGGCCACACGACCAATAGCCCGTTCAAGCGTTTCCTGAACGCTGACCACGCCCGCCTGCTGTGTCTGCCAACCTTTGTAAGCACGGCCATCAAACTCAACCGCTATGGCATAACGCTGCAAGGTCATCTCAGTCTAGCTTTTTCAGTAGTGCTCTGGCCGTTTCGCGCTGCGCTTCGGTGCCCTGCTCTGCCACTACATTCAGCAAATGTCGCGCACTATCATCCAGCTTCATTTCAATATAGGCCTGCGCCAGATCCAGACGGGTCTGTTGCGCCTGCTCCTGCGCATCAGTCATGAAGTCATATTCATCTTCGTCCGGATCGACAGTGTCAAATACTGGTAATGGCTGCTCGGGCACAGGCTCTGCTGCTGGAGCAGGTACTGACTCTTCTGATTCAGGCTCGGCAACCACCGCTGGCAAAATCACAGGCACAATCGCTGGCTCTTGCCGCTCAACCACAGGAGCCACCTGCGGCTGACGCCCAAAGAGGCGACTAAACAGATTCATCACCAGCAAAAACACCACCAGCAAAAGCAACAACAGCCAGGCAAACAAGGTATGCCCCGGCATATTCTTCAAACCGGATGACTCGGACTCAGACTCAAATACAGGCTCTGACCACTCTTCAGACACATCACTTGCCATCACCTGAGGCTCAAACCCAGATTCAAGCTCAGACTCGGACTCAATAAACACACCTTCATGCTCATTGATCACGGATAGTTGCTCGGTCATTGCCGCCAGACGCTCATCAACCAATGTCAGGCGCTGCTCCAAGTCCTCATTTTCCGCTTTGACTGCCGATAAACGCTGGCGTAATTGCTCGCGCCGATCTGTCAGCTCGCTACCACGCTGCAACAAGGCCTGACGCTGTTCTTCTTCGGAGTCGCCCAGCCCACTCTCGCCATGACTGCTGCCGCGACTGGCAGCACCTTCACCAATCAATGTCAGGGTAATTTCCTGAGGCGCAGACGAATCATCACTGGTTGCATCCACCGATGGACTATCTGCCATCACAGCCTGTGCCAGACTGTCGGCAGCAGCTGGTGCCTGCGCCAGCCAGTCCTGTGCTTCCTGGACATCCGGCACAGGCAGGGTATCCGGACTAGGCAAAGTCAGCCGGGCATCCATCCGCAGCAAATTAGGATTACCGTTGATAAACGCCCGTGGATTTTGTTCAGCAATGACTTTGGCCTTCTGTGCCAGCGTGAGTCCTGGTGCCTCCCATTGATTGGCAATCTGACTCAAGGTATCGCCAGTACGCACACGAATCTGATCACCACGGGCAGGAATCACCACAGTGGATGCTTCGGCAGTAGTTGCCTTAGCAAACGGACGAGCCTCTGGCGAGGCAGGCACCACCGGCACCACCACTGATGGGGGCACTGCGTCGATAGCACCACGAGTCAGGGCTGGCACAGCCTGCGCAGGCAAGCGCACACCAATCTGCTGAATACGCAAACGCCCGGGCCAGGCAAACTCCAGCAACATGGACGCTAAATGACTATCCGGATTATACGGGGCGTCAATCAGAATGCGTGTCCGCTCTGCTCCCAACGACTGCACCAGAAACTGAACCTGCTCAGACCATTCCGGACGAGTCATGCCATAGCGCTCATGGTCCGAAGCGTCCGCCACACGGACACTCAACTGGTCAGCCACCCGACTATCCAGCTCGGTAATTAACAGCTGCACCCGGAGTGGCTCATGCTGCGCCGACAAGGCACGCATTTCGGTAATGGTAAAAGCCTGTGCCCGCTGGCTTAACAAGGCGCTGAGCAAAAGCCCAAAGCCAATACCAATTGACATCAAAATCAGTCGCCTAAGCACAGAACCTACTCCCCTATCACGGTCGCCCTTGCGCGACATATTGGACGAATCAACTGCACTTAAGCAAGCTATCCAGCACCGAACGCACCAGGCCAGCACGCAAAGGATCACATAACAGGTTCAAACGCAGGTCGTGTCCTTCCAGCAAAAGCCGCGAAACATGCACCTGATCACTGATGCCTTCGCCCACAGGTGTAGGCAAACCACGATAATCTGCCCGATCATGCAACTGCACACCCACCACGGCTTTCAGTGCCGTTGTTAAGGCCAAACGCGTCACTTTATCGGTCAGGGTCAAGCGCAAGTCAATGGTCGCACCATAAAACACGGACACCACATAACTACGCAGGGATAAGGTTGGCAAATCAGGCAGCAACGCCTGTAATGCCTGCTGCAAGCGCTTTTCACTCAAGGTCTGACCATTGCGTTCAAAATTGCCATCCGCTGCCAGCACATTAAATGCCAGCTGCTGTGGCCACACCGTTGGGCTAATGCCTCGGCCATTCAGCAGCTCACCCGTTTGAGATGCCAGTTCACGCACACCCTGACGGCCTTTCAGTGATGCCGGCAGCAACACCGTGGCATCGGCAGCTGTCACCGGAGACAGCTCACTCACAGCCTGCAATAACGGCATCAGGGCAATAGCCAGCGCATCATCACAGACCATGAGCAGATCATGCTCGGTCTGCGCCTTGATATTGACCGCCTGTGGCAGGTTCTTCAGATGCCCGGAGGCATCCCAGACCCGAACACCAGCGGCCAGCAGACGTGGCGCCAGATCATCAGCAATGTCGGCTGGCACCGCCAGAATGGCTTCGCTCAGATCACTGAAATCAGCATCATCCGGGTTTTCGATCAAATAGGGCTTATCGCGAAACAAGCGCGTTTCTTCAATCGAGCGCTCACTGGCAAACAGTCGCAGACGGCCAGTAAACGCCGCCTGCTCCTCCAGACCATCCAGAAAAGCACGACCCAGTTCGCCCGTTACTCCAAACAAACCCACTGACTGCGTGATAGCGGCCATCAGACTCCCCGTGCCAATAAAATACGCAACATGCGGCGCAGCGGTTCTGCCGCACCCCATAACAACTGGTCACCAATCACAAAGGCCGAAATATACTGCGGGCCAAGATTCAACTTGCGTACACGACCCACGCCGATTTCCAGACGTCCGGTAATGCTGGCTGGCGTCAACTCATTCACGGTCAGATTGCGATCATTGGGCACCCACTTCACCCACTGATTGCCGTCTTTGATCAGCTGCTCGATCTGCTCCAGCGACACGTCCTGCTTCAGCTTCATGGTCAACGCCAGGCTGTGGCAGCGCATGGCACCAATACGAACACACAGGCCATCGACCGGAATAGTTTGCTCTGTGCCCAGAATCTTGTTGACCTCGGCCTGCCCCTTCCATTCTTCCTTGGACTGCCCGTTTTCAAGCTGCACATCAATCCAGGGAATCAGGCCACCGGCCA
This sequence comes from uncultured Paraperlucidibaca sp., assembly GCA_964569335.1. Lineage (GTDB taxonomy): Bacteria > Pseudomonadota > Gammaproteobacteria > Pseudomonadales > Moraxellaceae > Perlucidibaca. Next base: position 138,406 of record CAZMVL010000003.1, read on the forward strand.
ATGGCGCACCAAAAAATTCGCGTGGCACGTCGGCACGAATGGTTTGTGCCACCTTGCGATCAATATCCAGAATGGCCGATGACGGCGTTGCCAGCTCATCGGCTACTGCTGCATTGATCACACCCATGCCCTTCAGCAGTTCGCGCATATGGTTGGCACCACCACCGGAAGCGGCCTGATAGGTCATTGAACTGACCCACTCCACCAGACCGGCCTTGAACAGACCACCCACACCCATCAACAAAATGGAGTTGGTGCAGTTACCACCCACATAGTTTTTGACGCCTTTGGCCAATGCATCTTCAATCAGGTCACCATTGACCGGATCCAGCACAATCACGGCATCGTCTTTCATGCGCAGACTGGATGCGGCATCAATCCAGTAACCCTGCCAGCCTGCGGCACGCAGCTTGGGAAACACCTCGTTGGTGTAGTCACCACCCTGACAGCTGATGATGGCGTCCATCGCCTTGAGTGCATCAATATCACTGGCATCCTGCAAGGTACCAGCGACTTTGCCACCAAAATTTGGAGCCTCAGCACCTGGGTTAGAAGTAGTGAAATAGACCGGGTCGATGAGCGCAAAATCCTGCTCTTCCACCATACGCTGCATCAATACCGAACCCACCATTCCGCGCCAACCGACCAAACCTACTTTCATTATCTGCTCCGAAACTTGTTCACGTAACCTTATGAATTTATTAGTGCGTTAACAACTGCATTACCCATGGATTCAGTACCGACCTTGGTCGTTCCCTGACTCCAGATATCCGGTGTACGCAAGCCCTGATCCAATACCCGACCCACTGCTGTTTCAATCGCCTTGGCCGCTGCCTCGGCATTAAAGGTGTAACGCAGCATCATGGCCACCGACAAAATCGTGGCTAGCGGATTGGCCACGCCCTTACCGGCAATATCCGGTGCCGAGCCATGACAAGGCTCATACATGCCCTTTTTGTTTTCATCCAGCGACGCTGACGGCAACATGCCAATCGAACCCGTCAGCATGGCAGCTTCGTCCGACAAGATATCGCCAAACAAATTGCCGGTGACAATCACGTCAAACTGCTTGGGTGCACGTACCAGCTGCATGGCTGCGTTATCAACATACATATGCGACAACTCGACATCGGGATATTCAGACGCAATATCGCTCACGACCTGCTTCCACAACTCGGTCACCTCCAGCACATTGGCCTTATCCACCGACAGCAGCTTCTTATTGCGCTGCTGCGCCAACTGAAACGCCACATGCGCAATACGACGAATCTCGGATTCGCTGTAAACATCCGTGTTGTAGCCCTGACGCTCACCATTTTCCAAAGTACGAATGCCACGTGGCTGGCCAAAATAAATGCCGCCAGTCAACTCGCGCACAATCAGAATATCCAGACCAGACACAATCTCCGGCTTCAGCGATGAAGCATCGGCCAACTGTGGATACAGGATGGCCGGACGCAAATTGGCGAACAGGTTGAGCTCGGCACGAATTTTCAGCAGGCCACGCTCAGGACGAATGGAACGCTCAATCGCATCCCATTTAGGGCCACCGACCGCGCCCAGCAACACCGCATCGGCTTGACGCGCCGCGTTTAGCGTCACGTCTGGCAGCGGCACACCATGAGCATCAATCGCTGCACCACCGAGTAACTCATGGCTCCAGCTCAGTCCCAGATCAAACTGCTGATTCACCGTAGACAGCACTTTTTCTGCTTCATTGACAATTTCTGGACCGATGCCATCACCAGCCAAAATAACAATATGTTTACTCATATAAAATCAGACTCTTAAATAACTATCTTAATGTAAATTAGACACGATTCAGTGGATTGAATACCCAGGGCCTGGCCTGCTTTGCCTTGGCCTCATAGGCATGAATGGCATCACCTTCCTGCAAGGTCAAACCAATATCATCCAGGCCATTGAGCAAGCAGTGACGACGGAAATCATCCACTTCAAATCCAAATGCTTCGCCGCTGGGCGTGACAACCTGACGGCTTTCCAGATCCACGGTGAGCTGATAACCCACATTGGCCTCACACTCACGGAACAACTGATCGACCTGTGCCTCACTCAAAATGACCGGCAACATGCCATTCTTGAAGCAGTTATTGAAGAAAATATCGGCATAACTGGACGCAATGACCACCCGAAAGCCATACTCATTCAACGCCCAGGGCGCATGTTCACGCGACGAACCACAACCAAAGTTCTGCCTGGCCAACAATACACTGGCACCCTGATAACGTGGCTGATTCAGTACAAAATCCGGATTAATCGGACGTTTTGTACAATCCTGGCCGGGGTAGCCCTCATCCAGATAGCGCCACTCATCAAACAGATTCACGCCAAAGCCGGTACGCTTGATCGACTTCAGAAACTGCTTGGGAATAATCTGGTCGGTGTCCACATTGGCACGATCAAGTGGTGCCGCCAAACCCTTAACCACTGTAAATTTTTGCATGAAATACTCCTGACTCAGGGCTTAAAAGTGGCGAACATCGACGAAATGGCCAGCAATAGCAGCGGCAGCAGCCATTGCCGGACTGACCAGATGGGTACGTCCGCCATTCCCCTGACGACCCTCAAAGTTACGGTTCGAAGTAGAGGCGCAATGCTCACCTGATCCCAACTTGTCTGCATTCATTGCCAGACACATGGAGCAGCCTGGTTCGCGCCACTGAAAACCGGCTTCAAGAAAGACCTTATCCAGACCTTCTGCTTCGGCTTGTTGCTTCACCAGACCAGAACCCGGCACCACCATCGCTTGTTTAACGGTACTGGCCACCTTGCGGCCTTTGGCCACCACAGCAGCAGCCCGCAAATCCTCAATACGCGAATTGGTGCATGAACCAATAAACACACGATCCAACTGAATATCGGTAATTTTCTGACCCGGCTTCAAGCCCATATAGTGGTAAGCACGCTCAAACGAATTGCGCTGTACCGCATCAGCAGCATCTTCCAGCGTCGGTACGTTGGCCGTTACCGGCACTACCATCTCCGGGCTGGTACCCCAGCTCACTTGCGGCTCAATCTCAGCGCCATTCAATACCACTACGGTGTCAAACACAGCGTCTGCGTCAGAATGCAGGGTATTCCAGTAATCCACAGCGGCTTGCCACTGCTCGCCTGTTGGCGCAAAAGGCTTGCCCTTGAAGTATTCGATGGTCTTATCATCAGCGGCCACCATACCCACACGCGCACCGGCTTCAATAGCCATATTGCACACGGTCATGCGACCTTCCATGCTCATGTCGCGAAACACCTGACCACCAAACTCAATAGCATGGCCATTGCCACCGGCAGTGCCGATCTTGCCGATAATGGCGAGCACAACATCTTTAGCCGTCACCCCTGGGCCTAATTCACCGTCCACACGCACCAACATGTTTTTGGACTTTTTCTGAATCAGGCACTGTGTGGCCAACACATGCTCGACTTCAGAGGTGCCAATACCGTGGGCCAAACAGGCAAATGCGCCATGCGTAGCGGTATGCGAATCACCACACACCACCGTCATACCTGGCAAGGTTAAACCCTGCTCAGGGCCGACCACGTGCACAATGCCCTGACGCACATCATTAATGGTGAACTCAACCACGCCAAAATCACGGCAGTTGTCATCCAGCGTTTGTACCTGGATACGTGAGGTTTCATCTGCAATCGCTGCTACGCCGCCAGCACGCTCGGCCTTATCGGTAGGCACATTGTGATCAGGTGTTGCGACGTTGGCATCCAGGCGCCAGGGCTTGCGACCAGCCAGCTTCAGACCTTCAAAAGCCTGAGGCGAAGTCACTTCGTGCAATAACTGACGGTCGATATAGATCAGACACGAACCATCATCCCGTTGACTTACCACATGGTCATCCCACAACTTGTCGTACAGCGTCTTGCCGGCCATCACAGCCTCCTGATTCACAGATTTGTTTCGATGTCGCCACATTAAGCTAGCGCAACCAATAAATCCAATTTATAGTTTTTATATTATAAATTCCTTAAAGGAATACATATGGATACCGCCGTACTTAATGCCTTCATGGCCGTGGCCAAACTGGCCTCATTTTCACAGGCCGCCGAGCAGCTTCACCTGACGCAACCGGCTGTCAGCAAACGCATTCAACAGCTTGAAGACCAGCTGGGCGTCCAATTGTTTGATCGGGTCGGCAGGCGTGTCGTGCTGACTGAGGCCGGACGCGCCTTATTGCCACGCGCACAACAATGGCTGCATGAGCTCGATGACATTCGTCGCATGGCTCAGGACTATGCACAAACTGCCACTGGCGAATTGAGCGGCACACTCACCATGGGCACAAGTCACCATATTGGCCTGCACAGACTGCCTGCGGCACTGCGGGCATTCAGCCATCAACACCCGCAAGTGCGGCTGGATATCCGTTTTATTGACTCGGAGCAGGCCTACGATGCGGTGCTTTCCGGCGAGCTGGAGCTGGGCATTGTCACCCTGCCGCCGCAACTGGATGACCGCCTGATCAGCCAGGTCATCTGGCCAGACCCATTGGCCTTTGTCGTAGCCGCCAGTCATCCACTGGCGCAGTTGGCGCGACGGCAAGGCCATATTGATGCTGCCGACCTGGCCAATCACCCCGCCATTCTGCCTTCCACCAATACCTTTACCCGACAAATTGCCGAGGCCATGTTTCAGCGCGAAGGACTGCGCCTACAGGTTCATCTGGAAACCAACTATCTGGAAACCATCAAAATGATGGTTTCAATCGGTCTGGGCTGGAGCGTGTTGCCTGCCACCATGTGCGATACCGACGTCGTCGCCGCGCCGGTCTCACATGGTGAGCTGATACGTCAGCTGGGGGTTGTCTATCATCCTCGCCGCAGTCTGTCTCGCGCCGCTCAGTCCATGCTTAAACTACTACAGGCTGAATCTCGTCTTATGCCAACCAAGAGCGTATGATCTAGCCCGTTTCAGACCAATTCAATGTGGAGCCTTGTCTATGTTTTTCTGGAAAAAGCCGCATCACCTGTTGTTAGCACCGGCCCTGATCCTGCTGAGCGGACTCAGTATGCCAGCCCACAGCGCAATGAATTATGAGCTGGACGGTTACGTTTTTCAGATGCTGCGCAGCTATAACGAATCCGGCATGCCAGGTCTGGTGAAGGAGTCCAAAAGCTGTCATCAGCAAACAATCACTGAACGACTGGGCTGTGTACGCTTTGATATGGCCGCTCGACACATGGAAACCGTCATGGCCAAACGCTACAACCTGCGCCGTGAACCTTATTTCAACACTGACGCCATCGAAGCTCGTGCCACCACCTACTTTAACGGCGTCAAATTTGATGCCGCCCAACTGCCGACGCATTTGAAACAGATGCAGCTGGAAATGGACAAGGCTGTTGGTCAATACATGCGCCCCAGCGATATGGGCCGCTGATCGTCAATCTTGATCCATCAGTCTCGATATACCGGCCAATGCGCCACCACTCGACCTGCGCTAACCACCCGGATAACGCCAAATTGCAGTAATACGGCTTCGCTCTGGGTGGGGCGCAAAAACACCAGATCATCGACTGCCAATGAGCAATCACTGGCAACCGTGGCAATATCCTGATTGCTGCTGTGACCATAAATAGCCAAAGGTTTCATGTCTTTTGGCGATACATAATTCGCCAACCACTGCCCACCATATAAAAACACCGGTTTGCGCCCCAGCATGGCACCCAGACGAGGAACACCCGGCAAACGCAATGCTGTAGGCGTTTTCAACACGGGTGTTGCAATAAACAAAGCGGGCTGATGTCCTGACAAAGTCGGTAAATCAAAGTCAGTTGGCTGCAACAAGGCACTGCCCACTGCCAACTCGGTACAAAGTGCATCGTCCTGATGCAGCCGATAGGTAGGACTGCCTGCAGTATTCAGCAGCAACTCATCTGATAAATCCGGAAAATCACGCCGCAGCACATTCACTCTGGTCTGATAAATATCCATTGCCTTGGCCAATAATTGCTGTGGCGTCCCCAACAGACGGGGCAATTTGGCCACGTGCGCGTCATACCCCATAAAGCCGGAAAACGACAGATGCGCCGGATGCTGGCGAATACAGCTCAACATGCTGGCTAACGTAACGTCATCATCCACGCCACCACGATGCAGCCCCACGTCCAACTCGATACAAATCTGTAGACGCAGCTGCTGTTGCTGCGCCAATAACAGGTATTGCTGCAAACGCTGCGGGCTGTCTATCAGCCAGTGCAGTTGCCTGGCCGGATCAAACGGCGCTTGATATGACTGGTAAAACTGCTGGGCAGCTGCCACCGGCATGGGCTTGCCCAGCAAAATATCTGCTTGCGGAAAGCGCTCGACATCCTGCAATAAAAACGGCAGATGAAACGACATCAGACGCTGGCTACCCCAGTGCTGCATCACCAGCGCCAACAGGTCGGCACAGGGCAATGACTTTTCCACCACACGCAAGGCATGACCACTGCGCTGGGCAAAATTCCGCACCATGGCCAGATTGTGCTGCAAGCGATCCAGATCAATCACCAACGTCGGCGTGCACACACCATCTGCCAGTAAGGCCGCCTGCAATGCGCTGAAATAATCGTTATGTACATTCATCCCAGCAGCACCCGACGCAAATGGGCATTCAGCAAACGTCCCTGCGGATCCAGGCGCTGGCGCACTGCCGCGAAATCCTGCCAATGCGGATATAACGGAGCCAGTGACTGTGCCGACAGAGAATGCAATTTGCCCCAATGTGGACGACCACCATAACGCCAGAATATCGGCTCAACCAGATCGAACAAGGGACGATGGTTTGTACACACATGCTGATGAATGGAAATTGACGCACTGTCACGCCCCTGAAACGGCGATAGCCAGACATCATCCGCCGCTACTCGGCGATACTCCACCGGATACAGAGTACGCAGACGACTGCGACGCACCGTGGCCAGAATTTCACGCAAGCAGTCCGGACCATTCTCAGCCGGAACCTCGTACTCCATTTCATTAAAACGGGAACTGCGCGCACTGGGAAACACCTGAAATGCCGGGCCGGACCGATAAGTCTCATCCTGACACTTCAGCAAAAACGCCTGTACAGGACGGGACATACCCGGCAGACCATGTGCCAGCCATGAACTGACATTAAGCACCGTACTCACGGGCAACTCAACCAGGGGCCTGGGAGTGTCCGCTGCAACGCCTACATCCAGGATTTTGACAATGGCCTCATCCGTCCTGAAAAAACTAAAAAACTCGATATGCCGATGATGCTGACAAAGTTGCTCAAAGCTATCCAGCACCTCGTCTAACGGAGCCACATATTCATGCTGCTCCAAATGATAGGCCGGTGTGTTTTGCAAGGTAATCTGCGTAATGACACCTAAGGCACCCAATGACGTAGCGGCTGCTTTAAAAACATCGGCATTATCAGTGGCGCTGGCCTCAATCACCTCTCCCGCCACCGTGACCAATCGCACAGCACGAACGAATGAAGAAAAGGAGCCCAGCCCAAAACCTGTACCATGCGTACTGGTTCCACATGCACCAGCCAGCGTCTGTGTATCAATATCACCCTGATTAATCAGACTGTGTCCGGCCTGCCACAGTGGCTGGCCCAGATGCTTTAACTGTGTTCCTGCCCATATAGTGGCCTGACATTGCTCAGTATCAATTCGAGACACTCCCTGCAACTGACCAATATCAACCAAAGTGCCATCGGTAGCACACAATGCTGTAAATGAATGGCTGGAGCCTGTGACACGTATGGCGCCCTGACTACGACGCAAAGACTCAACAAGCTCGGCCTCCGTACCTGGTATCAGCCATAACGCTGGCATAGCCTTGGCAATCCCTGACCAATTTGACCATTTCGAAGCCACTGACTACTCCTTGGGCATTAACGACATCTCATGATAAGATACATTTGTAACAATTAATAGTCGTCAATAAAAACGTATATACATTGACTATCCAAAAGATAGCCATTATGGTGAACAGGCATCATTGTTCAGTGATAGCTTGTTGTTTATTTTCAAGGACGTTTGTTTTCAAGAGCAATGAAACATGTCAAAAGCGCCAACGAAAAAGAAAGACAGCCAGCTCGTCATTCGCATCAATGATGAGGAGCGTGCCCGCTTTATTGCCCTCTGTGAAGAGCTCGATACCAGTGCAGCACGTGAAATTCGCCGGTTTATTCGCACCTTTATGACAGATCATGGCACGTCACCCAAATGACCGCCCACTGTCAACAAAACGCAGGTTTCATATCCTAAGGAGAAGCACCATGTCGAAAGTCAAATCCGTCAAGAAATCCATCAAGGCCAAAATTGCCAAGCTGGAAAAGAAACTGAAAAAGCAGCTGAAAAAACTGAAAAAGGCCTGAATGCTCAGGACTGACAAAAAGCCCGCCGTAACAGCGGGCTTTTTGTTAATGCTTGCGCCAGGTTGAGAACAACCAATCGGTAAACGGAAACACAATATTGAAATTGGCCTCGGTCATGACATCACGCTCATGATGCAGCGCATGGTGAGCTTTCATATATGCCAATCCCGGCACACGGGTCAGCCAATGCGTATCCGGCAAGTGCGCCACGGCATGAAAGAACTCATACGACAAATAACTGAACATCAATGTCGCGGCAAATACAGCAGCCACATCGGCATCAAGCCTGCTACCCAGCCACCATGCTGGCCCCACCAGAAAAATACTGAACACCACAACCAGCCAGGGAGGAAACAAAATCACGCGCCAGTCATGACTGTACTCATAATGCAGATGCCCTGGCACAAAGAAACTGTGGTGATCACCGGTATGACGCTGATAAAACAGCCGCGCCCAGGACTTTTTAACGTGGCCCAGGTGCTTATGCACCGTGTACTCACCCAGGTTAAAAAGCAACAAGGCCGCTGGAATCGCCAACCAAGCCAAAGCTGACATGGCCTGCACCTGCAACAGTAGCCAGGCGCACACTATAAAACCCCAGCCAAACACAAAGCCCGCATGCAAACCTGCACTATAAAAGCGGGAAATACCTGCTCGATATTGCGCTCTGAAAGCAGAAACTGTCTTATTCATATCCATGACAATAGGCTAGCATCACCACTGCCAGCCGTCACCTGAACTAGTTTAAGCTTGCTCACCGCTGACTCTTGCCGAGATTGATCCATGTCACCGACCAGTCACCCACACGCCGGTTACTTTTTTGCCGGTATCACGCTGATGATCTGGGCTGGTTTTGTCATCATTTCACGACATGGCGGCACCAGTGTACTCACGCCATACGACATTGCGGCGCTACGCATCGGCACCGCAGCCATCGTACTTTCACCCTGGTGGTTACCCCGACTGCTGCAATCCAGCCGCAGAAAGGTCTCGTCAAAACATGCCGTGGGACTGGCGTTGGTCACCGGCATTGCCTACCCGCTGCTTGCCTACGGTGGATTGACTCTGGCTCCGGCCAGTCATGGCGGCGTATTGCTGTCTGGCATGTTGCCACTGTTCACCACTGTGCTGGCACTGGCCATTTTAAAAGAAATACCGAGTCATCTGCGGCTGTTTGGACTAAGCCTGACCCTGCTCGGTGTCACCACATTATTTGTCAGCAATTTAAGCGGTTGGGGTCACGGTCTGGCCGCGCTGCCGGGTGACATCATGCTACTGGGAGCCAGCCTGTGCTGGGCATTATTCACCGTATTGCTCAAGCGCTGGCAGATCCGCCCTTTTGACGTCACCCTGGCCATCGTGGCCTTTTCCGCCTTCTTGTACTTACCGGTTTATGCCTTGTTTTTACCCAAGCAGATCAGTCAGGCAGCCATCGGCGACATTGCACTGCAAGCCTTTTTCCAGGGCTTTGTGGTGGTCTGTGTGGCCATGTGGACTTACGCCAAAGCCGCAGAAATGCTGGGTGCCGTCAAGGTCGTTATGATCATGTCACTGGTCCCTGTGCTAGCCACTCTGCTAGCTGTTCCTTTCCTCGGCGAAGCACTGACCATTGGCAGCGCAGCAGGTGCATTGCTGGCTGGGCTTGGCGCATTCATCGGTGCCATGGCCAAACCCCAGAGCCAGCCCAGCAATAAACCCTAGCGCGCCTGCTGAATCAAACGCAGCAATGAGTACACATCACCTTCACTCATATACATGGGCACTGCATACAGGCCATGCGCCTCGGTCAATGCAGCCTGCACCATCTCGGGGAAATCAGCGGTCTGGATAAACTCGCCAGATCGCTTCATGGGTAACGACTCAATCAGGGCACATACCTGATCAACCAGTTGCTGCGCAGCCTGTAAATCACTGTCAGTAGCAGATGCCAGACCAATTTTACGAGCCAGCAAAGCCAGTCGCTTTTTACAATGAGGCAGATAAAAACGCAGTACATGCGGTAATACCATCGCATTGGCTCGACCATGAGGAATGCGATAATGCCCACCCAGCTGATGCGCGATGGCATGCACATAACCGACTGCCGTGGTGCTTAAACACAGTCCGGCATAATGCGAACCCAAGGCCATTGCCTCGCGTGCTGCCAGGTTATCCGGCTGGGCGCAGGCGATGGCCAGATTATTCAGAATCAACCTGACGGCGGCCTGGTTATAGGCATCCGTTTCGGCATTGGAAAACTCGCTGAGCCAGCCTTCAATGCAGTGCGTCAACGCATCAACGCCCGTTTCAGCTGTCACCGATGGTGGCATACCCGCATTGATGACCGGATCCAGTGCAGCCGCCACCGGAATCAGATTGGTATCAATCACCAGTGCTTTCTGGTGAGTAACGCTATCCGAAATAACCGCCGCCACACTCACTTCAGAGCCGGTACCGGAAGTCGCTGGCACTACAAACATGGGCAATGCCGGTTGACGGCCTTTTAAAATCCCGACCAGATCACGCGGGTCTTTACCGGTTGTTGCCGCCAATGCAATAACCTTGGCAGCATCAATAGCCGAGCCACCACCAACCACCAGCAAGGCATCGGCAGCCACCGCTTTCTGCTGACGCAAACCGGCATCAACCACGTCAAAGGTAGGATCAGGGGTCACTTCAGCAAACACAAAACTGCTCACACCGCGTTCGGTCAACACCGCCTGCAAAGGTGTAATGACGCCCAGGTTGAACAACACCTCGTCGGTGACAATCAATACACGCTGATAACCCTGATCGGCCAACGTGCCACACAAACGCTGGGCTGAATCGGGGCCTAACAGCACCAAAGGACGCGGCAGTGACAACACTTTGCCCAGCAGGCGCAGACCGGTTAATCCAGGCAAAGACTTCAAGCGATTGACTAAAGAAGGCATTAACGCGACTCCAAAATGACTTGGCGGTCACGATAATGGCATTTAAATTGTCTGACAAGATGTTTATCGCGCCATCACCACCGGATGGCCACGCAATGGATGACGCGATATCAACACCGGCAATTCGAATACCGGCGCCAGCTGGGTCTCGGTCAACACGGTTTCCACCGACCCCAATGCCTGACACTCGCCCTGTCTCAGCAACATGATTCTGTCGGCATAACGCGCTGCCAGATTCAGGTCATGCAGAATAATCAGCACTGCCACACCTCGGCTGGACAGCCCCCTAGCAGCCTGCAAACAGGCATGTTGATGGGTAGGATCCAGCATGGCTGTCGGCTCATCCAGCAATAGCACCTGCCCCGGTTCGCCATCACCCAGCTGCGTCAACACACGCGCCAGATGCACCCGTTGACGCTCACCGCCCGATAGCGACAAATAATTGCGATGTGCCAAATGCACTACATCCGCCATCTGCATGGATTGCTGAATGATTTTTGCGTCAGCAATAACCCCGGTGGCATGCGGCAATCGCCCCAATGACACTACCTCGGATACCGTAAAGCCAAATCCCAGTGTCGGACTTTGTGGCAACACAGCCAGATGCCTTGCCCTTTCCTGATCCGACCAGGCACTCAGGGCATGGCCCAGCAAACGGATATGACCCTTTGCTGGCTTAAGCTCACCACTCAATGCTGCCAGCAACGAGCTTTTGCCCGCACCGTTAGGCCCCAGCACTGCCAACACCTCACCAGCCACCAGTGAAAAGCTCAAATCGGTTAACACTGACCGGCCACCGCGGGACACGCTCAGCGATTCAATTGACATCATGACACTCGCTCCCTACGCAATAAGTACAGAAAAAACGGGGCGCCAATCAGGGCCGTCACAATGCCAATGGGAAGCTCTGCCGGCAGCAATACCAGACGCGCAAATACATCCGCAATTAACAGCAAGGCGGCACCCGCCAAGGCAGCAGCAGGAATCAGAAAACGATGATCCGGCCCCAGCAGTAATCGCATCAGATGCGGAACCACCAGACCAATAAAACCGATCAGGCCAGCAGCAGATACCGCCGCCCCTACGCCTAAGGCCGTGCAGGCAATCAACTCCAGTTTCAAACGCTCAACCCGCACGCCCAGATGTCTGGCCTCGGAGTCCCCCAACAACAAGGCATTCAGCGCCTTGGCTCGCCGAGGCAACCAGCACACCACAAACAGCGTGACCAGCAATAAAGGCCACAACCGTGCATAGATCGCGCCATTCAGACTGCCCAGATTCCAGAATGTCAGACTGCGCAAAGTGGCGTCATCGGCCAGATAGGTCAACAGACCAATCATGGCAGCCGCCAGTGCATTAAGCGCAATGCCTGCCAGCAACATCGTTGACAGCCGAATTTCGCCCTCACGTCGAGCCAGCTGATACACCACCGTCGTCACCAATAGGCCACCCAGAAAGGCAGACACCACCAGTAGATAAGGTGACAGTGCTTCGGCAACCTGACCGGCATTGGCCAGCCCGACAATAGCCAGTGCCGCCCCCAGCGCTGCACCACTGGACACGCCGACCAGACCAGGATCGGCCAATGGATTGCGAAACAGGCCCTGCATGGCCACGCCACATACCGCCAATACGGCACCCACCAGCAATCCCATCAATAATCTGGGCAAGCGAATCTGGCCCAGAATCAATTCGGCACGCTGCGCCTCGTCACTGAGCATGGACATACCAAACATGCGCATCAGTCCCTGCAACATATCTATCAAAGGCAGGCTGACTGCGCCCAGCATCAGCGCAGCCACCATCGCCAACAGCAATACCAGCGCCAGCACACACAGCGTCACCACGCGATAAGTCATGGCTTGGCTCCACGACTTGCCACTTGTGCCACCGGATAAAACTGCTCGGATAACTGCTGCAAGGTGTTGGGCAGGCGCGGCCCCAGGCCACCCACCAGCAAGGATGTATCAAGCAACACCACTCGCTGCTGCTTAACAGCCCGCAAATTGGCCAAAATAGGTTGTTGCGCCCACAGCGCCGTCAACGCGCGCTGCCCACGCAACTGCCGATCCGCAATAATGACGACATCCGGATCCAGTGAAGTCAGCAGTTCCTGAGAGATCACCTTGTGACCTTCATGGCTGGCAACATTGATGCCGCCCGCCTGCTCGATCAACCAGTTAGCCAGCGTATTTTTACCCGCCGCCATTGAGTTGGCACCGGCATGACTCAGCAGCAACAATACCCGTGCAGGCTTTGTTGATGACCTGATCTTGGCGACACGCTGCTGCTGGGTTTGCATGGACGCCTGATAACGCTGCCAGTGCGTCGCTGCCTGTGCCGGACGCCCCATCAGCTGCCCCAAACGCGATACCGTCTGCGCCAACTGTTCCAGATCAGGCGTGGCATCAAACTGCTCAATACGTACACCGGCCTGACGCAACTGCCGCAAAATAGGCGGTGGTCCGGCCTCTTCCGTGACCAGCAAAATATCCGGCCTGAGTGCCAGAATGCCTTCCGCTGATAACTGTCGCTGATAACCCACATTGGGCAACTGGGTCAGCCGTTCCGGATAACGACTGGTGGTATCAACTGCCACCAGATTCGTCTCACCACCCAGCTCGACAATCCACTCACTCAAGGCACCACCAGTACTGATCCAGCGCGCACCTTCGGCCTGTACAACCGCACTGCCAAACACACACAACAGCGCAAACAACCACTTCGACTTAATCATTTTTTGACCCTAAAACAATATCAACATCTTCAATAGGCTGTTGTTTCAACCACACCAGAAACGTCATGAATGCATCCAGTGGTGCGGTTCTGTCCGTCATCACCGTCAATGCCAGCTCCGCCATATCCCGCTCTGCCAGATAACGCTCAACCGCAGACCAATCCTGATCAGCCGAGCCATCTACCTGCCACTGCCCACTGGCCAGCAACGTCAGCTCGACTCGTTGCTCAGGCAATAGCAATGGCTGCAACGATGCCGAAGTCTGTGACAACGCAATGGGTAATTGCCGCAGCGGGGCTTGTGCCGTCAGCAGAAAAAACACCAGCACAATGAAAATGACATCCAGCAGCGGCATCAGATCAGGCAGCATCGTTGCTTGCTGCAAAGGTGATGACGGCCGACAAATCATGGCGTCACCCAACGCAATGACGGTTTGGTAACAGCCTCCGTATCCAGGCCGGCCAATGCCAGCTGACAACGATTCAAAACACGCTCGACTGCATTCAGATAATATTCAGCCCACAGCGCAAAGCCCTGACCCGCCGCCAATGCCGGAATGCAGATCACCAACCCCCAAACTGTGGTGTACAACGCCGGCCACAGGCCATCCGCCAATACCGCAGGAGTCACCGGCTTATCTTCACCGGCAATATTGGCAAACATATCAACCAGCCCCAGCACTGTGCCCAACAGCCCCAGCATCGGTGACAGCACGGCAATCAGCTGCAATACACGCAAATGTCGAGTCAGCCGATGCTGTTCGGCCTGTAACCAGCAGCCCATCACCTCCTCGCGCTGAGCCGCTGCCAATGTTCGATGACTCAACAACAGAGCCACGCCGGTATGTGCGACATCCTGCCGCTGCTGGCACTCCGCCTGATGACAATCCCGACATTGGCTGAGTGCTGAAGCCACCGACTTCGCACTCACCGGTTGCAGCCGCATAAACACCCAAAGACGCTCAAGCACCAGCGCCAGCGCAATAATCGAGCTGATGGCCAGAGGCCATAACAAAGGCCCAACCGAATCCAGACTCATCATGCATCCAGCTCCAGCACAGGAGCTGCTTCCGCCAGCTCACGCCAATCACGACGCTCGGGAATGCCTGGCTTGCGTGCGCCAAACAGCTGCAAAATCACATCGCCATTCTGGTCGAACGCTTCCCAGCTGGTCACCAGACCACTGTCACTGGGCTTGCGCACCCGCCATAACTGATAAATACCCGCGGTCTGCAAATGCAGATTGAAGTCAGGATCCAGCACGTTAAACCAGCTACCCAACCAGCGCAGGTTATGTACCGGCCCACTGTGAATCTGGATGCAGTAACGATTACCCACAAACACCATGATGGGGACTTCGGTCTGAGCCGCTGCTTCAAACAGGGTTGGCAATGCCGCAATATCCAGCGGCTCGGCCCATTGTCGACCCGCCAAACGTAGCGCCTGCAAACGACTCACACCCTGCGCCTGCAACAAGGCAAAGAAGTGATGAGTATCTTTCAAGCCTGCCCACGCCTGCTGCAGGCTTGCCACATCAACAGCATGGTCAGGACGCTCGGTAAATGCCTGAGCAGGCTCAGTCACTGGCTTGCTGTAATCTTGCTCGGCAGCACGAAAATAGGCGGTCAGGCTATCCCATGTATTCAGATCACTGGTCGATGTCAGAAAAACCTTGTGCGCTGCCACACCCTCTGCATCAAATATCTGAATGCTGCGTTGCGTGCCCATAGCGGTTTCTTCGGTAATCGCAAACGCACTGTGCCAGCCCGATAAAAACAGGCGCAAATCAATATCTGGCGACACCACCAGGCCCATCTTTCCACTGCGTGTGACCGTCACTTCTCGATAAACGCCTTTGCGCTCATGCACACAATGTTCATTGCGAGTCAGTACCATGACCCGCCCAAGGCCACCCAGCGCAGGCAGCAAATTGGCCCAATCAGGCGTAAGACGAATCGTGTTCTGACCCAGGCGGCTGGCGACCAGTTCGGCCTCACTCACACCCAACTTGCCTGCTGCATCACGCGCACGCAATTTGGGCTGCTCTTCACGCAGAGCCTGCCAGGATAAATACAACTCTTGTGCCGAGTTATATAACTTGTGGTTTTCGGCTTTCATATAAAACTCCTTTGCACATCATTTAAGTAATTAAGACTGGTTACTAAGCGAAAATCGGATAGGTATTTCGACCCGACTGGGCACCGCAGACCCTGCCTGTATTTCAGGCAGGAACTGCCATGCCGACACTGCTCTTTCTGCGGCCTGATCAAGCAGCTGATAACCCGATGACTTCATGATCTGTCGCCTTTCCTGGCGCCCATTGGCATCCAGATACACCGCCAGCACCACCTCACCGGTTTGTTGTTGACGCCTTGCAAACGGTGGGTATTGCGGAGGGCTTGGTGGCACCCGAAAACGGGGAGCGTGGCTGGTCACCACGGTGGGCACCGTAGGCAACTCAGCATGAGTCGAGGTGCTGTTAGACACCTGCTCTACGGTTGCCGCATCCCCATCTCCCGATGTTTCCAACTGCTTCACCTCTAGCTCTGGCATGGACTTACTCAAGGTTTGGCTCAAAGCCGCCAATGGCATTTTTTGAGCAGGCTTGTGGCTAATGGCGACTTGTGGTTTTGCAGGAGTGGTCGGGATTACAGCTGACGTTTGCTTGGGCTCACTGATACGTAGTCCAGGCATATTGGCTATGGCTACCCGCTCAGACGGCGCTATTGCTGTCGATGCTGACGTCATGGACAGCCACAACCAGCCGCCATGCAGGCACAGCGACAGCAACAAGCAAAAAACCAAACCACGCATCTGTAAATCTCTCCCACTCGACAAATGCAATTGAGAATGATTTGCATTTACAAGTCAAGCGGATTATTGTTCGCGGCGATAAGTTGACCCCAGATCAGGAGAAAGTTGATGCTACACCGCCCCCCATTCCCTTTGACCTTGCTGGCTGCAAGTCTGCTGATGGCCACTGCAGCGCATGCAGATGAACGTCAAACCAGCCAGTTTGACGTGATTACCGTCACTGCCACCAAACAGGCACAGACCCTGGATGAAGTGCCAGCCACCGTCAGTGTGCAAACCGAAAAAGACATTGATCGCGGCAACATCAACCGCATTGTTGATCTGACCCGTTACGAGCCAGGTGTTTCCGTGGGTGGCAACGGTAGCCGATTTGGTCAAACCGGCTTCACTATTCGTGGCGTCGGTGGCAACCGTGTGCTGACCCAGGTCGATGGCGTCAACATTGCCAATGCCTTCAGCTTTGGCCCATTCCAGTCATCCCAGCGTAATTACGTGGATGTAGACACCCTGAAGCAGGTGGAAATCATTCGCGGCCCGGCCAGCTCGCTGTATGGCAGTGATGCCATTGGTGGTGCCGTCAGTTTTATCACCAAAGATGCAGCCGACTACCTGCGCGATGGTGAAAACACCGCCGTACGCCTGAAAACTGGCTACGACAGTCGTGACAACGGCTGGCAACGCAGCGCCACATTTGCCGGACGACATGGCAGCTTCGACATGATGCTGCACGCTGGACAACGTACTGCCGACGAAGTCAGCAGTTATGGCGGCCGAGGCGGCATCGGCACACAGCGGGAACAAGCCAATCCAGTCGATGCACGCCTGCACAATGTGCTGGCAAAATTGGGCTGGAATCAGGCCAATGGTGGCCGCATACAGCTGACTGTTGATGAATTCCAGGACCGCAGCAAAACCCAGTTGATGCATGAGTACAATCCGGCCTCACTCCCCTCATCAAACAGTGACGACAAAACCGAGCGCCGACGCATCAGTCTGCAACAACTGATACCACTCAACACCGGTTTCGCCGATCAATTCAGTTGGCAAATCAATCACCAGCGCAGCAAAACCGATCAGCATCTGGAACAGGAACGTATAGTCGGCGGCCAAGATCGCTTCCGCACCCGCGACTCAGTGTATGAAGAAGATTTATGGACGCTGGGTGGCCAATTCGACAAGGCCTTCGAAACTCGGCGCAGTGCGCATCAGCTCACTTATGGCTTTGACCTGAAACGCCTGGAAAATACCAACTTGCGCAGTGGGGATGAAATCGTCACCGCTACCGGCAATCCGGTACCCCCTGCGTTTGGTGCAGAAACATTCCCATTGAGTGATTTCCCTGACCCCACCACTGTTTCAATTGCCGCGTTTGTACAGGATCAAATCAACATCGGACGCTGGTCTGTTCTGCCAGGACTGCGTTATGACCACTACCGCCTCAAACCCCAGGTGACCGCAGCCTATCTGAATGGTGTACGTGCTCAGCCAAACCCACCTGAATACAGTGACTCGGCAGTATCCCCCAAACTGGGTGTGGTCTACGCAGTCACTGCCAATACCGACGTATATGGTCAGTATGCTGCCGGTTTCAGAGCGCCTCAGGCTATCGATATTTTTGGTGAGTTCGAAAACGCTGCACATGGTTACCGCAACATTCCAAACTACGATCTAAAAGCTGAAACCAGTCACAGCCTTGAGCTGGGTGTACGCAGCAAATCCAGTGTCGGTAGTGTCGCTTTTGCTGTGTTCAGCAATCGTTACAAGGACTTTATTGAGCAGGTAACAATTCCTCCCGGTGGAGGCTCGCCATTGATCACCTTCCAGCAACAGAATCTGGATCGTGTTGATATTCATGGTGCCGAACTCAAGGCCGAGCTGTTCCTGGATAACCTGGGTCTGCCGCGGGGAACCTATGCACGCAGCAGCGTGGCTTATGCGCATGGTGAAGACAAAGGAAAAGGACAGCCGTTGAACAGCATTGATCCACTCAAAGGGATTATTGGCGTAGGCTATAAAGCCGCGGAGGACAAGCACGGTGCCGAACTGATTGTTACTGCAGTTGAAGGCAAACGCCGCATTGACCCAACCGAAGCCGCCAGTCTGCGCCTGCCCAACAGCCAGTTCAAAAGCCCGGGATTTGTCACCGCAGATGTGCAGGGATGGTGGCAGGCAACACCACAGCTCACCATCAACGCCGGTCTGTACAACCTGACTGACCGACAACACTGGTCATGGGGCGATGTACGCGGCCGTGACAGCCAGGACCCGGGCATTGGACGTTTCAGCCAACCTGGCCGAACAGCCGCCGTCAATCTGGTTTATCAGTTCTAGCCGTCATACTCACAACAAAGGTTGCTCATCCACGTCATGATCGGTGTGATGAGCAACTGGCGTTGCATGCTGCCATAGCCAGTCCAGCGCAGGCTGCCATAACGCTTGTGCCTGCGGACGGAAATAGCCCATATGACCAATGCTTTTCAGCCCCAGCTGACGTGGATTAATGTCCAGACCAATCATGGGTGCATTACGGTAATAGGTCATAAATGCATTGCGTGAACGTGGCAATGCCCACCAGTCGTCAGTCGCATTAGCCGCCACCATCGGTAACGTCACCTGGGCAAACTGCTGCTCCAGTTCAGATAACTGTGGATCACCAAAGAAGTAATTGGGATACATGCACCAGCGCCGCCACTGAGTAAATACGGCCAATGGCATATCTTCACCCAACCCCAGACGACGACCCGGCAGATACTGCAATTTACGGGTCAGCACAGGCCCCAGCACCGTCCACATAAACCAGGCTTTCCAGCGTTCCAGGAAAGGCATCCAACCGTGCCAGCCAGCGCCTGTGGCAAAGGTATATACCGCACTGATCAAATGATGATTAGGTAATAAGCCAATGGCATGACCACCGTAGGAATGCCCCACCACAAACAACGGCAGGGATTCACCATGATGTTCGGCAACGGCAGCTGCCAGGTCATATCGCGCCCAGTCACGATAGTCCATGTCAAAACCCACCAGAGACTCAGGCGCTGACTCGCCAATACCGCGATAATCCAGAGTCATTACATCAAAACCCTGAGTCGCGGCATATTCGGCAAAACGTCGATAAAACGCCTGCGGCACACCGGTCGCACCAGCCATTACCAAACGAGCCTTGATTTCTACGGCAGTATCCACATAGCGCTTTGCCGCCAGCACATAACCATCACTTGCGGTCAGCGCAATCGCTGTACAGTCGATCACAATAACTAGACGCCTTAACGTTTTAACAGTGATGCGTACTCTGCCATGTGTGAGGGAATTCGAACAGGATAAAGTTCACTGGTTGCTCTCGGCAACAACGCCATCAGCCGCAAGGTAAACCCGTCAGTGATCTGATAACCGGCAGGTGCCACCAAAATACCAGACGGCGTATACAACGATTTATTCAAAATCATGCCAGGACGCAGCAAGTTAAATGGCAGGCTGACCTGGCAATCCACCAGCAAGCTGTCACCCACCCGTTTCCGAATCACCTCCAACAAACGCCCGGACATGCTGCCGCTCTGCGCAATGCTGTTCAACGCACCAGACATAGTCTGGCCAGAGGACTCATAGGACACATACATGATAATGGCGCGAATCAAACTGGCCTTTTCACGCAACAACGCATGCTGGCCCGGAGGCGTTTCAAGTTGTCCACCTGTTTTAGGCTGAATAAAACGCAACAAATCACGCACCATTTCCAGGCGCGGGATATTACTCAACAAATGCATGGTTCTTGCGTGAGCCTGCTCCAGCAACGCTTTTTCTGCTGGATCCAGTTTTTTCCGATCCAGCACTTTCTCATGCATTTCAACGGGCAACCCTACCAAGCCCAGATTGATCAGAAATACAGCACTTTCCATCATCCAATCAGACTGACCATATTGCTCTTCTGCACAGGCCTTGACCAAGGTCGCCACGCGCTTGGCCTGACCAAAAATCGCAGGACTGGACATGGCCAATGCTTCAGACAATGCCTCCACGCTGCCACGCAAGGTTTGGGTCAGCAATTGCCGCTCGGCAATCACCAGCTGATGCTGCTTGATGCCGTCATATACTGCTTTTTGCAGTACATCATTCGCTGCTGGCTTGCTCAAAAAGCGGAATAAATTGCCTTGATTCACGGCGGCAATGGCTGACTGAATGTCGGCATAACCGGTTAGCAGAATACGGGTAGCTTCCGGGTATTGCTCACTGAATACCTGCAATACCTCCGCGCCATTGCGCCCCGGCATGCGCATATCACAGACCACAACAGCCAGCCTGGGCAACTGCGCAGCCAGTACCAGTGCGTTATCACCATCCGGAGCGGTATGCACCTCTCCCAGACGACGCAAGGACAGCTCAAGACCATCCAGCAAATCCGGATCATCATCGATGCACAGAATTTGTGGTGTCTGCAGAGCTGACGGACTGTTCATGTTTTACCCCAACGGTAAAGTAATCAGAAAACGAGCACCATGAGGCAACACTGGTTCGTAATGAATACTGCCCTGATGCCGTGTACTGACAATGTTCTGACAAATACTCAAACCCTGCCCTGACCCCTCGCCCACTCGCTTGGTGGTGAAAAAGGGATCAAAGATTCGGTGACGAACCGACTCAGGAATACCACCGGCATTGTCTTCACAACTGAAAAACACGGACTCACCATCATCAGTCAGCCCTGTTTTCAGGCGAATAACACCCTTGTCGTCATCACCATAAAAATCACGAATGGCGTGCACTGAATTAGTCAGTAAATTCACCACTACCTGACCTATATCGCCAGGAATACACGGAACTTGAGGCAATGGAGTTAATTGACGATCAATTTTGGCGATATTGCGATACACACTGCTGGCCAGTAACAGGCTGCTTTCAATCAAGGCATTCAGGTCTGACATTTCATGACGGACCCCAGGGTGCGCAAAGGCACGCATGCCATTCACAATATCCGTGACACGGCTGACACCGTCATGAATGCGGCCAATCGCCTTGGGCACACGACTGGCAAAGAAGTCAAAATCTGCTGCCGACTTTTCCATCTGCCAGGCTTTTTCCTGTGTCGGCAAAATAATACGATCAGCAAACTTGACCAGACGAATCAGGTTATTCAGACCCTCCTCAACAAACCCGATATGGTCAACAATGTATTGCATCGGTGTATTGATTTCATGCGCAATACCCGCCGTCAGCTGGCCGACTGACTCCAGCTTCTGTGCATGACGCAGGCTCATTTCCAACTGCTTGCGCTCACGCAAGTCCAGCCCCATCACCACCAGATGTACTCGGTCTTCATCATCGCTGCGAGTCGCACGCATGCTCAGGTAAACAGGAAAGTAATCACCGTCAACCGTATTAAACTCAACTTCACGTCGGATGGCCGTGCGATCCGGATTTTGCAGCAATGCCTGCACCTCCGCCTGGGCACCCATCATAAAATCCGTCAATAAATGCCCACGCAAGGCCTGCTCACTACAGCCCAACATCCGCCCTGCCTCTTCATTGGCCCGACGAATCACACCTCGATCATCTACCACCAACATCAAACCAGGCACCACGTTATAAATACTGAGCAGGAAGTTATAAGCGCGCAGCATCTGCAAGTCGGCAATCTCTGTTTCCAACTGCTGACTGGACAACTCATTCTCAAGTTCGGCAATACGCGCCCTCAACCGAGCCACGTCTTCTTTCACGGGCTCTATAGGATGATTGGCAATTCCGTTCATGTGGTTATACTCCGACAGACATACAGTCATCGTATATAAACCACAGCGGCGTGATGTACGGTTTTTGTTCTTATTCGTCACAGGATTAGTAAATGGGTAGCAATAACAACAAACCGGAACAAATCAGCCCCACCGCCTATTACACCGGCGCTGTCTGGTTACGACATCACCTGTCCCACCCTGCCTTCAAGACATGGCAAGGCACTGTGTTCTACAACGCCTTGCGACTGCCGATGGCACTGTCACGCAAGCTGAAAGGTGCCACACTGGAGTCATTCCTGCTGGCACGTCACAGCATTATCGACAAACAGCTCCACGCTGCCATTAATGCCGGAAAAGTCACTCAAGTCATTGAAATTGCAGCCGGAATATCACCAAGAGGCTGGCGTTTCTGCCAGCAGTACGGCAGCAAAATCACCTATATTGAGGCTGACTTGCCAGGTATGGCCGCACACAAACAGCGCCTGCTGACCGCTGGGGGAATGCAACGTGATAATCACCGCGTAGTCGCCATCAATGCCCTGCGTGACAGTGGCGAAGACAGCCTGCAAGCGCTGGTCGGCAGCCTGGATCAGCAACAGGGTATTGCAATTATCACCGAAGGCCTCATTAACTATTTCGATACCAACACCGTAACCGGCATGTGGGCACGTTTTGCACGCGCCATTAAGCCCTTCCCCTACGCCATGTATTTGTCGGACATCCACTTGGCTAATCTGGACAATCTGCCAGCCAGCAAAGTCTTTGTGAACGTGCTGTCACGCTTTGTACGTGGTCGCGTGCATCTGCATTTTGATAATGAAACCCAGGCAGAGACTGCACTCAAGAAAGCCGGGTTTCATCAGGCTCGATTATGGGCACCTCGCCAATTTGCCGAAGAACTGCCCAGCTGCAAAGTACGTGGTGCCAATCTGGTTCGTGTATTGCAGGCCGAACTTAACGCACACTAATCATCGAAGCGATGCCAGGCTTCCTGATCTGGTACGACACGATACTTTGCCCACGCCAGAAAATCATTGACTGACATCTGCTCACGCCGACCAGCACCTTCGCCAGCCACAACTTCTATAGTCAGCACAGGTTTAAGACTGGGGTTGGCAGGCAGACTCTTCAAACAGGCAATGGCCCACTGCGGGCCAGAACGACCATTACTGTAATAGGCGCCAGTTATCAGCTGCGTCACCAGTAAATGCTCTTGCGCGCGCTCGGCCCGCAAGGCCTGATACAGGCGCTGTGCATCTTCATCGCTGATATCTGCCACCCCATCCAGCACCGCAAACGCCCTTCTCAGCTGATCACTGGAAAACGGTGCTTCGGCCTGACGACCATGACTGATCTGCGCTCGCACAGGTGCCGGACTCAACGCCAAGGGGTAACGACGCCAGGCAAACGGTGCATTCAACAACATCGCACACAACACAATCAGCACGGCATTCATCAATACCGGTGAAAACACATACGACCAGCCTGGCGCTGCATGCTCGGTTGCCAACATCACGGCTGATAACGCGGTAGCCCCGCCCGGAGGATGAATACAGCGCAGCAGGTGCATCACCGCAATCGCCAGGGCAACGGCCAGGGAAGCCGCCAACACACCACCGCCCCATAATTTGACCGACAACACACCCACCAGCGCCGACACCACATGCCCCATGATCACAGCCCACGGCTGCGACAACGGCCCATGCGGCAAGGCAAACACCAGCACAGCGGTTGCCCCCATGGAGGCAACCAGCCACATGGAGCCTGCAAACGAGGACTGCCAGGTCAGACTCACAAAGGCAACCAGCGCAATACCAAGACCAGAGGTTAATATCGCCGCCAGATGCTCTCGCCAAGAGACTGAATGCTCTGGCACACCCAAACCATGGCGGAGTTGTTGAATCCGTGTTTTCACCAGACGTTAACCAGACTTAGCGAGCCAGATCACCAGCCCGCTCAGGCTGATAACGAATACCGGTAATAGTCACCCGCAGCTGGCGACCATCCGGGCCGGGCCAATCAATGGACTGTCCCACCGTCAGCCCCAGCAAGGCACTGCCAACGGGTGCCAGAATGGAAACCCCATCAGCTACCATCTGTGTGGGATAACACAATGTGCGTTCAAACTCGGCACCGGTTTGCTCAATCCGGAATGCCACTACCGAATTCATCGTCACGACATTATCCGGCATCTGTTCTGGCGATAGAATTTTCGCCCGAGCCAGCTCTGTTTGTAGCAAGTCTCCTGCATCACTATCGGCAATACCGGCACGAGACAACATGGCCTCCAGACGCGATAAATCTAAACTCGATACCGTAATTTCAGGAACTTTCGACGCACTCACAAACACACTCCGGCATATACAGACAATGAATGCATTAGGCTAAGCGATTCAGCACAGGAAGACTAGGTATGAACCACAGACCCTGACGACTTGCTGGTAAATAGAATCAGCCAGGACAACAGGCAGATCAACGCCGCACAGGCAAATACCCAGGCACTGCTATCCGGCGCCCACACCATACCCGTCAGCAATGAACCAATAGCCACCCCCATACCCCACAGCATGCTGTAAATCGCCTGACCCTGACCTTGATGACCGTCACCAAAATGTCGATAAATCAATACCATGGCAGCAGCATGGAAAGTCGCAAAACTCGCTGCGTGCAGCAGCTGAGCCAGCCAGATAGCGACATGACTATCCACCATAAAGCCAATCACCAACCAACGCAGACCCGACAACAGCAGACTCCACAACATCAGCCGCATCTCACCCACCATCGGCAGAAAACGGTGCATGACCAGGAACAAAGCGATTTCAGCCAACACACCCATGCCCCACAACCAGCCAATTTCAGTACGTGAATAACCGTGTTCTTCCAGATGAATGCTGTAGAACGTGTAATACGGTGCGTGAGACAGCTGGAGCAGAAAATGCGCAATAAAAAATGCCCATACCGGCTGACGCTTCAAGATCGCCAAAACCCCTTCACTGGCCTCATGACGCCTGGGCGTCCGAATATCAGGCACAAGTAAAGCAGCCAACCAGGTCGCCAGCGCGCAGGCCAGCAACCACAAGGGCAAGCTATTCACCGAAATATGATCAAACAGAATGCCTAGGCCTGTACCGGTGGCAATAAAACCCAAAGAACCCCACAGACGAATCAGACTATAGCGCTCTCTGCGCTCGCCCAGATGCGCCATGGTCACGGCTTCGAATTGCGCCAGAATGGCATTCTGAAAAAAACCGTAAGCCAGCAACACCAGCGCCAGTGACCAATATTCACGCGCCCAGAAAACGCCTAGCCACACCAGCAACATCATGAATGCGCCGAAACGCACCAACTGCAAACGCTTGCCGGTATGGTCAGCGATATAGCCCCAGAAATTGGGCGCGATAATACGGGTGGCCATGACAATGGCCATCAGCTCGCCAATAGCGGCCGCATTGAAACCTTGCCCTTGCAGGTACAGCCCCCAATAAGGCTGAAATCCACCAATAATGGCAAAGTAAAAAAAGTAGAACGCGCCTAAGCGCGCAAAAGGCTGGCTCACAAAAGAAGTGCTCACCTGCGAGTGCCGTTATTTGGCACCCGGTGCTCGTGCCGGAATAACCGGAGTGGCACAGCTAACCCCATGATTTTGCGCGCGATGACGCAAGGCATGATCCAGCAGCACAATCGCCAGCATGGCCTCTGCAATCGGTGTCGCACGAACGCCAACACAAGGGTCATGTCGCCCTTTGGTGACCACTTCAGTCGGCTCGCCATCTGCCGTGATACTGCGACCAGGCGTGGTAATGCTGGAAGTTGGTTTCAGCGCAATACGCACCACCAGATCCTGACCACTGGAAATGCCACCCAGCACACCACCCGAGTGATTGCTCAAGAAACCTTCTGGCGTCAGCTCGTCACGATGAGTTTCACCGCGCTGCTCCACCACCGCAAAACCGTCGCCAATTTCCACACCCTTGACCGCATTGATGCTCATCATGGCATGGGCAATATCGGCATCCAGACGATCAAACACCGGCTCGCCCCAACCCACCGGCATGCCGGTCGCAAACACTTCAACCAGCGCACCAATGCTGGAATGCTCGGTACGCATGGATAACACCAGTTCTTCCATCGCTACCACAGCATCACGGTCACCACAGAAAAATGGATTCTGGCTGACATAATCCCAGTCGCATTGCTGCGCCTTAACATGGCCAATCTGCGTCACACGGCCCCGAATTCGCACACCAAACTGTTCGGCCAATACCTTGCGCGCTATGGCGCCCGCCGCCACCCGCATGGCCGTTTCCCGTGCGCTGGAACGACCACCGCCACGATAGTCACGAAAACCATATTTATGGGTATAGGTGTAATCCGCATGTGCCGGACGGAAAGTCTGCGCAATATTGCCGTAATCCTTGGACTTCTGATCGGTGTTTTCAATCAGCAGACCAATCGGTGTACCAGTGGTTTTTCCTTCAAACACACCCGACAAGATACGCACCACATCTTCTTCTTTGCGCTGGGTGGCAAACGCCGAGGTACCGGGCTTGCGACGATCCAGATCAATCTGCATGTCTGCTTCCGACAACGCGATGCCAGGTGGAACACCATCCACAATCGCCGCCAGCGCCGGGCCGTGAGACTCGCCACAGGTAGTGACGGTAAAAACCTGACCTATCGTGTTACCAGCCATACTGCACTCTCATTTTATTGGTTACGTGGCGTTTTATTCATTAAATGGCGCTTCTTAAACCGCGCTTTCAAACAAGGCCTGATGCTCACGGCAAACAGCCGCAGGCAACACAAATACGCCCTGCCCACCCTGCTCGAACTCCACCCATTCAAACGGCACATCCGGGAAAGTCTGCTCCAGCGCCCACTGCGAATTACCGACTTCGACCACCAGAATGCCATCTTCACTTAAATAGTCCGCTGCTTCCGCCAGGATACGCTTGCAGATATCCAGACCATCTGCCCCAGCAGCCAGCCCAAGCTCCGGTTCACGCAAAAATTCTTCCGGCAGGTCAGCCATGTCTTCTGCATCCACATAGGGAGGATTGCTGACAATCAGATCATAACGCTGACCCGGCAGCTTGCTGAACACATCCGATTCCAGCAGATGCACACGCTCTTGCAGGTCATGGTGTTCAATGTTGATGGACGCTACCGATAATGCCTCCAGCGAAATATCAACCGCATCAACCAGCGCATCTTCAAAGGCCTTGGCACAGGCAATGGCAATACAGCCCGACCCGGTACACATATCCAGCACACGTTGCGGCTCGTCACTCAACCACGATGCAAAACCATTATGAATCAGCTCGGCAATCGGTGAACGCGGCACCAGCACACGCTCATCGACATAAAATGGCAGACCGGCAAAATAGGCCAGATTAAGCAGATACGCCAAAGGCACACGATCATTGACCCGGCGACGCAACAGATCGGCGATACGCCTACGTTCGCTGACCAGTACACGCGCATCCAGAATTTCGGCATCCGCCGACCACTCCAGATTCAACGTTTGCATAACCAACGCGGTCGCCTCGGCAAATGGATCATCCGTACCATGTCCCAAATGCACATCGCAGCCACGAAAGCAGCTCACACCAAAACGTATCCAGTCACGAACCGTGGCCAGCTCGGCAACCGCTTCGGCCAATAATTCATCACTCAGTTCCAGCGAGGGGGATTGCGTGTGCACAGGGTAAAATCTCCAATCAGCAACATCATTAGTAATTGTTTGATTTTATACTAGACTTCTTCTCTTTGCGCGGAGGCCGACATGAAAGATCCAACGCTGACTGCATTACGTCGCCAGCTCAAGGCCGAAGCCGTCAACAAACCTGCAACCGTCAAGGCAGTCACGCCACCGCCCAACCCCGACGATGCGCTATCCGATGACGAGCTATTTGCCAAAGCCACAGCAGGTGTAAAACCAATAGCATCAGCCCCACCACCGCCACGCCCTGCCAAGCCACGCAAACCGGATGCACTGACAGCATTAAAACGCGCCAATGCAGAAGGCAGTGAAGACCGTGAACACATTGCCATTTCCGACACCGTGGCCTTGATGCAGCCGATTGGCGCAGAAGCCACACTGGCCTTCCAGCGCTCTGGTGTGCAGCAGCGCCAATTCGAAAAACTGCGCACTGGCGCACTGCCCTGGCAAGCCGCTGTGGATCTGCATGGCTGCACGCTGGAGCAGGCACGCGAAGCCGTTTTACAAGTCATTGAAGATGCCAAACGAGAACAACTGCAGGTCATCAAGATTGTGCATGGCAAAGGCCATAACAACGGCTTAGCACTGCTTAAAACCAGTGTTAATGGCTGGCTTAAACAACTACCCGATGTCCTTGCCTTTAGCAGCGCGCCAACACGTGATGGTGGCACAGGGGCTGTTTTGGTCTTGCTGAAACGACAGCGCAACACGACAACAAATTAAGCTGTATCCTTTACCCCGCGCACAGAAATAGTTAGGGTTCGCACTTCTTTAAACTTGTACGAGAAAAATCATGGAAAACGCCTACGCGGACATTATCCGTGCCGTTGGTGAAGACCTGGGCCGTCCCGGCCTGCTCGATACCCCAAAACGTGCGGCCAAAGCGATGCAATATCTGTGTCGTGGTTATGAGCAGGATCTACACACCCTGGTCAATAACGCCGTATTTCCATCAGACAATGACGAAATGGTGGTGGTCAAAGACATCGAGATCTACTCGCTGTGTGAGCATCACCTGCTGCCCATTATTGGCAAGGCTCATGTGGCCTATCTGCCCACCGGCAAAGTGCTGGGCCTGTCCAAAGTGGCTCGTATTGTAGACATGTTTGCACGCCGCATGCAGATTCAGGAAAACCTGACCAAAGAGATTGCTGAAGCCATTCAGGAAGTCACTGATGCTCGCGGAGTCGCGGTGGTCATTGATGCCGCTCACATGTGCATGATGATGCGTGGCGTCGAAAAACAGCACTCCACCACTGTCACTTCCGTGATGCTTGGCGACTTCCGTCAAAATGCGCAAACCCGTAATGAGTTTCTCTCATTCATCAAATAGTTAGCGCCGAAAACTAAGGCTCGCCGCTGAGTCTTAGTTTCACTACCGCTCACTCCATCAAGCCGATGCACCCGTTTACATCGATGCTTTTGATCTCTAGGGTAAAACGGCAACTTTTGCCACCCTGGAGACATCATGGAAAACTTTTCTCTACACGAGACGCTGAACTCGTCTTTTAGTGGCGAACTACCCGCCATCATCGGTGCAGTGCTTTTACTGTTACTGGGCTGGATTGTCGCTCTCTCAATCTCTGCCTTGACCGGTCGAGTCTTAAGCACACTCAAACTGAATAATCAGATCAACAGCACCACGGGCACCAACACCGATGTTGAGCTCATCATCAAGCGCATTGTGTTCTGGTTTATCTTGCTGGTGGCCATTGTGGCTGGTTTCAACATGCTCAACCTGATGAGCGTATCCGCCCCATTCGCCAATATGCTTAATGAAGTCATGGTCTTCCTGCCACGCATCATCGCCGCCGGTATCATTTTGGTGGTGGGCTGGGTGCTGGCCTCTGTTGTCCGTGCCGCATTAACACGGGTACTGGCCTCTACCAGCATTGACGAACGCATCAGCGCAGACGCCGACATGCCCCCTATTGGCAACAGCATTGGCCAGGTTGCCTATTGGCTGATTCTGCTG
Organism: uncultured Paraperlucidibaca sp.; assembly: GCA_964569335.1. Lineage (GTDB taxonomy): Bacteria > Pseudomonadota > Gammaproteobacteria > Pseudomonadales > Moraxellaceae > Perlucidibaca. The sequence goes on from CAZMVL010000003.1 coordinate 168,657, forward strand.
ATGTTCCTGCCCATGGTGCTTTCTACACTGCGACTGGAAGGTCTGATGGGACCGCTGCAATTCATGGTCGAAGACATGCTGAGCTTTGTACCTAATATCTTCGCCGCCGCCGTCATTGCCATCGTGGGTTACATCATTGCCAAAATTGTACGCGGCATTGTGACCAACCTGCTGGAAGCCACTCAGCTACAGTCTGGCTTGCAACGTATTGGCCTAAATGAAGCCACCAACGTACCCAAGCTGATTGGCACTGTCGTGTTCCTGGTCATCTTTGTACCGGTGATGATTTCCGCGCTGGATGCCCTGCACATCGAAGCCATCTCTGAACCTGCCATCAGCATGCTGCATCAGATGATTTCGGTACTGCCTGCCTTGATCGCAGCCGTGCTGATTCTGCTGATCACCTACATCGTGGCCCGCTTCATTGCCAACATTGTCAGCGGCTTTCTGGCAGGCACCGGACTCGATAACGTCCCCGAAAAAATCAACATGCAACAACTGCTGGGCGAGGTGAAGCTGTCCAACCTGGCCGGACAACTGCTGCTGTTCTTTGCCATGTTGTTTGCCACCGTCGAGGCGTCAAACCGACTGGACATGCTGCAAGTCAGAGACATTGTGTCCGCCTTCATCCTGTTTGGTGGTGACCTGCTGTTGGGCGCTGTCATCCTGATGGTGGGCTTCTGGCTGGCCAACCTGCTGGCTACCGTGGTATCGCGCAGCAATAACGGTGAAGCCGCCTGGCTGGGCAATATTGTCCGCGTACTGATTATTGGTCTGGTACTGGCCATGGGCCTGCGCGCCATGGGCATCGCCGACTCCATCGTCAACCTGGCCTTTGGCCTGACACTGGGCGCTATTGCCGTCGCTTTCGCACTGGCATTCGGCCTGGGTGGACGTGAAGCCGCTGGCCGTCTGATGTCACGCTGGCTGGACAAAATCAACCGCGACTAAGTTTCCCCTGAAGTACTTGGGCGGCCTTCGGGCCGCTTTTTTTGCCATTGACTACTTGACAGCCGATCATTTAATTGGAATTATTATTCCAATTGATGAGCCGGATGATGGCAATGGCCAGACGAACCCCCGAACAACTTGCCGAAACACGTCAGCTTCTTATAGAGGCTGCCACCAGGCTATTCTCTGAGAAAGGCTTTGCACACACGCAAATTGCCGAAATTGCCGCATTGGCAGGCACAGGCATCAGCGCTTTCTACAAACAGTTCAAAGATAAGGAAGAGTTATTCCTTATAATCTTCCAACAAATCTTCAGCGTCATGCACGACAACATCCTGCAAGCCCGACGACAAATGAATATGCACTCGCCGCTAGATATGGTCATGGGCGTGCAGCGTACTTACGAAATTGCCTTCGACACTCTGTTTCAACACCGTGAAATCAGTCTCAGTATTTTCCGCTCCGGTTTCTCGGCCAGCGACAGTCTGGACGAACACTTCTGGCAACTCTGCAATCAGGTCGCCGAAGAAATGTCCAAAGACTTAGAGCAAGGCATCAATGCCGGTCTGATTGCCATCAATAATCCACGCGACTTTGCTGACGGCTGTGTCGGCATGATTCGACAACTTGCGCATCGCATGGTGCTGGAAGGCAGCCCCCTGCCTCATGAAGCAGCCAAGATGTGTACCAAATTCACCTTGGGCGGTCTTATGTTAAGCATGCCACCCACTGTGTTAACCCGTGTCCTGCCACTGCTGGCAGCACCGCAAACCCCAACGAGTACAACACTATGAACCAGCAAATCCTTGAAGTAGCAGTGATTGGTAGCGGTTTTTCCGGTCTGGGCATGGGCATTCAGCTCAAGAAACAAGGTGTGACCAATTTCAGAATTTTTGAAAAAGCCAATGACGTAGGCGGCACCTGGCGCGACAACACCTACCCTGGCTGTGGCTGCGACGTGAAATCAGCGCTGTACTCCTACTCATTTGAACCTTATGCCAAGTGGTCACACATTTATGCCAAACAGGGTGAAATCCATCAGTACATTCGCCACTGCGCCACAAAATATGGCATGTACGAACATCTGGAATTCAACAGCCAGGTCAGCTCGGCACAATTCGATGAAAACGAGGGCATCTGGACACTCCAGATTGCTGACGGACGCGAAGTGAAAGCCCGCAATATTGTGGCTGCACCCGGCCCCTTTGCCGACCCGAATACAGCAGCCATTGAAGGTCGTGACACATTCCAGGGCATCAGTATTCACAGTGCTCGCTGGGATCACACCGTTGACCTGACTGGCAAACGTGTCGGCCTGATCGGCACTGGTGCCACCGCTGTTCAGATTGGCCCGGCCATTGCCGACAAAGTCAGCCATTTGACCGTATTCCAACGTACCGCCAACTGGATCATGCCGCGCCCGAATCGCGCCATCAGTGAGCGCGAAAAAGCTGTCTATAACCGAGTCCCTGCTGCCATGCTGGCACCACGTCTGGGTCAATACTGGTTTAACGAACTCACCGCGCCATTTCTGATTCTGCGCTATGACGCCTTCAAGTCTCAGCCAGAAAAATTTGCCCGCAGCTACCTGCGTAAAAAAGTAAAAGATACTGAACTGCGTCAACGCCTGACACCTACCTTCAAGTTCGGCTGCAAACGCGTGCTGGTGTCCAGCGACTGGTATCCGATGATGCAACGCGACCATGTCACGCTGGCTGACCAGGGCATCAAGCGCGTCACCGAAACCGGCATTGAAACCAATGACGGCGTGCATCACGAACTGGACGTCATTATCTACGCCACTGGCTACACCGTGCGCAGCACGGGTGCTCCGTTTGACATTACCGGCCTCAACCAGCAAAAGTTGGCCGACAAATGGAAAGACGGTGCTGAAGCATTCAATGGCCTGAGCACTACCGGCTTCCCCAATCTGTATGTGCTGGTTGGCCCCTTTACCGGCCCCGGCCATACCTCGGTAATTGCCTATGCCGAAAAGCAGATTGACTATGTTTGCCAGGGCATCTTGCTGCGCCAGCAAAACAACCTGAAATACATCGAGGTCAAGCCTGAAGCAGAAGATCGCTTTGTGCGCATGATGGATCGACGCAGCGAACACACGGTCTGGAAGTCGGGTTGTGACAGCTGGTACCTGAGCCCGAATGGTCGCAACAACACCCTGTACCCAGGCTTTAACTTTGAGTATCGCCTGCGTGTAGCGCGCTTTAATCCGGCTGATTTCAAGCTGGTTTCAGCATCCGGCGAAACACAAAAAGCCAGCTGGGGAGACCATCTCAAGACGCTGAAAATGGCCATTACTGCCTGATTAATTGCCTCAATCAGCAGCACTCAGAAAAGTACTGACTACTTCTGCCACCTGCCGCGGGCTTTCATCTAAATGCAGATGATGCCCGCCCGGCAGTGTCACTTGTGTGAGCTGCTTGAAATGACTGATACGCGCTGCGTAATCAGCCGATGCACTGGCCAGTGGCAACATGCCGGACTCGGCCATAATCAACAATGTTGGTGCAGCAATGGCCTGGATACAGGCCACAATCTGAGGCTCCGAAAAACGCATTAACGACGGCAATCGCAAGCGCTTGTCCGTGCTCCAGACATAACGACCATCTGCGCGCTGACGCATGCCTCGTGTCAACAAACGCTCTGCTGCGTCACGACTCAACGCCCCGGTCATGCCCTGCATACGTGCCAATGTCGCCGCTTCTACCGACTCAATAGGACGTACATCCGGCGTCAACGTCTGATAACGCAGCAAGGCATCACGCGTCTGTGTCACATAGTCAGCCGGATTGGAAGCCAACGGCCCCAGCCCTTCAATCAACACCAACCGACTGACCCGCTCAGGACATATACCTGCCAGCAGCATCAGCAAGCCAGCACCCAAAGAATGACCCAGCAAAATGCAGGGTTGTTCCGGGCTGATGCTGTCCAGCACCGCCAGCAGATCATCGAGAAAATCGGCATTGTGATAACGCATACTTGGTGGGCGATGGCTGCTCAAACCATGACCCGGCAAGTCAATGGCATAAATCGGATGACCTTGGATAAACGGCAGACAGGCATCAAACGTCGCAGCATTATCCAGCCAGCCATGCACCGCCAAAACAGGAGTACCGGCTGCCTGCTCATGCCAAACTCTGGCGGCTATTTCACCGCGATTATTTGGCAACTGAAACACGTGCTCACGCGCCACTCCTACAACAGCACTCACGACAACACCTGCCACTGCTGCAATAAATCCACTACCTGCTGCGCAGATTCTTCAGGAAACTCCAGCGGGAACATATGTCCGCCTTCGGTCTGGGCATAGGCAAAACCTTGCTGCTGAGCCAGCTTGGCGTGCGTACCCAACTTCAAAAACTCGCTACTTTTACCGGTAATGACTGCACCCGGAATACCCAACGGCGATCGACAGTTACGCAAATGCCAAGGCCCGTTGCGAAATACTGCCACCTCATTTTCCACCCGATAACGCAAACGCACACCGTCCTCACAAGGCTCGGTGCCATGCTCAACATAGGCATCAAAACAGTCTGGGTGAAAGCTTTTAAACAATGCCTTGTCACGCAGATTGTCCGCCATCGCCTGCTTGCTCGGCCAGTTGTCACGACGATGCTTGCTACGTCCGGCAGGTGTCACCTTGTCAATCTGACCTGTCGCCTTGGCCAGCCCCATCATTAAACCCTGCCAGCCAATCAATGCCGGAGGATCCAGCAAAATCAGCGCCGAAAACAGTCCCGGATGCCGATGCGCCGCAATCAGGGAACACAACCCGCCCATGGAGTGCCCAATACCAATGGCACCTGGCAAGCAATTGGTACGTACTGAATCCGCAATTTCATCCGCAATATTGATCCAGCCCGCATTCACCGGAAAACGCTCGTCATGCACCAGCAAAGACGGTGCATACACACTGGCATGCAAGCGCAAGGGGCTTAAAAAACGTTGGTAACACTCACCTGGAAAGCCATTGGCATGACTGAAATGAATCTGGGCCTTACTCGCCATAAAGGAAATTCCTGTTAAAACTTCACGTGATCAGATAAAAATAATACAGTTGTAACAAATAACACCAACAATAACGTGCTTAACAATAAAGAGTGGTGAATTGACAATGAGCCTATTTCTACGCGGACTGACGCTATCAGTTCTGCTCAGCTGTTTCTACTTGTCAGCGTGCAATGACTCCAAACAGGCTCCGGCAGAAGGTTCCGCCAATACCAGCCCACTACAGATCAGTTTTCAGGCACCAGAACAACTGGATGAAGGCAAACCCTTTGTTGTCGTTGCACAACAATCCGGCACAGAGGATACAACAGGCTTTGCCTGGCGTGATGATCTGGGTAGTGTGCGCCCACTCAATGCGGTAATGACCGGCAATCGCTACGAAGCAACAGCACCCTTTGTTGATAAGGATGAAGTCATTCTGCTCAGCGTCACCATTCAGGATCAGCAAGGCAATAGCCATAGTCAAACACTAGCCCTGACAGTAGTGAACAACAATCCAGACCAAGGTAGTGCCCCTATTGTCAGCACTCAGCCCAACACATTAACCGTCAATGAAGGCGATAACGTCACACTGCTTGGCCAGGCTCAAGCCCAGAACCAACGTGCAATCACACGAGTTGAGTGGTCAGCACTCACGGACAACCCACAAGTCATCCACTTCAACAGCCCGGCTGATGAAAACACGCTGAGCTTCACAGCACCCCAAGTTGATCAGACCCAGGTATTTCAATTACGTTTTACCGCCACCGACAGTGAAGGTGAAAGCCGCTCTGCCATAGCCCATGTGACCATCAACAATACCCTGCCCAATCAACTGCCACAGGCACGTGCAGGCAATAATCAACTCATCACACCACCGGGCAGCGTCAGCCTGGATGGCTGTGAATCATTCGACCCTGACGGCGAAATCACGGCATTCCTGTGGCAGCGCATTGATAGTAACGGTCAAGTGCTTGAAGACCTGGCAGACACCTGCCAAGTCAACGTCGTTTATGACACCGTAGCAGCAATCAACCGCATCGACTTCTTCCGTCTGACCGTCACAGACAATCAGGCGGCTCATCAGCATGATGAAGTCCAGATACTCGTTGAAGCAGGCCAGAATACCGCACCACGCATTGTCAGCACGGAAGCTCGCCCTCTGCCAGCCCGTCCTGGCGAAAGTGTTTTGCTCTCCGTTATCGCTGAAGATGATGAAAGCCATCCCATTGATTATCAGTGGACCCAACAAGACGGCACCCAGGCCGGCATTTTGTTTGCCAACACCGCCAATGCCGAAGTCCAGCTCACCGAGCCCGGACTATATGAATTCAGAATTCGTGTTCGTGACGCAGGCACCACTCCCGAACAAGCCAACAGCAAAGTGGTTACTGTCCGTGTAGAGCCAGCACCAGACTCACGAGAACCGGGCTTAAGTGAATGCATCACCAACCCATTTGCCAGAGGCTGTGTTTTAAGCCCACTGAACCGCTTGTTGTCGGCAGACAGCTACACCACCTGCGCCAGCAACCCAACGGCAGAACCCTGCCTGTTGGCCCAACTGACCAACCGAGGTATTGGCCTGTTTCCGGCAATAGACTCCGCCGCCAGCTGCACGCCACAACACGGGGCACAATTCAATCATTACTGGGGCTCATGGCATAACCATACCGCCTATTCGGATGGCACTGCCTTTACCCGCCCCGCCGATGTCTATCGGCAAGTAAAGGCACGTGGTTTTGACTTTGCCACCACCACCGATCACTCGGACAATATCCGCCTGCCCATCACGTTGCCAGACACCAGTAATTGCACTGATGGCAACCCATTGGGCTGCCTGCTATCAGACCCTGAACGTCTGACTGACAACTTCCGCAAATGGAGCGCGACGCTGGAGCAGGCCAAAGCAGAAACCACACCCGGCTTTACGGCACTACGTGGCTTTGAGTGGACCTCAGACCGCTTTGGCCACGCCAATATTCTGTTCTCAAAAAATGTGGTCAATGCCAAAACCGGCCCCGGCTATCTGGTCAGCATGGATCTGTTCTGGCAATGGTTTATGTACCCATCCCGTCTGGGTGGTGGCAACGATAGCCTGCTGGTGTTCAATCACCCAGGCCGTGAAGATGCCATTCATGGCCCGCTCACCAGCATTGGCGCAGGTGATCCAGGCTATGCCTTCAACGACTTCCGTTATATTCCCGGAGCGGACTATCGCGTCGTCGGTGTTGAAGTCTTTGGCAAGGGAGACGAATACGACAGCGAAGGCATGCGTGGCTCCTGGTTGGGTTATGCACTGGACAAAGGCTGGTATCTGGCACCCTTTGGCTCGGAAGACCATCACGATACGGATTGGGGTGCAGCACGCCTGCCCAAAACCGTCGTTGTGGCCAGAACCCGATCAGCCGAAGACATCAAGGAAGCACTACTGGCCAGACGTGTTTATGCCGTGGCACAAAATTTCAACGACATACGCCTGGATTTTTCCGCTGAACACACTGGCCAACAATCGCCGATGGGCTCACGTGTGGTGACACCTGACACCAATGTGAAACTGCACTACAGCATTGGTACACGCCCTGGAAAGCCCGACCCACTACAAGGCAATGTCATTGTTGAATTGATGTCATCTCAGGCAGACAACCAAACACAGTACAGCCCGCTCGACAGTGCAGTTCAGACACAAGGAAGTTTTACCGTGCCAGTCAGCACGACTAACAGCTGGTTCTTTTTACGTGTCAGAGACAGTCGAACCAATCGCCTGGTGGCGGTGTCAGCACCCATCTGGATCAGCCAGGGCAGCACACCACTCGGTGACTGCCCTGCACTTTGAGCAGCAGTTAAAGTGTTTGCACCGTCAAGCCCAAGGCAGCAACCACTTCTGCCTTGCTGTTTGGTGCAATCACCGAAGTAGCCGCTCGTGGCGCTTGCAAATAGGTTTGCGCCACACGCTGCAAATCATCAATAGATACCGCCAGCAAGCGCGCGCGCAATTGCTGACGCTGTGCCGGTGTACGACCATACAGTGCATTATGGAAAGCCAACCGCGCCTCGCCTGCCGGTGAACGTGGTTTGTCCATATCGGCAAAAATGCCCAGCAAAGCCTCTTCCAGCTGATCCGCCTTATGCTTGCTCGACAGCAGCCAATCAATGCTGGCATCAAAATCGTGCAGGGTTTCGCTCAAGCGTGGGTCACGATACGAGAAGAAACGGAAAGCGCAGGCATTGGCGTCATAACCTGCACCACCGCCATAGGCACCACCTTGCTCACGAATGGCGCGATGCAGGAAGCCATTACGCAGGAAACCACCCAAAGCCATCAATGCCGGAGCATCCGGGTGATCAGAAGCCACTGTCGGATACGCCTTGGCACAGAACTGCACCTGAGTCTGGGTCAACCACGCTTCAGCCAGTGGAACTTGCTCAGGCGCTTGCCAGCTCATGCCCGCAAACTGATCGGATACTGCAGGCAACCCTGACCAATGATTGCCCAAACTGGACTGAGCCGCACTCAAGGTATCTGCCTCTGCAATCAGCAAGGCCTGACGCGGTGCCGCCAACAAACGCTGATGCAAGGCCGCCAACTCTGCCTGCAATGATTGCAATTGCGCATCATCAGCCACCTGCTGCTGTAGCTGACGCATAAAACGAATACCAAACAAGCCACCCTGCTGCTGTTGGAAAGCTGCCAGCGCACTGCAATGACGTGCTGCTGCCGATGCCGCCAACTGATGCCCCTGCCCGGTCACACTGGATTCCCAGCGTGCTTTCAATTGCGCCAGCAACTCACGAATACGAGCGCCTTCATCAAAGCGCAGCCCCTGAAAACTATCCACCATCAAAGACTGGAACTGGCTTTCATTACGCGCCAGCGCTTTCCCGCTCAACACCAGATGCGCCTGTGCCTGATTTACATCCAGCAAGTCCGTGCGCGCCGACAGACTCATACGCAAACCACCACTGACCGCCGACTGACGCTGCTGCATGCTTAAGTAATCATGCTCACCCGCTCCCAGCTCGGCAAACAGCGAGGTATAAACCGGCAACAATTGAGTCTCACGGACAGACAATGCGGGCAAATCAATAATCAGCTGCTGATAAAACAGGCCATTGGTGCCTTGAGCAAACGTAGTCACCGGCATCACGTCTGCCACCACAGCCGTTGACTCCAGCGACTTGGTCTGGGCAGGCACATCAGCCAGTGTCACCTTGGGCAGGCAACTGACATCGTTTTCCTGCGCCTGACGCTCAGCCAGTGCTTGCGCCCGTTGAGTCAGTTGCGCCAGATCCTGCTCAGACAGCCCTGCCTTGATTGCTGCCAGACGCTGCGCTTCCAATGCGTCACGACGTTGTGACAGCTCGGCATCCGGACGCAAAGTCACTCGCACCCGATGCGGGTTATCCAATAACAAACGCTGCACCAAGGCAGGCACATACGCCGGGTCCTGAATAGCCAGGCGCAATGTTTGCAATGACGGCTCAATGTCCCACAAAGCCACCGGATCAGCTTCCTGCAACACCGCATTCAAACCATTCAGCACCAACTGCAAACCATAGGGATAACTGTCGCCGCCAATCTCACGCTGCGACAACTCGAACTGATGCAGCACTGCCTCGACCTGATCTTGCGGCACGCCGTGTTCGGCCACCTGCTTCAGCGTATCCAGCACCAGTGTTTCAAACGCCGCCGCATGCTCTGGCTCCGACCCTTCCAGACCACACATAAAAGCCATTTCACGATTCTGGTCATCCAGCCCCATCAGCGCAGAAGGCGACTGCCCCAGACTGGTTTGCTCCAGTGCAGCCCGCAATGGCGAGGCTGAATTCTCCAGCAAAATACCGCTCAGCAAATGCGCTTCAAAACGAGCGGTGACATCGGCTGCCGAACCCAACAACCAGGCCAGCACATGATGCGTCTGCGGCCCTTCGGACGACTCCGGCGCATAAGCCTCCTCCACCCGAACCGGCGCAACATAACGTTTTTCATCACGCCCCAGCACCGCATCGGCAGGTCCGCTAAAACGCGACAGCGCCTGTTCTTCAAAACGGGTCTGCAGGCTGAGCACCGACTCATCACCATAGGTCATAAACACGGCATTGCCCGGATGATAATGACGCTGATGAAACGCCTTGAGTGCCTGATGCGTCAGATCCGGAATATGCGCCGGATCACCACCCGAATTATGGTGATAGGTAGTGGTTGGATATAAGTAGCTGTTCACCCGCTCATTCAGGGTGGTATGCGGCGAGCTCATGGCTCCCTTCATTTCGTTATAGACCACGCCTTTATAGACCAGCGTGGCGTCCGTGGTTGACTCGATACGAATGCCTTCCTGAGCAAAGTCCAGCTCATGCAGATGCGGAAAAAAGACCGCATCCAGATACACACCCAACAGATTGTCAAAATCCTGCTTGTTCTGGCTGGCAAAGGGATACGCCGTCCAGTCACTGGCGGTAAACGCATTCATGAAGGTGTTCAGCGATCGGCGCAGCATCAGAAAGAAAGGGTCGCGCACCGGAAAACGTTCACTGCCGCAAAGCACGGTATGTTCCAGAATGTGAGCCACCCCGGTAGAGTCTTCCGGCATGGTTTTGAATGCCACCAAAAAAACGTTCTCACTATTATCCGAAGCCAGGTGCAAATGTCGTGCACCAGTCACCCGATGACGGTATTCGTACAAGGTGGTGTCCAGGGCTGAAATATGAAGTTCACGCAGCGACTCAAAGGCAGGATGATGAGGTGTGGGCAAAACAGGCTCCTGGGAAATTAGACGAATCAATGCTCCATTATGGCGACGCTTTGGTCAAAAGCCAAAGTACAAACGAAATGCCTGTATTAGTTTTGTAACTTTTGTTCCATTGAGGCCATTTACGCTACCGCCCGTCGGAATACAACAAACGTCAAGTTTCAACTTGTGCACCAACATGGTTTAAATAGGGGATCTTTTGGTGCGCCCCTATGCACCATCTGATAACAAAAACAATTACGAGGGTTTCACATGAAAAAATCAGCTGCTGTGGCGTCACGCGTCACGTTGCAACGATCCCTGCTGAGCCTGGCAGTCGCTGCCGCCACTTTTGGTATGGCTCCTGTCGCTAATGCATTCCAGTTCAGCTTTGCCGATGGTGAAGTCACTGGCTCTCTGGACACCACTGTATCTTATGGCGCGTTATGGCGTGTTACTGGACCAGACTCCCGCCTGCTTGCATATCGTAAAGGTGGCGAACGTAACAGCGCCAACTACGATAACGGCAATGCCAACTATGATCGCGGCGACCTAGTTTCATCAATCTTCCGCGTATCCAATGACCTGGATCTGCGATACAAGAATTTTGGTGCATTTTTCCGGGTCAGCTCTTTTTATGACCATGCTATTCAAAACAAAGATTTTGCCCCCGGCATGGCCGACCAGCGCACCATTCGTAACCGCATGGGTCATGACTATGAGATTTACGATGCCTTCGTACACGGAAAATTCACAGTATTAGATCGCAACTTAGGTGTACGTCTTGGCAAACAAGTTATCAGCTTGGGTGAAAGCACATTTATTCCCAATGGTTTGAACGCACTTAATCCCGTTGATGTTGCCAAATTGAGAACACCGGGCGCAGAGTTGAAAGAAGCCTTCCTGCCCACTCAAATGCTGTCATTGGCCTATGACCTCACCGACAACCTGAGTGTTGAACTGATCAACAAGTTCCAGTTCCGCGAATCACGTCCAGAGCCTAATGGCTCCTATTTCAGCACCAACGACTTTTTAAGCCCCGGTGGGTCAGTTGTATTAATTGGTGGTGGTGCTGATAGTGAAGGGGCTCCTATTGCACCGGTTATTGCAAGAGGCCCTGATAACAAGGCCAAACACACAGGACAATGGGCTTTAGCAACTCGCCTGCTGGTACCTGAGTTAAATAACACTGAATTTGGCTTGTATGCCATGAACTACCATAGTTCAGCACCGCTCATCGCGGGTATAACCACAAATGATCCCAATGCCATTGCTAATGTAATGGGAGGAACACCAGCTTTAAACGCACCAGGATCACGATATCTCGCTGAATACAAAGAAAATATTAAGCTCTATGGTCTGAGTTTTAACACACTTGGCCCATTGGGTGTTGCGCTGCAAGGTGAATACTCCTATCGCCCTAACCAACCGCTAAACATGGTTGCTAACAACATTCTTAATGAGTTGCTTTCTGTTGGTTTAGGCAATTTCAATACAGGCTTGGGACCCATTGTGGATGGTGGAGGTAACTATATTCCCAGCACCTATGTACGCGGCTACAAAGACGTAAAAATGCACCAGCTCCAAATGACTGCCACCCAGACCTTGGGCAGACATTTAGGCGCGTCTCAAATCATTGCCGTGGGTGAAGTGGGTTATACCTACCTTGATCTGCCAAATGGTATTGACTTCAACGGCCCAGGTGTAGATTTCACAACGCCTACCGCTGCAAGCACCAATGGTATTATGACCAAGCAATCCTATGGTTACCGAGCCCTTGTACGCGCTACTTATCCAAATGCCATTGGCGCTGTAAACCTGACCCCTCGTGTTGCATTTGCACATGATCTACGTGGTACCGGAGCCACCTTCACACAAGGTGTCAAAGCAGCAACTATTGGTCTGACCGCTGAATACCAAAACCGTATCTCGGCTGATGTTTCCTACACCAACTTCTTTGGTGGCGAAACCATTGGGGCAGCAACCATTCCAAACCCTTTAGCCCCTCCAGGCAGCACTGTTAATGTTCGCTCCACAAATAACCAGCTACGTGATCGTGACTTCATTGCCGCGACCATCAGCTATGCCTTTTAAGCATTTGATATAAGAGAACTTTATCTATGAAAAATCTTACACAAACCGTTCTCAGTGCTGCTATATTGGCCGTCCTCAGCGCGCCAGCCGTAGCCGCCGTCAGTGCTTCCGAGGCCGCAGCGCTGGGCAACAGCCTGACTCCAATGGGCGCTGAAAAAGCGGGCAACGCCGCTGGCACCATTCCAGCCTGGACCGGTGGTCTGACCAACCCAGGCGCTGGCTTCAAGGCCGGTGGTCACTACCCTAACCCGTTTCCAAATGACAAGCCCAAGTTCACCATTACCGGTGCCAATGCCGATCAGTACAAAGATCAGCTAAGCCCTGGCCAGGTGGCCCTGTTGAAAAAGTACCCTACCTGGAAAATGAACGTGTACGAAACTCGTCGTACCGCTTCTTTCCCTAAGGGTCACTATGATCAAACCATTGCCAACGCTACCAAGGCCACACTGGCACCCGGCGGCAACGGTATTTTGGGCACTACTGGCGGTATTCCATTCGCTATTCCAAAGAATGGTCTGGAAGTAATCTGGAACCATCTGGCGCGTTATCGTGGTGAGTCTTATGCCACCAACTGGAGCCAAGCCGCGGTTACCCGTGATGGCAACTACACACCGGTTCGTTTCGAGTACGAATACGAATTCCATTACGGCAGTCTGGAAAAGAAAGCTAACGAAATTGAAGAAAACAAGCTGTTCAACTTCCTTCAATCCGTTACCGCCCCTGCTCGTCTGGCTGGTCAAATTCTGCTGGTACATGAATTTACCGACCAGGTAAAAACACCACGTAGTGCATGGACCTATAACCCTGGCCAACGTCGGGTTCGCCTGGCACCTCAGGTGGCTTATGACAGCCCCGGTACTGCATCGGATGGTCTGCGTACCAACGACGACTTCCTGATGTATAACGGCGCAACTGACCGTTATGACTGGAAACTGGTTGGCAAAAAAGAGCTGTATGTTCCTTATAACTCCTACGTTATCAGTGGCAACACAGTCAGCATGAAAGATGTCTTGCATGCAGGCCACGTCAACCCTAATACCACCCGTTACGAGCTGCATCGCGTATGGGTAGTTGAGGCCACACTGAAGCCTGGCACCAGCCACATTTACACCAAGCGCGTGTTCTATATTGATGAAGACTCCTGGATGAATGTGGTGCAAGACAAGTACGACGCACGTGGCCAGCTGTGGCGTGTGTCCGAACAGCACAACATCAACTATGCGGATATTCCCATGCAGGCACCCAGTGTAGAGATCCATCACGATCTGCAATCTGGTCGCTACCTGGCCATGGGTCTGCGTAACGATGAGCGCAGCGTGTATGTGCCCATCAAGCGCACCGCCGCCGACTTCTCGCCTAACGGCCTGCGTCGCGCCGGTACCCGCTAACCCTCGTTAGTTGACGACTCTTCGGAGTCGTCACAACGGTAAAGCGCCCTGGCTCACCCTCGTGCCGGGGCGTTTTGCTTTTTTCAGCAACGCTTTCATTACACGAATTGGACAAAAGTCCCCTTAAGTCATGATAAAGTTCGGGTCTATTTCGTATGGATGCTTGAACTCATGGCCCGCAATATGAAACTTAGCCAACTCTATGCTGCGCGTGAAAACGCCAACAACTACGACGAGTGGCGCGAAATTTCTTTAGAGCTGGACGCGTTAACCGGCCTCGATTTATGGAAAATCGAAACAGCTTCCAGCACATATCACCATGAACTGCTACGTGAACGTCTATTGCAGCTGCGCCAATGGCGACAGTCAAAAGACCACAAGCAACTGATTCGCGTCCTGCGTGAAGGCCTGCATCATGATCTGGGCAATATGGGCAATCCCATGCTCTATGGTCGCGCCCACGTCGGCACCAAGCGCCTGATTGAAGACTTTGTGGATGAAGTCAGCGATAGCCTGGAATACCTGTGTGACGCTCAAATTGAGCATCTGAGCAATGATGCCAAGCTGGCCCTGTTTGAAGACATTCTGAAAAGCTTTGGCCAGCCTGCCCTGCAACTGTCCGGTGGCGCGACCCTGGGCATGTTCCATGTCGGCGTGTGCAAGGCGCTGGACGATCAGGGTCTGCTGCCCACCGTCATTTCCGGCTCCAGCGCCGGTTCGCTGGTTGCTTCCATGATTGGCTGTCATACCCGCGAAGAAATGACCGAATTCTACGAAGGCGATGCGTTGTACAAGCATGCCTGGAGCTGGAATAAATTGCGTGACGGCTTTGCCGGGCGCGGATTTGCCAATCAGAAACAGCTGGAAACCTTTATTCGTCAAAACATTGGTGAGCTGAGCTTTGAAGAGGCTTTTGCCAAAACCGGCCGCCACATCAATGTCAGTATTTCGCCCGTTGGTGCCAACCAGAAATCACGCTTGATGAACGAACTGAGCTCGCCCTACCTGCTGGTCTGGAGCGCCGTTTTGGCATCATGTGCTGTGCCAATCCTGTTCCCACCCGTCACGCTGACCGCCAAATCCATTGACGGCACTCCCAAGCCTTATATGCCGCTGGAGCGTTGGGTTGATGGCTCCATGCGCAGCGACATGCCCAGACGCCGCCTGATGCGCCTGTATAACGTGAATTACTTCATTGCCAGCCAGGTTAATCCGCATATCGTACCGCTGATGGAGTCCGAACGTCGTCGCATTGAACGTGCACGCATTTCCTCATTGCCGCGTCGCATCGTCAAAACCCAGGCCAAATTATTGGGCATGGGCGCACTGCAAGTGATTCACGACAACAGCCGCAATGAAGCCTGGCGTCAATCCTTAAGTCATGTCTACACCATGATTTCGCAAAGCTATTACGGCGATGCCACCATTGCCCCCAATCGCTACACCCGTAAACATTACGCACACATGCTGCAAAACCCCACCAAAGAATCCGTGGTGTGGTTCCGCCAGCAAGGCGAACGTGCCACCTGGCCGCGCATTGACCAGATTCGTGTGCAATCAAAAATCAGCATGACGCTGCAAAGATGTGTGGCCAAGCTGCTGCAACGTAAGGCACACAACTGGCATGAAGCCGAAGTGCGCGCTATTCTGGGCAACAGCCACGAAACCGCAGTAAATCAATAAGTAATTGATCGCGAAACGTACCAACACGAGCCTAAACACCATTTTTTTGATGTTTAGGCTTGCCAAAGCAGGGCTGAATTCGTAATATTCGCCCCGCTTCGCAGCAAGCATGGGTCGTTAGCTCAGCTGGTAGAGCAGTTGGCTTTTAACCAATTGGTCCTGGGTTCGAATCCCGGACGACCCACCATATAAGTGTTTGAAATAGAACACAAAATTAAGGCGCCTAATCAGGCGCCTTTTTTGTTGTGCCAAATTTGTGCCAGTTATGTGCCAAACTTTGCAAAACCGTTTCCAAAAATCATTTCTATTTTTTGATACCACTGACGAATTGTCATTTCGTGGCACAGACCTTACGAATTCTGATCCTTGATATGCACCATCAAGTCTCCAACTTCGCATTCGAAAAAGTTGCATAACTTATCGATCACTTCGCTGGTGCAATTGTAGTCAATGACATTTGCAAGCTTTGTCAGAGTACTTCTATTAAGCCCCGTTTTTTCGGATATCTCACCCATGGTGATATGCCGCTTTTCCCTAAAGCCTTTCTCAGCCATAAGCTCACGCAATCTGTATCTAATCATTACTAAAAGCCCAAAATAATGCTTAAAAGCATAAATTGTGGTTGACAAGCACCAATTTATGCCTATGATAAGACTTATGTGATGCTTATAAGCGTCACATCAATCTGTTAAACGTTATTGAGGATAGCACTATGTATACATACATGACAGCAGAAGAACTCTCGGATAAGACTCACTACTCGACCATCACAATTAAACGTGGAGAGATATCGAAGAACTTAATTGAGGGCATTCACTACGTACGCCCATTGGGTGGCAAAAAGAAACTTTATATTTGGGAGAACATTGAAAAAGACATGCTTCAGGGTTTTAGCAGGTGCATTGCTGTGCCAATGGCTAAAGGAGGCACAATCAATGTCACGCGTTAATTACAGAGTTCGAAAAGAAACTGGCAAATATCAATTCGATATACAACTAGATGGCATTCGCGTACGGCCACAAACCAACTTGAAAGCTAATCGTGCCAATGAAAAACAAGTTGATGCATTGGCTAAAAGAATGAATGCAGAGATTGAACTTGGTACTTTCAATATTGAAAGTTACTTTCCAAATAGTGAAGCCGCAAAGAAGGTGATGGATCACTTTCGTGCGATGGATGCAGAGCGTACTCGAGCAAATTTAAATGTTGGTAAAGTTCCAACTTTTTCTGAGTTCTGCAATCAGTGGATAGAAGAAAACACATCCCGCTGGCGGCGTTCCACGCTCAGGTACAACGTATCGCTGATTTCAAAGCACTTGCTGCCAACGTTTGGCAAAAAGTCGGTAAGCGACATCACTCGGGAAGACTTGATCGCGTTCCGCACAAAGCTGACCAAAGCAAAAAGCCGGAACTCGACCAATACACTCTCTAACCGCACGGTTAATTCCGTCATGACGGTTTTAAAAACAATCATGGATGAAGCCGCTTACCGATTTCAGATTAGCAAGGTTACGGAGCGAATTCAAAAACTTCGGCAGCCTAAAACCAAAGTGCAGCCATTCTCACTTCGGGAGGTGTTTTCGATCATTGATCACATCCATCCAGACTACCGCAACTATATAACTGTTCGATTCTTTACAGGGATGCGGCCATCTGAGCTTCACGCCCTGACATGGGAAAAAATTGACTTTGATCGTCGTGAAATCGTCATTGACGTAACGATCAATGGCAATGACCTTGAAGAAGACGACACCAAAAATGAGTTCAGTGAGCGGGTCATTACGATGAACCAGCTGGTCTTTGATGCGCTCAAACAACAGCGTCATGAGCTAGGTAATTTTAGCCGCTATGTATTCTGTAATAGCACTGGCGGTGCTGTTGATACCAAAAACTTTCAAGAGCGAATTTGGAAGCCAGTACTCACAAAACTAGGACTCACGATTCGGCGGCCTTATCAAACGCGTCATACCGCTGCAACGCTGTGGCTTTCCTCTGGCGAGAACCCTGAGTGGATTGCTCGGCAAATGGGTCATAGCTCGACTCAGATGCTGTTTACGATCTATTCACGCTGGGTGCCGAACCTAACTCGACGTGATGGCAGCGCCTTTGAAGCCATGCTTCAAAACAACGGGTTTAACAACGGTGAGAATGAAGGAGAAGCGGCATGAAAGTCATTCACTTAGATTTAGAGCGTAAACGTCGCCAGCTTTCTTGTTCTCAGCAGCTTGTCGCGCGCATGGCCAAGTCTCTCTTGCAAACCTATGCAGTTAGTAAGGATTTAGATCTGTCGGTTCATTTTGGTTACGGCAAACAGATGACCAATGAGCAGGCCATTACGATCTGGATACTTGATGTCCTTCAGTCAATGGACCAAGAGCTTGCTGACAAGATTTTTCCCGTACTCTGCGACCGCTTTCAAACGAAGCTGAGCAGGCTGCCAACACATATGCATGGTGGGGATATGTAATGCTAGTTCCTCTTTCTGACCTAGGAAACTACTTGAACAAGGATGTTCAGCTTTATGCGCAACTGGTTGGGCGTCGTATATGCCGCAGTGATACGGGATATGATTTTTATCGCCTACAGTTTGTTGAAAATGGACAGGCTATTGATGGTGTCGTTTGGTGGAACAGTCCCATTTATGGTCTTGTGGGGCAGCTTGATCTGTCAGTGCCTCCACGTGTTGAGGTGCTCGGTCATGTCGACGGCAATAAGCAGTCTTTACGCATCCGTATCAGCAACCTGTGTGTCGCTTATCAGAGCTTAAATAAAGGTAATAGCGCTTGGATGATACCCATCCAAGCGCTAGACGCTTACTTCATGCTCTTTGACTACCTTCAAAATATTTCTAAAAGCGGATTGGCAACCTTTATGTCGGCAGTGTTTTTAGATGAAGAAATTACACCCGCTTATTTACGCTGCCGCGGGAGTGTGAATCATCACCATAAATTTATGGGTGGTTTATTAGTGCATAGCGTTCAAGTCGCTAACTTGGTTCAGACTCAATCGATTTGTTTAGGGTTATCACAAGAGGAAACCGAGCTCGGTATTGCTGGCGCACTTCTGCATGATTTAGGAAAAATTGAAGTCGTGGGAGAGTCTAATCCACGACCTAGGGACCCTGGCTTGTTCTCGCATGAGGTCACGACAATTAAGCTTTTGGCGCCGCACTTAAAGCTTCTAAAAGCTATCGATTCACGGACTGCATGGACGATGGAGCACATCTTCCATCAGATGATCCCTGCTCAAAAATCAAAGATCGCCTCCCTGGTTATTTGTGACCTGATAAGAACAGCTGACCAGCTTTCTGCAGCATCCAATAATAATAAAGGTATTGATGACTTTTTGAGTATTGGCAAACATTCGCAGCTTCACCCTAAAAATGTCGAAGCCTTTCAGAAAAAACAGATGGGGTTATTTCACGAACCAGATTTGGGTGTTGGTTAATGTGATCAACAAACAATCAGCATGCTGAGCTACACGCCATGAACTGAGTTTTCTAAGTACATCCGCACGCTGTGTAGGCCTAAAAAGCCAGAGTTCATTATGTCCAGCGGCACTTTTCCCTCAAAGACTTTGTTTGGATAGTGAATCCAGCCATACACAATCTTTCGGTCATGCGGAAACATAATTCGCAAGTTCTTGTGAATCGCGAGCAGATGACCAACCCGATCAATCATGTCGATGGTGTTTGATAGTGGTTTGCCATTGCGAAAGGAGCTTAGTCGGCGATGGGCGTGTGGACTCAAGCCAAGCAGTAATAACTGATCCTTGTTTTGAAGCTGCCAATGCTCAAATAGCTTCGTAACCGCTGCCGCTAGCGTGATGCGTGATGGCTCATAAAATTGTGAAGCAATCGATTTGTTATCAATGCTCAACGATGCAATGGCATCTAGAATATCAACGGTCATCTAAGTCTCAATAAAACCAACGATAGATTAAGGTAGCACGAGCATTGAGTAAGTTTCACCGCGCTTTTTTTGCATACTAATCAGCTATTCATCTCAACACTTTCACGCATCAAAGCAACTAGCTTTTGTTTCAAAGAAACTGGGCTAATCACCCGAACATCCGGCACCAACGCCAAAATGTCACTTATCACCTCGCGGTCATCCGTGTACGGAAATGTCACCTGAAACCAGCCATCATCACGCCATTCCGTTTCCTGCTTAGGGTGCCAAACTAATTTGCTAACCCACTGGGCTCGTTGCGGCGAAAAAGCGAGTACAGCAACTTCTTTCTGAATACCTCTAAAAATCCCATACCCAGCACCTAGCGTCTCATCGAGTTTCTTGGAGCTGAGTTTCTTGATTGGATTGGTGGTCATCACCACGGACTCAATGGCATCAATTGCAAATGACCGTATGGCTTGTTTGGTATGGCAGTAAGCATCCACATACCAGTTTTCACG
This sequence comes from uncultured Paraperlucidibaca sp., assembly GCA_964569335.1. Classification (GTDB taxonomy): domain Bacteria; phylum Pseudomonadota; class Gammaproteobacteria; order Pseudomonadales; family Moraxellaceae; genus Perlucidibaca. The sequence goes on from CAZMVL010000003.1 coordinate 188,915, forward strand.
ATAGTGAACTAAGCGCTGAGGGCTGATTTCTCGCTCAGTATGTTCGCCGGTATGACGGTTATGGTGATTAATCACAATGCGCTTTTCATCCAGCGTGGCGCGGGCCACTTGCTGAAAGTGCTTAATTGGCATTTGCCGGCGCATTTTTTGCACTAGCGATATCTTGCCGCTGATCTTTTCAGGGTCGACTCCTTCACTAGCCAGCAGTGCCAACAAACGAGATTTCAATGGCTCCACATGCGGCGATAACAGTCCAGGCTCAATGTTCTCAAGCAAGTGGTTAGCGGTAACTAACGCATAGGCCTCAGAGCCGTTAAGCCATAACCCTGGCAGCTCATACTTTTTACCATGGGCATTTTGCTTCTCAAAACGATAACCACCGTTTTCACGATCAAACACAATCGGGGCATTAAGCTGATCGCGCATAAACTCAAGGTCACGCTTGAACGTTGCCAGTGAGACCTCTAACGTATCGAGCAGTGTCTGTAACGACACCACTCGACTGTTATGCAGTAACTGATCAATTTGATGAACCCGTAAAGCACGTGACATGGCAAACGTCCGGTGAGTGGTTAGATCATGGATTGAGCTTTTCATGATGCCTGAGCGAAGGCAATGCCCTTGTCCTGATAAAACGCATTCAAAACTTCCATGGACGGACGAACGGCATCCGACATCAAGAAAGGCACTCGTGCTTCATTTGGTATGTGCATCCAGACGTTATTAAAGACCTGCTTTAGCCACAGCATTAAGACTTGGCGTTGCATGGCACTCAATGACTTTGTGATTTGATGAAGGTGCCTCAGTCCGTCATACAGCGCTGTTTCAGTATAACGATAACTCCGTGCGCTTTGGTTGCTGCAGGATGTCCCAGGCGCTCGAAAACCAATACGCCACTTCACTTCATGGCCTTCTTTAAACAAATGCAGATAGGCGCGTAATTGATGACGTTGCACATTGAGTTCGTATCGCATGAGCTGTCTCCGGTGTTTTGACAGAGACAGATTGCAGGTCGACTAGCTCACAGGCTGATACTGGATACTGTTATTTTAGACAGTATTTGAAAGAGGCTTATGATTAGGTCTTACGTCCCTGTAAGCAGCAGTATCCTTTTGCTGAAGCTCCTAAAATCAGACTATCAATAGAAAAGCTCACTGGGTGAGCCAGCTCGAAACTATATTTAGCTAACTTTGATTGATGTCGCATGTGGGAGTTGCTAACTTCGCTCTCAATAAGTGCTGTATTGAAATAACAACAGGAAAAATAATGACAAGTTCGCAACAACGCGCCGAATTACAACGCCGTATTTGGCAGATTGCTAACGATGTACGTGGCGCAGTCGATGGATGGGACTTTAAGCAATACGTGTTGGGGGCTTTGTTCTACCGTTTCATTAGTGAGAACTTTGCCAGCTACATTGAGGCTGGTGACTCAAACATTGATTACGCAGCACTACCAGATAGTGTTGTTAACTCTGATATTCAAGAAGATGCCATTAAAACCAAGGGGTACTTCATTTACCCTAGTCAGCTATTCGTTAATGTAGCCAAGAATGCCCATAACAATGACAGTCTGAATACTGATGTTGCAGCGATCTTTGAAGCGATTGAAGCGTCTGCGAGTGGTTATGAATCAGAAGAAGACATCAAAGGTCTATTTGCTGACTTTGACACCACCAGTAGTCGACTGGGCAATACCGTTAAAGAAAAGAACAGTCGCTTGGCTAGCGTACTCAAAGGTGTCTCTGAGCTGGACTTTGGAACCTTTGATGAGGCGCATATCGATTTATTTGGTGACGCATACGAATTCTTGATTTCTAACTATGCAGCCAACGCAGGTAAGTCCGGTGGTGAGTACTTCACACCACAGCACGTCTCCAAGCTGATTGCACGTCTAGCACTTCACAAGCAGACCCGTGTCAACAAAATCTATGACCCTGCAGCAGGTTCTGGCTCGTTACTGCTACAAGCTAAAAAGCATTTTGATGAACATATCATCGAAGAAGGTTTTTTCGGCCAAGAGATTAATCACACGACCTACAACTTGGCGCGGATGAATATGTTTTTACATAACATCAACTACGACAAGTTCAACATGAAGCTTGGCAATACATTGACCGAGCCACACTTTGGAACTGATAAGCCCTTCGATGCCATCGTGTCCAATCCGCCCTATTCAGTTCATTGGGCAGGCACTGATGATCCGACGCTTATTAACGATGAGCGTTTTGCTCCAGCTGGCGTCTTGGCTCCTCGAAGATATGCTGACTTTGCGTTTGTTCTACATGCGCTGAACTACCTATCATCCAAAGGCCGCGCTGCTATTGTTTGCTTCCCGGGTATTTTTTACCGAGGTGGCGCTGAGCAGAAAATTCGCATGCATCTGGTCGATAAAAATTACGTTGAGACAGTAATTTCACTGGCACCCAATCTTTTTTTTGGTACTACGATTGCTGTGACCATTTTAGTGCTGTCAAAACACAAGACAGACACCACAACACAGTTTATTGATGCCAGTGGCCTGTTCAAGAAAGAGACTAACAAGAACATTTTGACTGATGCTCACGTTGAGCAAATCATGGCGGTTTTCGACAGTAAGGATGACGTTGATCACCTTGCGCGCTCTGTTCCCTTTGATGAGATCTCAGGCAACGATTACAACTTGTCCGTCAGCAGCTACGTTGAAACGAAAGACAATCGAGAGATTGTAGATATCGGACAACTCAATGCCGAACTCAAAGCCACTGTCGCTAAGATCGACCAACTCCGTGCAGAAATCGACGCAATCGTTGCTGAGATCGAAGGTGAAGAGGTGGAGTCATGAGTGCCGTGATCTTTATGGAAAAGTTGCTTGATGGTGTTGAGGTAGAGTGGAAGCCGCTTGGCACAGTGATAAATACTATAACGGCACCATCAAAGCTTAAGAGCCAAGCCTATCGCGCCACAGGAAGCCTTCCAATTATTGATCAGGGCATCGAATTCATTGCCGGCTACACTGACGAGGATATAACTCCCGTCGAGGCTGGTGAATATGTAATTTTTGGGGATCATTCTGAGCACATAAAGTATGTAGACTTTTCTTTTGTTCAAGGCGCTGATGGAATAAAAATTCTTAGTTCCGTCTCAGCTAATGCTAAGTACATCTACTATGCCTTCCTAAACTTTTACACAAAGGAGTTGAGCTACAAAAGGCATTGGTCAACTGCGCAACAAACATTAATCCCTATTCCATGTCCCGAAAACCCCAAGAAGTCGCATGAAATCCAAGCCGAGATCGTTCGCATTTTGGACGCATTTACCGCCCATACCGCCGAGCTTACCGCCGAGCTTACCGCCCGTAAAAAGCAATACAACTACTATCGTGACAAGTTGTTGAGTTTTGAGGATGGGGAGGTTGAGTGGAAGACGTTGGGAGAGGTTGTAAGAATTAAACATGGAAAAGACTGGAAGCATTTAAGCCCTGGAGACGTACCTGTTTATGGGTCAGGTGGAGTTATGACCTATGTTAATGAGTATGTTTATGATAAGCCAACTGTGCTTATTCCAAGAAAGGGGTCAATTACTAATATATTTTATATTGATGAGCCTTTTTGGAACGTAGATACTATTTTTTATACTGAAATAAATGAGAGCATTATTCAGCCTAAGTATTTGTATTATTTTATGAAAACTATCGACATGATGAGCCTGGACTCTGGCTCAGGTAGGCCTAGTTTAACTCAGGCAATACTTAATAATATTGATATCCCCTTGCCATCTATTGATAAGCAAATTCAAATTATTGCTACTCTTGATCGCTTCGATAAATTGACATTATCAATTTACGAAGGCCTCCCTCGAGAGATTGAACTTCGACAAAAGCAATATGAATACTACCGTGACCTGTTGCTGAGCTTCCCCAAACCTGAAGCCGCAGCTGTCAGCGCATAAGAACAAGGATAATTAGGCATGACGGACTTAAAGCCAATCGCTGAAACTAATAACTTCATCGTTCTGGATAAGTACACCAAGCAAGATCAACAAGCGATTGCCTACCAGAGCGAAAGCGATCTTGAAAACGAACTGATTTCTGATCTTCGTAATCAGGGCTATGAGTTCCTGCCTAATGTCGTAACGCCCGAGTCCTTACTTAAAAATGTTCGCGTACAGCTAGAGTCTTTAAATAGTGTTTCGTTCACTGAAGCTGAGTGGAAGCGCTTTGTTGAAACATACTTAGATCGCCCAAGTGATGGCATTTTAGATAAAACTCGTAAGCTCCATGATGACTACATTCATGACTTTGTGTTTGACGACAATCGCATCAAAAACATCTACCTTGTTGATAAGAAAAATATCGCCCGCAACAAAGTGCAGGTCATCAAGCAGTTTGAGCAAAAAGGGACCCATGCTAATCGCTACGATGTGACTATCTTGGTTAATGGCCTTCCTCTAGTTCAAGTCGAGCTTAAACGACGTGGTGTAGCGATCCGTGAGGCGTTCAACCAGGTTCATCGTTACAGTAAAGAAAGCTTTAACAGCGAGAACTCACTTTTTAAGTTCTTGCAGCTGTTTGTGATCTCAAACGGTACAGACACTCGCTACTTTGCCAACACTACTAAGCGTGAGAAGAACAGTTTTGACTTCACCATGCACTGGGCCAAGTCTGATAACACGCTGATCAAAGACCTTAAAGATTTCACGGCAACGTTCTTTCAGAAAAACGTGCTGCTTGAAGTGTTGCTTCGCTACTCCGTCTTTGATGTCAGTAATACGCTCTTGGTTATGCGTCCTTACCAAATTGCAGCCACTGAGCGAATTTTATGGAAAGTTAAAAGTTCTTATCTTGCTAAAACCTGGAGTGATGCTGAAAGTGGCGGGTATATCTGGCACACCACAGGTTCTGGTAAGACGCTGACTAGCTTCAAAGCAGCACGCTTAGCCACTGAGCTCGACTTCATTGATAAGGTTTTCTTTGTGGTGGACCGCAAAGACCTCGACTTTCAAACGATGCGAGAGTACAAGCGCTTTTCCCCAGACAGTGTGAACGGTTCGAGTAACACTGCCGCACTTAAGGCGAATCTGAGCGCAACAGACAACAAGATCATCGTCACTACGATCCAAAAGCTCAATAACCTGATGAAGAGCGAAGGCGACTTACCAATTTATCAAAAGCAAGTCGTATTCATCTTTGATGAGTGCCACCGCAGTCAGTTTGGTGAAGCGCAAAAGAATCTCAAAAAGAAGTTTAAGAAGTTCTATCAGTTTGGTTTTACGGGTACGCCAATTTTTCCACAGAATGCATTAGGCGCTGAAACTACAGCTAGTGTGTTTGGCCGTGAGCTGCACTCCTATGTCATTACCGATGCTATTCGTGATGAGAAGGTGCTCAAATTCAAAGTGGACTACAACGATGTGCGTCCTACCTTTAAAGACATCGAATCCGAGCAGGACGAGCAAAAGCTATCAGCAGCTGAAAACCGTCAGGCACTTCTCCATCCTGTGCGTATTCGTGAGGTTTCTCAGTACATACTGACTCACTTCAAGCAAAAGACACACCGATTAAAGCCCGGTGCTAAAGGCTTTAATGCCATGTTTGCTGTCAGTAGTGTTGAAGCCGCAAAGCTTTACTATGAGGCGCTCAATCAGCTTCAGGCCGATGCTGAAAAGCCGCTAAAGATTGCAACGATTTTTTCCTTTGCGGCGAACGAGGAACAAGAAGCTGTTGGCGACATCCTAGATGAAAGTATGGATGTGTCAGCCATGAACAGCAGCAGTAAGGAGTTTCTGAGCGCAGTCGTCTCAGACTACAACCGAATGTTTGCATCGACTTATGGTATCGATGGTGACGGCTTTCAGAACTACTACCGTGACCTTGCTCAACGTGTTAAATCGGGTGAAGTCGATCTGTTGATCGTTGTGGGGATGTTCCTGACTGGCTTTGATGCACCTTGCTTAAACACACTCTTTGTCGACAAGAACCTGCGCTACCACGGTCTAATTCAGGCGTTCTCTCGTACTAATCGTATTTACGATGCAACTAAGACCTTTGGCAACATCGTGACGTTCCGAAACCTTGAACAAGCAACGATTGATGCCATTACCTTGTTTGGTGATAAGAACACCAAAAATGTAGTGCTGGAAAAAAGCTACAAAGAGTACATGGAAGGCTTTAACGATATCACTACAGGTGAAGCCCGACGTGGTTTTATGGACGTGGTCGCTGAGCTTGAGCAACGTTTTCCAGAGCCTGACACGATTGAAAAAGAACAAGACAAGAAAGACTTTGCCAAACTTTTTGGTGAGTACTTACGGGTCGAAAATATCCTACAAAACTTCGATGAGTTCGCGAGCCTTAAAGCACTGCAACAAATCGATATTAGTGACCCGGCAGCAGTCGAAGCATTCAAAATAGAGCACCACCTGACGGATCAAGATGTTGCCAGTATGCTGACAATTCGTTTGCCGGCTGATCGTAAGATCCAGGACTACAAGTCAACGTATAACGATATTCGTGATTGGTTGCGTCGTGAGAAAAGCGGCAAAGAAACCGAAGAATCAATAATCGATTGGGGTGATGTGGTCTTTGAAATTGACCTTCTCAAGTCACAAGAAATCAACCTTGATTACATTCTCGAGTTAATCTTTGAGCGCAACAAAGCGCTAAAAAGTAAAACTGACCTTATTGAAGAGGTTCGACGCATGATTCGCGCCAGTCTTGGCAGCCGAGCTAAAGAAGGCTTAGTTGTGGATTTCATTAATCAGGCGAACCTTGATGAGATCAAGGATAAGGCGACTGTGATCGAAGCATTCTTCAACTATGCCCGCGCAGAACAACAGCGTGAAGCACAAGCGCTCATTAATGCCGAAAACCTGAATGAAGATGCAGCTATTCGATACATCTCAACTTCATTGAAGCGCGAGTACGCGAGCGAGAATGGCACTGAACTCAATGCCATTTTGCCGAGAATGAGCCCGTTAAATCCGCAGTACTTAACCAAAAAACAAAGCGTTTTTCAGAAGATTGCTGCGTTTGTTGAGAAGTTTAAAGGTGTTGGCGGCCAACTATAAGTTGGCCCACCCACTGCCTTTTATGCATCCGGCTAAAGTCCTTTGCGCCATCCTAAAGCCTCATGCCGCCTAATCTCGCCTTCATAGTTTTGGTCATCAACTAAGACATCTAAAGTGTTCGTAACCAAGTCAAAGTAAACGTCCTTGACTACGTAGATTTCGCCATCAGCATGAAATCTTAAGCACATACCGAGCTGTGGGATAAATGGTAAATTCATATTCAAAGACATCCCAACACAATCACTTTTATCTGTGACCATTACCATGATTTTAGTTGTATACATTAATTAGCCCCTCAAAAAATTAGCAGTTCAAAAGGGGTATACCAAGATCGGCCGGAATGCCAATCATATGGATGAGATCTAAATCTTTGTTCATTTTTTACGTTAGATTGGACTGTCAGTCGTACAAACAAACTTTTCAGGAAAATTCATGTGCAGCGGCATTGAGTTCGACGACAAGATTCATACTTGGCGTGATCCTGACGTCAAACTACCTGTTGCGCGCAAGGATGGCTCAATAGCTTGGGTTGCCTGGGGTGAGCGTCACGGGATAAAAAGTGCCTTTGTTCAAGGGCCCTGTGCAAGGCTTGATAGCATTCAATCAGGTAAGTGGGATAAGTACTCACCACAACCAGTCAAGATTCCAATTCAGCGTTACATGGAGCGCGATATTAAAGGTGCGCCATACTGGGTTAAAGTCTCACCTGGAAGTTACCTGCAAGGTTTAATCGCAACAATAAACAGCGACCGGCGCGTTTACGTTGTCACGATTGAGACCCCTGACGAATTCCGTCATGTGCAGCCCAGATGGCCTAGAGTTATTTCTTAGCAAATTACCCAAAATCCACATCTACCACTTGACAAGAAAAAATCAATTTTTTCATACGCTTACTGTTATTTGACGGTTCTCTTAAGCACCTAAAAAAGTGAAACTTTCACCAACTTTGTAAAAATTGGGTGGATTTTCACTCGGACATGCCATTAATAAGAGGCTCCTGTTTTTTTTGGAGCCGAAAAATGAATACAAACCTCGTCCACAACAAGTACTTCTGCCGTGTTGACGCTTGCAGATGCAAGCATCAAGAAAAGCCATTCAAGCATCTAAGCGCTAATCAAGGTATGGCGGTCATTTCTGCTCATCTGCTGTCGGAGGTGCTGAAATGAAGGAGAAAGAACTAAGTCCAGAAGATTTGGAGCTGTCCCGTCAAAACTTTGAGTTAGTGGTACAAGAGCAAATAGAGCCTGGCAGCCTGCTCGTATCAATTGATTTTGATGAAATAGCAAAACGCCATTTTCCTAAAGCCGTACCTAGACTACTTAAAACTTACCAATCCTCTAGACCCTGTGTGCAAGCTTTTTTACTAGAAGTGTTCGCTGAGGGCTTAATAGGAAAGTACAAGATTGTCGTGCTGGCTGAGGCAGAAACATGTCAAGACTTAAAAAATCTCACAGCGATCGATGATTTTCTAGCGCTGGTTTTTTTTGCTATCCATTACGAAATAAACGCCCCCGAGGAAAGAGCCAAGCTGTATCAGATGTTTCAAGAACTTCACATTGAAAACTATATCAGTGTCGACCCAATGATGTATGTCAGTCGCCTACTCAATATCAACTCGCGCACACTCGCCAAGGACATCCAAAATGCCAATCTCAATTGAAGCCAAGCTGCTACTCCCGGCAAATCTTGTGGGAACTCGCGTGATCTGCAGTGAGTTGCTCAGAATCGTCAGCCTGAAAGAGTTTTCCATTGAGAAAACCCTTAAAATTGATCTGATTAAAGATCTAAATTCGTTACTCGGTGGTGATCAACTTAGCAGTGCCCTAGCCAAACAGTTTTATGTCAAACAAGTCGGCAACGTTGCGCAAAACCGTTATGTCAGTACGTCGCCGCTGCTCGGGGTCATTTCGGAGTTTCTATACCATGGTTCGAGCGCCTGGCACCTTCCGCTAGTTAAGAAATTCGCTGAAGCGTATTTCTCAATAGTTGATGGCTACCTCGTATTTTCAGATGCCGACTACGCGCTATGGCGGTCCGGTCGATTAAAAACGATTCTCGGAAACTACCAATCGAGCATTGACCGCTGCTCGCGATTAATTCGTGAGCTTATTAATCTCGATGAAAGCGAATTTAACTGCAGTATCGACGAGCTACTTGATAATCCACCTACTGACTTTGTTGAACACATTAATTCACTTAACCGACTAGTGCTTTACGCCCAAGGTCAGAAACCAAAAAGCTCACGCTCAAAGCTAGTTGCCCCAGAAAAGTCACAAGTAATCATTGAGCAGGATGGTTTTTCGACGGAGTGCATTTTTGATTTAGTAGATGGGGAGCCTGAGGCGCAATCTCAATCAGTGCTTGTTGCAATTCCAGATTATATAAACACCAAAAAGCAGTTCTTCGCAAACCTTCGCAGGATCAAGGGGCGAGCCGCGCAGCAAGGTCGACGTAATCAGCTGAGGGTCATTTCCGATGACATTTTGAGGCCAGCGATTTGGCGTTTTTTGGATGAGCTTATTCTTGATGAAACTGTTGAGCTCCAAACAAGACAGCTTATCTTATTGTCGCTACTCCATGGTTTACCACTTGATGAATGCGCATCAGACTTTAAAGAGCTATTTCCGAAAGAAAATGCATTAACGCTTTCGCTAAGCGCGCCCGAAGCAAAAAAAAGCTGTGGGATTACAGTAAACAACTTGCTGAAGGTCCCAGTTCCGCTTCGCTATCTGAAGCTATTCTTGGAAACTGCAGCTGAGCCGCCAAGTCCCTCTGCAGCTAAGAAACTCATCAATTCAGTTGATAAAAGCCTCGGCTTAACCCCTTTGAAAATGAGTCGCTTGTTCTTTTACATGGCGGAAAAAGTCATTGGAAAGACACGCGCTTCCTTATTGTTCCCCTCTGTTCTGACAACAATCAATACACAGTTGCATTACACGGTGGTCTGTCATCAAGTTTTAGTTGAGGCCTACATTTCCGTTTGGCATGACTTCGAGTCCATCTTACCGAGTCCGCTAGGTGTAGACTCATCAGCAACAACATCTCAGGTATTCGATGTCGCTGGCATTAATAATATGCCGGATCCTAGCATCATGGCTCTAGAGGTAAGGCTGCTACCCGAGCCACTCAAAAGCTCAGTCAAATCGTTTTTAATTTATGCCAGTGAAAACTCAAGTCGTGGAACATATGAGCAAGCGCCGGATCTTACCTTTGAGCATTTTGATAAAATTCTAGGCATCGTCAACGATAAAAAAAGAAATTCCAATCAACATGCTCGGCTAGCTCTTTATCGACATGGAACGATAGCCGAAGTTAAAGCTTTGCTCGGGATTCCGTTCAAAAATATCACTTCAGTTTCTTTCAAGCACTATGAGGGCGGACAGTTAATTCAACTCAGCCCTGCATTTTTTTCAAATAGTGAAGACATGAGTTTCGCGATGAACGCGATTCGAAAAATCAAACATTCGCTTTTGCTTAACCTAGGAATTAGTGAAGAAGCAATCGATGCATTGTATGGGCACTATGCCATTGGGACAGTTCCACTAAGCAGTCAAAGCTCATTATCAATTCGCGATATTCAAAGCGAAGTAGCGGTTGCATCAGCTCTGTTTACTGCCATGTTGCGAGGCTTACTCAATGATTAAATTTGCTGAACTAGGTTTAAAACCTGAATTTCAATCTTACTTTGACGACTTTTGCTGCTTGATGAACTGCTTTCCCGGTGGCCGAAAATATCTTCTAGGCGATGAATCAGGTGGTCACTTAAAGGTCTCATTTGAACTTGAGAAACACCTTGATCGAGATCCTTTTTACCAAGGTAATTCACTTTTTCAAGAACGGAAAAAAATAAATGAAGTGCTAAATGCACTGAAGTTTCACTACTACCGATCTGGCCACTTTAAAACAGATCCTCTACTGCGATTTTATGTTGGCCAAGAGCCTAATTTATTAGGGGCCCTACTAGACGACAGTCTTGGTCGAAGCTACTTGTGTGAAGCGCTTAAAATTGCGTTGTTAACAAATGCTAAAGCGTTAACTAATCAGAAAAAGATCGGGCTGCTAGCGTTGTTGTTAGTTTTCGAGTGCGGCCAAATGCGTGATCAAGATGTTTTCAGCATCGTCAAAGAGTTGTGTTTAAGAAAGCCGATTCATAATGTCGAATCGCTTTATTTCATCGACTATCCCAAGTTCGACGATCAAACAAAAACACACTACACAGGACGGGTCATTCTTAGTCCGCTAACTTTACAGCTGCTATGTGACAACGATTTCATCAGTTATCTTGTCGGAATTCCGAGCATAACTCAGCGCCGAGTTGTCAAAGAACGTATTGAATTAATCAGATCTCAACTCAAACCGCATGAGGCGAAATTTTATACAGAAAAAATGCTGAAGCGTGACATCCAGTTTTTTGCTCTCGATGTGTTGCCAGGATTTTTAGCAAAAGTAAGCGGTACAAAGCTAAGGACGTACTGCTTGCCGTTAGCCGATTTTGGAAGACTACATGGTTTGTATATTGAGCCAGAAATCGAAGATATCCCTGAGGAGCAAGAAGTCTACGAAGATGACGATGACGACGAGGATGAAGAGGCTTCATCCGGACGTAGAGTTAATGTGCGCTACTTTTCAGAATCAGACCTTAACCGGTTGATTTATTTCATATCCATTCATCCCACTGTCAGCAAAGCAGACTATGCGCGTTTTCGACTGCTTTTAAACATGTGTTTCTACCAAGGATTTCGACGATCAGAGGCGCTATTTATACGGCAATGTGACGTCTTTGCCGCAGAAACTCAACTGATTCCGTCGAGTGTATTTGTGCGAGTGACAGACCAGCGTGGCTTGAAAACATTGAATTCAAAGCGGCACCAGCCAATAGATCTACTACCACCTGATGTCGCTAATTTTATAAAGGATAAAGCCGACTTTTCATCAGAGGGGCTGCTGTTCGACAGAGATTTTAACAAAATGTCTGCTCAACATTTTTTCGATAGGCTAAGTCGCCTGATGACGCAAATCTTGGGGAGAGGTTACGTACTTCACACCTGCAGACACTCCTATCTCTCGAGTGGCATTCTATTATCGATGGCTGATCAAGTAAGCATGACAAGTATCGCTAGCGCATCGTCATATTTGAGAGAAACGGTTGCGAGGTCTCAACGATTCAGACACAGCTTCCGCATGTCAAAAATCTCGGGCCAACACCTAACCAATTTGTCTCAATCAGCCGGTCATTCCAAGGTTGAAACTACGCTTGCAAATTACCTTCACTCAACCGAGTTTGTCACTTGGGCGGCGATGTGTGCACATCGTCCAGAAGGATATTTAAAGGCACTTCCAGCATCGATTGATGTGTCGTTGAGAACACTGCAGAGATGGAATGCAAGTAATCGATTTATTGAAGAAGTAATGAATCATGTTGCTAAAAAGTGCGACATTATAAAGCGCTATGACACGCCAATTACCGAGATCGATCAACAAGTCGAAGAGAGCTTTTTGCATTACAAAAATCACTACCAAGAAGAGCTCAGTGGCCGGGAGCTATGGGAGTGGGTTCGTCTTCACAAAGTGTTTGCTACCCCTAAAGCTGATGACATCGTTAATCGCTTGAAAGGTCATCTTAACGAACGGGGTCAACTCGTCATTAACAGCAAGGATGAGTTAAGAGCGTTCAAGTCCTCATGCACAAAGGCTGGGATCGACAAAAGCTTTTGGGAGGCAAGAGTTTGGGGAGCTGCTGACAAATGTTTTTACCCGTTTTCATCATTGCCTGTGAGATCAAGCTTCCCAATCTTTGTTCGGGTCGACTACGCGCAAAACAAGCTTAACGTACCGAGGCGAATGCTCAAGCTACTGATTGAGACTTTTTAGTTTTGATCGTTGCCCCAACTTATTTGAGGAGCTGTGATTTTTGTAGGAAGTACTACTAAAAAAGGTTAAGGGTCTGATCGGCTATTTACGATGGCCTATGGAGTGTTAAAATAAATTGCTCTCAGTGCTGTAGAAGCTAGCTAAGCCTCAGTATACACAACTCCTCATTTACTATTTTTGTAGCTGAAGGTCTGTAAAAGCCATTCCTACACATAGAAATTGTCCTCTCATTAACTAGTATGGTTACCTTGTTAACTCTTTTTTTGTAATTTTTTAATATAAAAATCATAAGCTTAAGAGTAATTTTTAGATTTAATTGCTATTCCTATATCTAGATATATACATAGAAATACTTATATGCTGTATTCATGTCGAACAGTATGAGGTTTATCACATGGAATCTTTTGTTAACTTAGCGGTTCAGCTAAACAATGTTAGTCCTTCAGTTCTGGTATCTGTTGTGTCAATTGTGGCATTACTGGTCGTTGCAGAATGTGTGCGGCAACTATCTAAAGTCATAGCTCAAAAAGAAGGAAAAAAGTGATGGCACGCTTTGGATCATTCCCAACATGGTGGATCAGAGATCAAGGTCCGACTCTTAAAGCTTTTCGCGGTGGAGCCAATTCTGGTTCATCAATTGCTGCTTTAAAAATTTTAGTGGCCCTAGCTGTTTTATGTGATTTTTCTAGCCGTAAAGCAAAATCAAGTATTTCTGACTTAGAGGTGCTTACAGGACTATCACGCCCGATGGTACTCAAAGGAATAGTGGTTTTAGAGGATTTAGCAATTATTACAACTGATCGCAGTGGACATATTAATGAGTACAAGCTTCTAAAGTCATCGATTGAAGATACATGGGCTAAGGTTCCATCAGATTTAATTAGGCAAAAACTGAAAGAGATTTTGAATCGTGGAGTGGTTCCATTAACTGCTTTAAAGATCTATCTAGTTCTAGTATCGATTCGACCAAATCAAAGTACTAAAGTTTCTTTAAGTCATGAAAAGCTAAGAGACTTTACTGGCATTCAGAAGCATCACGTACGATCTGGTTTGGATATACTTTTTAGCCACGGTTTTATTCATATTGAAAAGGTAATGAGTGAAAAAAATCCACACAATGTCTATCACCTGAGAGGCATCTAGCTCATTTCTAATGGCTCTCTGTCAAGCTTTATGTAATAAGTAAAATTTATGTAATTAACGACTAATATTCACCCAACTCGAAATATCAATTTTTAAATAGCCGGACTTAGCCCGCTTCAGTACAAAGATCTTAACGTCGAAAACGTAGTGCGAACTGTCTAGTGAAACTGGTCATTATCAATTACTCGCTATCGGTCTGGAGCGGCAAGATGCCTAGTGTATAAATCCAAGGCTTAATCTATGGTTAGTTTGACACTATTTTTCCTATCTAAGGGAAGAGCACATGACGTGAACGATCACCAAGATGTCGTCGACTGTCATCCAAATCGGAGGTGTTCAGGCCATAAGTACGCAAGAGCCACCTCGATTCACCCCCGACATCTCCGCCCACGACACCGCGGCCATGTAGACATAAACGATTGCTTACTATTAGAACATCACCTGGCAAAATTGCCACATTTAAGGCGACTTCGTTGCAAGCTGCCTCAAGACTCTCCGAAGCAGCTTGCGCTGCACCGTCTGTTTCCGTCGGCATAACTGAGCTGTGGCTATAGCGAACAATAGTGCCAAGCTCGGCATCCACTAACACGGGCTCATCGATAACCGTATGTACATCTCCAATAATATCTTTCATACCCTCAATGAACGTGGCCTGAGAATCAAACGAATACTGATTTTTTTTCAGCTCTGCTATATCTTGTGGGGACAGCTTAGCAAGCACATCACTGAGAATCATAACGGTTGTGGGCACTTCATCTGGATTGCGTAGCCCGACCAAGGTCACAAGATCAGGTGAAGGCGCAATTCTGGGATTAGAGGCATCCAACTTCCCTCTGAATGGAAAGCTGACCGCATCTGTATGCCCACGTAACCCTTCCTTCGACTTACGCGCAAATCTACCGCCTCCGCTAATACGCACTAAGTTAACAAAGAGCTCCCCACTGTTTTCTGAACCATATGACACAGTCTCCAGCCCAAGAAATCCATGAACAGCAAGAGCAGCAGCGCAACCTGAAATTGAGCCATCAGCATTAGGCACTGGAATAAAATCATCAGGAGTTTCGGGGAGGTCGATAGGATCAAAAACCTTGGGGAGATGAACGTATGGTGCTGAGAGTACATCCTGCCTAACAATAGCTGAGTCGATGCCCACCTGTGCTAATTTCTGTTCGACCAACTTAGCCAAGTACGCGCTTAGTTCAGCAGGATGACTTAAATTATATTTGCGTTGGTCAGATGTCGTAGTCTGCTCCCAAGCTTTAACAGCAGCTCCAACGGCCATAGCCAGCTCTAGCAAAGTCATTGATCCTCATGGCGTTGATATATTCTTGATATAAGCATACCCTGCTATCAAGAGATGGAAGCGTTTAGGTGCATCCAACCATGGAGAATGTAAATGAAACACAGTCTTGAACCAATAGCTTTAAGTGAGGGGGAGGCACTACTGTCTCGACTACCCGAGACTTTTTCTAACATTCTCCAGACGGCTCGACTTGAACATAAATCAGGAGGTAAGGTTTTATGTTCAATTGAGATTCCTGGTATAGGACAACGCACTACATCAGCGGAATCACCCTACGAGGCGATTCGGTTAGCGATTCTCGAGCTTACGTATACTCTTACGATATCTGACTCTCAGAGCCAAATACCAAAAATTAACTCTATCTCTTCAGACGGAAAAGCTAGTGTAATGACACACGAATCACCAGAACGCTTCCAGTCGAAAGCACGTCAGCATACCATCGGTGTGACTTTACCAATGCGCTTGAAGAGCCATCTAAACTCGCTTGCAGAGATTCAAAGCACAAGCTTTGCGGAGATATCAAGAAGATTCGCAGTTTTTGGCTTTGAGGACTTCGTAGATAGGTCGCTCTATGCAAGCCCTGTGAAACTTTTCGATTTGTTAGCGCGTGAGTTTCATGAGTGGCAAGACTCAAACGCTGAGCAGGTCATGCTCCGGCTCGAGCCGGGACATGCCATTCGAATTCGTTCTGCTGCGAAGGAGTACGAGAAATCTGCTTCTGAACTTGCAGCACTTTCTATAGCCCACGGCCTTGTAATGCAAGAGCTATTTGTATCTCTTGAGAATAAGATTGCCCGCAGTCAAGGCGCTGCGATACGACCTCTCCTGCCAAAGCTAGAGCTTCCGTCTTTTGCTACACCCCTTATCTCTGGTGTCCTTGCTGGCAACATACGTGCCCCAAAGATATTGCTTAGAAGACTTGCGAACGTTTTCGAAACCCCCGAGTCTTTGCTTTCCACATTTTTCCGGCGCTCCTTCGATCAACGGCTAGTTCCTGCGTTCAAGGCCGAAAACGGTAAGCCTGAACTTCATACAGCAGCCACTTCTTGGACTGTCGCAGTGAAGTCTCTCAATCTTTCTCCAGAACAAGCAAAAGCACTCCTCGACCTTGGTGTTTAAAAAAAATGAACCCATTCCAACGCGCTCGAGATGAAGCCCACGTCGTCAGAACGAAGTTGGTATCAACGCTTGCTCACACGGCAGTTACAGCAATTGAATTACTGCACGAAGTCGAGTCGGTTCTAAACATCGCTATTGAACAAGTCTCGCCGACCTATGCCGACTTGGGCGGAGGAACTGCAGTACTCCAGCGCCAGCAAATGTTCATCTATGTCAGTACCGAAATCGATAAGTGGGGTGACAAGTTCTGTGGACTGGTCGCACACGAGCTGGGGCACTATGTTCTCGATAACACCAAGCCAGCGACAACCGTTGCACATCTCAGCACCCTATTGGGCAGTGCAGGTTCGCCTGCTGTTATGAAAGTAGAGGCTTATGGGGCTCGTGAGCGACAAGAGCTACAAGCCAACGTTTTTGCCAGAGAGCTCCTCCTACCTCGTGACGTCGCTCGCCGTCTCGCGCTAGAGGGGAAAGGTCCAACCGAGATCGCAGTGAAGCTAGGCATACCGCTCGAATTCGTTCGCCAGCAAATGCTTGACGCATTACTGCTCCCTGAAGCGGCACCTACACGTAGCTCACTCAGCGAACCTAGCTCCGATCAGGTTGCCGCAGCACGAGCCGATGCGCGTGCGGCCAACGTCGTGGCCGGTCCAGGAACGGGAAAAACAACGACCCTCATTCACCGAGTGAAGTACTTGGTAGAAGAGAAGCATGTCCATCCTAGCCAAATTCTTGTTTTAACATTCACGAACAAGGCCGCTTTCGAACTAGTCGAGCGTCTACGGAGTGCAGGGGTAGGTGATGCTTCGGAGTTTTGGGCTGGCACATTTCATTCATTTGGGCTCGAGTTCCTCAGAAAGTACCACCAGCACTTTGGGCTGGAGGAAGACCTACACGTCTCTGACCTAATGGCGTCAATGACGAGAATGGTGGAGAACCTTCCACGCGTGAAACTTAGGCACTTTCTGCGCGTCGAGGATCCTTATGAATGGCTAGGCCCTGTTCTGCAGGGCATTACTAGACTTAAGGAGGAGCTGGTAACTCCTGCCATGTACAGGCACTATGTTGAAGCCTACCCTCTGGAAGATCAGGAACTCCAGCAGAAGCGCCTTGATGTAGCCACACTCTTCGAACTGCACGAAACACTGCTTGCAGAGCGCAAGACAGTAGACTTTGTCGACCTCATTTCAAAGCCTGTATTCGCACTCAAAGCAGATAGAACTCTATTCTCAGATTTAGTGGATCGATTTCAGTACGTTCTGGTCGATGAGTATCAAGATGTCACGCAGGCCATGGTCGAGCTGCTTCGACAGATAGCCCATAAAAAGTCCATATGGGTAGTAGGTGATGTTCGACAAGCAATTCATCATTGGCGCGGTGCATCGCTCAAAAGTTTGCTAAGATTTGATACCGAATTTAAGGCTCACGCCGGCGGCCTAGCAATCCAGCGCTACCCCCTCAGCTATAACAGGCGAAGCTCCCAAGAGATTGTCGACCTGACTCAGCAGATTGGCCGCGACCACATGCTTGAAGCAACCTTGCCGCTAGATACAGCCATCGCGACCAATGGCACCACTGGTTCAATGCCCGTTGTGGTCAGTTGCAGTGAACGTGACGCAGTACTTGGCGCTGTCTTTCAACACATTCGCGCGCTTCAAAACAGCGGCGTTCCGTTTGGTCGCCAAGCCGTTCTCTGTCGCAAGACTAGCGAAGTAGAACAAGCAGCTGAGATGCTTGAGCGTGCGGGCATTCCCATCATCTACATCGGAGATTTGACTACGCGAACAGAAGTGAAGCATCTGCTGTGCCTCATGCAGCTGCTTGTGGAGCGTCGCCCAAAAGCTTTAATTGGGCTATTCGGAATCGCCGGCTTCAGCATGCCGCTATTAGACGTCGGTCTTCTTTTGCGTGCGGCAGAGAACGACGTCACGTACCAGCGAGGCCGATGGATTGATTCTCCGCCGTCCGGCCTGAGCCCTCTCGGCTTAGATGTGATCTCTAACCTTCGAGGCCTTATCGGGCACTTCCGCCACAGCTCAAATCCTTGGGACTTCATCTGCGAGCTCTTGCTCGAGAAACGTTTTGGTCTTCCAGCTGCCGATGACATGAGTGTTCATGCTTGGGTAAGGCGCATTACCCTATGGCAATTCGCCTATGGTGTACGAAACGGCGATGGAGAGATGAAGGAAGCACGTCTGTCGCGCTATCTCTTGCGCCAGCGCTTACGCCAACGAATTGACGATGTGCAGGGGCAGCGGGAGTTACCACCCGAAGCGGCAGCTCTCGATGGTGTTCGAGTGATGACCGTTCATGGCAGCAAGGGGCTGGAGTTTGATGCCGTCCATGTTGGGTTCGTAAGCTCGGATAGCTTCGGAAGCGACGCGCCTAGTTGGAGCACGGAGGGGATTATGGACATTGTTCCTCCAGAAGCCCTTGGTAGTAGCCTAGCTGAATATCAGTACGAATCAGCAGTCGAGCGGAACAACTTGTTATATGTAGCGGTTTCGCGTGCTAAACGATACCTCTATCTCTATCAGGACACCCATTTCCCAAACTCACTTACAAAACAGTTGAATCATTTCCCGAAGAAATTTACTCCCTCGGCATACACAGGCCCAAATCTTCCTCGAGCAAATACATCGGCAACCAACGCTTTTGCACCGCTAAGCACGATGGCGTTCGAAGACTTCTACAGTTATGCGATGTGCTCGCTGCGCTACTGGTACTCGTGCGTACTAAAGCTACAGAGCGAGTCAGATATCGACGCCTCCTGGAGAGCTCGCTGGGCAGTCATGGATGCTCTCAAGGCGTACGCATCGGGCACAACGGGCTCTGCCGAAGCATCCCTGGAAGAAGCCTGGAGTGCGCGCAAACTACCCACAAAGCTTGAAGATCCTTCGCTATGGGATGACGCCAACTACGCACTGATACGAGGCAAGGCTCAGATTGCCTCGTTATGGAAGCGCGGTGGGATCTTTGACCAACCGTCGGCAGTCATCGGCGGTATTACTCTAAAAATGCCGTGGGGCTTCAAAATCAAAGGGATCTATGGTTTCGAATACGTCATCTTGCGGTTCTCCCGGCGTGGCACCTCTGAACTAACCACTATCCTCAAGCCTTTGGTCAATGGCCTCAACCTTCCTACACCTACAACGGTATCGATACATCACGTCTTGTCCGACAAGCCCAGTGATGTACCTGGTGCCAAGAAAATTACTAAGACCAAGTCCTATATAGCTGCGCTGCGGCTGGCATCTGGCGATATCAGTCCCACCGTGGGGCGCCACTGCGCTCGGTGTGACTTCTCGACCATCTGTCCGTCTTCACCCAGTTGAACTTCTGCTGTATGTCACATCAGCTAATTGCAACTGAAAGCGAGGGGAAGTCGACATGTTGATATAAGCTATTTAGATCAGCTACGCCCGATGCTGTATGAAGCGCTGAAAACGGAAGTACCTATGTGTCTAGAGACGCGGGTTAAGTCCACTTCGCGTTAGCAAAGGAGCTGGAGAAGCCCGAAGAGGATCAGTGTTGGGAAGAGAATCAAAAGTATAAGTCCAAACGGTACTGGCTTATACATGCCTCTTACGTCACTATCGGGGTCGCAATTTTCGCCACTAGTGTCTATCTGGTTCTGGCAATTGTCGGCAATTAACAAGCGCAGGCACAGGGACAAAATTTCCGCTGCGCTCCAAATTTGTCCGTGCTGTGGGCGTTAGTGGCTAAAGCAAGCAGTTCACTAAATTAAGGATAAGAAGAAGGAAACGAGATGCATCATCCGGTGGTTGGAGATAACTGGTTTAAGAAAAAGGCCAGAGAATTCGTTTCGTTCAGCGAAAAGTGGTGGGTGAAGAATTTTTTAGGACCAGTTCTCTTTGTTCTTCCGCCAATGCTCGCCACTGCGGTCGCTATGAGGCCAGCCTTGTACGATGAAGCGGTCAAAATTCTTGGGCAGACTGTTGGTGATGCGCTTGGTGGATCTGGCCTCCTGATTTTTCTCGTTGCATTTATATATATAGCGGTACTGCGAGCAGCTTTGGCAGGCATTGAATACTACTCAAGGCCTGCAAGAGAGTTGGGATCAAAGGACATTCTCGCAATTTTGGGAGCAATAAACCTCGTTGTAGGAGACAAGAACAAGCGGTTTGGCGCACATCTTAAGAGGCAACTTAAAGTTCAAGTCGTAAATCCGGGGGTAACATTCCTCGAAATTACGAGACCGGATCAACAGATCGCATTGCTGATTACAGGGCTAAAAACAGTATTTGAGTACATAGATGAGGAAAATGCTGCATATAGGGTTGGCCTCCTAAGAATTGAAAACGCAGCCCCTACTGAATGGGTTGCATTTGAGCCTGCGTCGCAGCCTCCCCGAACCCCGCCAGCGCAGTTGGCGGCACCAAGTAGTACGGTTTCTTACTCGATTAGAACTCGATCAATTGTTGTGATTGAAGATATTCAGGCTGAACTGAATCGGAAAGGGAATAAAAAGGAGCGGCGCTATCTCCGAAGTAATACGCAAGAAAGTGATCAGGGTTCGCAATTGTGTTACCCAATTAATCATGGGAGCACGGGAAGCGTTGAATATGTAATAACCATTGCCGGGAACAAGAAAGCATGCTTAATTGAAAAGCATGCGGAGCTATATGCTTGGATTATTGAAAACTTCTCGGCTCGAATTTCTCTTGAACACAGTCTTATGGTTTTAAAGGAGAAAGCAAATGTCCAAGCAGCAGCCTGAGCAAGAAGAAATGAGGGTGAAAGTGAAGGTGAAGTTCAAGCTTGATGCTTCTTCAGAAGCAACAGCAAAGAAATTGGAAATTCGAAGTTTCAGAGAGGCCGTCACCAAGGAAGCAGAGATGCTCTTAGCGCATAAAATTCGCACATCTTCCGTTGGCCGCTAACCATTCTCTGCAGGCGCGACAGCCCTAACGGGCCGCGGCCTGAGCTCAAACGTTACATGCATCATATATAGGGAACCACATGGCAGAGCTCTTTAATACGAACCAAAGCAAAACGGTTCTTGCTAAGTTCAAACACAAGACTGATGGCTTGGTTCCTGCCGACGATTTTGAAAAGCAGAGGAATAGCCTGATTCGCTTAGTAATAGGTTCAATGGAACATAAGCCCGATCAATGGGATGAACTTTGCCAAATAAACATTCAATGGATTGGTGACCAATTCATTCATCGTCTGGCTGATGAAGAACAAGAACTCTCCAAGCAAAGGCTGGATGATATTTGTTCGATGTGCTTCCGCTTTCTGTTTGAGCTATACCTTTCCACAAAAAACGATTTGGCTATGGAGTTTGAAGCTGCCAGACGATTTGTTTTTAACAACGTTGATTCATTTGAGCTCAACGCAAAAGAGCAAATCGAATATGCGATTCGTGATATGCCAATCAATATTTTCAAGGCTATAGCCAATAGTGACGCTATAGATAGCCTGAAAAATTTCAATGCGGTTTCTACTAAAGCAGAAAAGCTAAAAGATGAATGGGATGCTGACCTGTCGGAAAGAGAAGATAGGGTTAATTCACTTAAGGATTCCTTGTCAAAATATGAAAATGCGTTCAATTTTGTTGGTTTATATCAAGGATTCGATGAGCTTTCGACTGAAAAGAAAATAGAGCGAGATGGGTTATTGTTTTGGCTTCGGGTCTTATCGGTTCTAATAGTATTCCCAATAGTTGCGGGGCTGATCTTTGTTTACATACACCTAGATAATATTGCCGCTGTTAGGGACGGGCTTTTGGTTTCAATTTTCCCAACGGCATCCTTGGTAGCAATTTCCGTCTACTACTTTCGAGTTCTTTTGTTTAATTATAAGTCTGTGAAATCGCAACTTTTGCAGATAGATCTTAGAAAAACGCTTTGTCGATTTATTCAAAACTACTCAGAATATTCGAGCGAAATGAAGAAAAAGGATGCAAGCTCTTTAGATAAATTCGAGAGCATCGTATTTTCAGGGATAGTAACTGATGATGGGAGCCTGCCATCAACATTTGACGGCGTGGAACAAATAGGAAAATTAATAAAGGCGGCAAAGTCTTGAAGAAAACATGTAACAAGCGCATGTTGTCGGACTGGTTTTCCGCTGCGCTCCAATCCAGCCGCAATTGCGGACGTTAGCTTCAGTACAGATCAGGAACGAGTCATGCATTACTGCGAGTACGAAGAGCAAATTCCTTGCTTAACTAACGATTATGATAAATTTGATAGTATATGTAAGGCTGAATTAGCTGCCCCAGTTTCTGCCGATGAAATAATAAACCGAAGCGGTTTTTGTATTTCACTGCCGCTAGACTTGATCGAAGAGCTCCAAGATGATTTTCTATCAGTTAATGAGTTGCTCGCTCGATTGAGGGGTAAGGCAGGCATCTATCACTTATGGATTGCGAAAGGTCACTGCGAAGTTCATAACATCCATTCAATGATCTGCGTTTATGTGGGGAAAGGTCTTGCCTTTAATAGGGTCAAGAAGCATATAAAAGAGAAATGGCCGACCGAAGAGACTTTGTATCTCTCGTTCTATGAATGTGAAAACAGAGTGTCCAAATACTTGGAGCAGTTATTCCTCGACACATATAACTACCACTTGAACACCTCAGAGAATACTGGAGAAGGTACTCTGTACGGAAGATGGAGTGAAGAGAGATATGATATTGGGACAGAGTTACAAGTCAACGCAGATGTATACGCCCAAAAGAATCCAGGGCTGGGCTTTTGAAGATGAAACTAACAATCACATCAAATGCGATGCTCGTACCTCGCGCGCTTTATGTGGTCGTTAGCATTTGGAGACTCTAGTTGGACATCAGAAAGGATCTTGAATCTGTAGCACCTTGATAAGGACCGACTCCACTAGACATCTCTTTGCCTCACAGTGGGGGCATTCCAGAGCATAGCGTTGTGTGTGAGACTTAATCATCTTGCCGTTAATAGCTTCATTTTTTTATATTTAGATATCGAGGCTTATGTACTTTGAAGCACGAGGTCTGACAATGTCAGACTAAAATTTGGTGGTAACGCTGAGAGGGGATTTTAGTTAGGTTATCAAAATATGCTGACTCCCTCCTTAAGTACCAAAACATGATGACATATGATATTTTTCAACTATGATTTTATGTGCCAAAAACAGACAATTTGTCACTGAAATTCCTGTTTTTTCGTTTGCAAACTTACAAAACAGGGTGACAAAATTTGCTAAATTTCACGGAAAAAGTGTAGACTATTTGTGATGCATGAATTCCGTGAAAGTGCCGTTTTATGAGGGTTTGCGAGTTTTTAGTTGGCCTTAACATTGGATCACTTTTGACTTTTAACAATTGGTCCTGGGTTCGAATCCCGGACGACCCACCATCTAAGTGATTGAAATACAAAACAAGAAATGCGCCTAATCAGGCGCATTTTTTTGGTGACGAATTTGTAACGAATATCATTATTGACCTTTCGTTTGTAAGCCCACTCGATATCTAACGCTCGACCAATTGTGCAAACACGTCACAAGTCAGCTTAAGTACTTGAGTCTAGATAACGCTCCATGAGCTCTGACACTTGGCACTCAAAATAGCTGCATAGTTTGTCAATCACATCAGTGGTCGTATTAACCTTAGTGGTACTCGTCACCCTTGAAAGAGTCGCTCTGCCAATACCCGTCACATCAACGTGCCGATGAGCTCCGTGCCCTCAGTTTTTTGGCTTCATTAGGATCTTATGTATAATCTTTCTTTCTTAATTAGTTGAGTAAAACTAATGCTGCGAATATTTCTAGCTGTCGCCATCACTTTTAGCCTCATGTTCTCGTTGTCTCCAACTACAGGTAATGCAAATAGCTTAAGCAGTCCTTGGAATATGGCCATGTCATGTAGTGATGACTGCGCAGCAACTTACTCAGAAAACAACATAAGATGTCGTAGGTTCGATAGCTATTCTGATGAATGGAAAGCATGTGTCGAAGCAAACGCGACACGCCTTCGTGCATGCCAATTAAGATGTACCAGTTTCTGCAGAGGCATTACAGATCTGAACCATTCCTCTCGTTGCCGATCAGCCGTATGTCGATCTGGGTGCTAGATAGTTACCTGTACATATGAGTTTGTGTTGTTGTTTTTTAGTGAAGTAATGCTTTTGTCATTATCTGCAAGCCTTGAAATTACTTCAGGGTTTGTTTAGCTTTATTGGGTGTCTTTTAAGTAGCAAAGTCCAATTTTGACTCATGTAATGGTTTGGTGATTTTAGAGTAATCTGCCATTGCTATGGAGCTTAAACACAGTTGAGTCTGACTACTTAGTTTAAAGACAGTATAAGGGGAGATTACTGTAAACCTCCCCTAAATCTGGGCATCAGTACACTTGATTGTTTTCGTGCCAAACTCTACCAATTGATCATCCTAGACTCCGATTCTGCGCTGCAAATCTACAAAACTGTGATCACTTTTGAATTTTAACAATTGGTCCTGGGTTCCAACCCCGGACGGCCCACCATATATCGTTGATTTAATTCAACAAAAAAGCAGTTCATTGAGCGCCTTTTTTATTTATATCGTTTTCAGCTAACCACCTGAAAAAACAGTGTGATGACAAAAAACGTGCTTTCCAGTAGATTGAAATCTCCTTATTGCCTTTGACGGAACCCCATGACTCTTCTGATAGCATTTGCTGTCCTCTCGATTCTGGTTTCATTCATCTGCTCAATCCTTGAAGCCGCTCTGTTGTCGCTGACGCCAAGTTATATCGCCAACTTCAAGCAACAGAAACCCGTTCAGTACGCACAACTCAAAGAGCTCAAGGACAATATCGATCAACCACTGGCTGCCATCCTGACGCTCAATACTTTTGCGCATACCGTTGGTGCAGCAGGCGTTGGCGCACAGGTTGCCATTCTGTTTGGTGATGGCTATTTGGCTATCGCCTCGGCTGTCATGACTCTGTTGATTCTTTACTTATCCGAGATATTCCCCAAGGTCATCGGCGCGCGATATTGGCCAGTCATTGCGCCTTACCTGCCGTCTGTACTCAACACCCTGATTTTCCTGCTCAAACCGTTTATCAAATTCTCTGATCTGATCGTACGGGCTTTTGGCGGACAGGCTCCCGAGAGTGACATTCGTCAGGAAATCAAGGCATTGACCATGCTCGGCAAAGAGCTGAATAAACTCGATGATGATGAGCACCGTGTCATCAACAACATCCTGGGACTACATGAGGTCAAGGTACGCGACATCATGACACCGCGAATTGTCTGTGATGCTGCTCACCCTACCGAGCTGATTGGTGCGTTCAAGCAACGCATGCGTGAAAGCCAATATTCCCGCTATCCGGTTGTTGACGATGATGAATCCCCACTGGGAGTAGTATTTCGCTACGACGCCTTGATGGCCGAAGACGATAATCTGCCTGTTTCCAGTCTGATGAAGCCAGTAACAGTGGTGGTCGAATCGGTAAACGCAGAAAACCTGATGACACAGCTGCTCTACGAAAGGCAACATATGTGCCTGATTTATGATGAGTTTGGTGGTTGGCAAGGACTGGTCACACTGGAAGACATCATGGAAACCATTATTGGCAAACCCATCATGGACGAAACCGACGAAATCCCCAATATGAGACGCTTCGCCAGACGGCGCTGGGAACATCGGCTGAAAGACAACAAGTCAATTTCACACTCCTGACGCAAAGAATCCGCAAATCAGGGTCTTCCCAGATGCTGATCACCTATGCTCTAATGGCACCGTTATATTATTGAGAATATAACGACATATTGTGATTACCAGGACAAAGGCGTCCTTCCGTTAACTCGGGAGGACGCCTTTTTTCGTTTCTAAGCCACCTAAATTTGAAAGTAGGAAAGCCCCATGCATAAATCACGCTTTCTCATGCTCAGCCTGCTGGCTGGCCTGCCTCCTCTAACACAAGCAGCCGACACGCCCATTGCCACACCGTTTCAGCTTGGCACCATTACCGTCACTGCCAGCGCAGAAGACGATGGACTGAATGATCAGGTCGCAGCCCGCATAGATCAGGACACCATGCAGCGTTATGAACGCCACACCGTAACCGAAGCGCTGAACCTGCTGCCAGGTGTTACCACCGGCACCAATCTGCGCAACGAAGGCCTGTTTAATCTGCGTGGCTTTGATGCTCGCCAGGCGCCGATATTCCTTGACGGCATTCCGGTATCTATTCCCTACGACGGTTATGTCGATCTTGATCGTTTCACTACCGGAGACCTGGCCGCCATTCAAGTGGCCAAGGGCATGAGCTCGATGATGTACGGCCCGAATACGCTCGGCGGGGCCATCAATCTGGTCACGCGCCAACCGGAACGCGCATTTGAAGGTGATGTACTGCTGGGCGGAGGTAGCAACGGCCTGTTGCGCAGTCAGCTGAATGTGGGCAGTCGCCAGAGCTGGGGTTATCTGCAAGCGGGTCTGTCGCAACATCAGGCTGATGATTTCCGTATGTCACGCAACTTCCGACCCACCCCGCGTGAAGATGGTGGACGTCGTGAAAATAGTGATTATCAAGATAGCCGACAGTCACTGAAACTAGGCTTGACCCCCACCGAAGGCAGCGAATACGTCTTTGGCTGGGTACGCCAGAATGGTGAAAAAGGTCAGCCCACCGCCGCCAATCCTGCTGTGCCTGAACGTTACTGGCGCTGGCCATACTGGGACAAGGAAAGTGTCTATTTTCTGGGCACCCAGGCCTTGGGCAGTCACGAAACGTTGCGCCTGCGCGCTTTCCACGATGAATACGGCAACGGCCTGCTGTCCTACACCGATGGCAGTTACAGCACACTGCACACCACTGCCGATGCCCCTCCACGTCGCGGGCCGGTCTCCGACACTGGCGGCAGTTTCTATGACGACCGCAGCTTCGGTGGCTCGATACAACTGGAGTCACGCCGCTTCGATGGGCATCACCTGAAAATGATGTATTTCCTCAAGCGCGACCGACATCTGGCGGACAACGGAGTGGTGCGCGACACCCAGATGGAAGATGAATTGACCTCCGTCGCCATCGAAGACCTGATCACACTGGCACCACGCTGGCAGCTCAGCCTGGGAGCAGGACACGACCGATTGCGCCCGCTGGAAAACCAGCGCAGTTCCTGTGTTGGTGCAGCCGCCTGCGCACTGCCGCCATCGCAATCTGCGCGCAATTTTCAGGTCGGGCTTTATCATGATCTCGACGCACAACAACGCCTGTACGCCAGCATAGCGCGCAAAAGCCGTCTGCCCACACTCAAGGATCGCTATTCCCAACGTCTGGGCACTTTCATTCCCAATCCCGACCTGGGTCGTGAACAGGCACTGCATTACGAATTGGGCTACCAAGGCCGATTCGAGCGCAATCGCTTTGCCGCTGCTATCTTCCAGAGTGAACTGGATGACCTGATCCAGAGCGTGCCTGATGCCGGTGGACCAGGTCTGGCACAAATGCAAAACATCGACCGCGCCCGCTACCGAGGCCTCGAGTTGGAAGCCAGCCGTACATTCAGCCAACGCCTGGAGGCTGGCATCGGCTACACCCGGCTCCTGCGCGAGAATCTGAGCAACAACAACCGACTGGTCGATACCCCCGGTCACAAACTCACTGCACAGGGCAATTGGCGTCCACATGAGCGCTGGCAGCTCACCGGCCTGATTGAACATGCCGGCACACGCTGGGCTTCCAACACGGTACAGCTTAAGGGCTACACCACGGCCGGAGTAAAGGCTGCTCTGCTGCTGACGCCTGCCCTAACACTGGAGACCGGTGTCGACAATCTGGCCGACCGCAATATCGAGCTGGCTGACGGCTTTCCAGAACCTGGCCGACGCTATTACGCCAACCTGCGTTATCGCTTCTGAGGACATGAGTAATGCCTAACCTGATGACCGGCAAGGCACTGGTTTTGACACTGGCACTGGCGGCAATATCGCCGTCAGTGTTGGCTCACCCCACGCCAAATGACCCCACTCCGTATGTCACCCATGAACTGCGCATCACAGGTGCTGTGCAGCAACCACTGACGCTGACGCTAGCCGACCTGACTGCTTTGCCCGCACTGACAGTGGCCGAAGCCGACAGCGCCTGCCCGCAGCCCGGTCGAGAAAAGCGCCAACAGGATGTTGGCATTCGCCTGCGTGATCTGCTGACGCATATCAAACTGACCGATAACACACCCGCCAACTGGAAGCGCATGCTGGTTATTGCGCATGCCAGTGACGGTTATGTCGCCGTCTTCACCTGGCACGAATTGTTCAACACCGTGAACGGCAACGGTGTGGTGGTCACTCACACCCGCAACGGACAGCCACTGCCAGCCAGCGAAGGATTGATCGCGCTGGTGGCAGCCTGCGACCTGCGCACCGGCCCACGTCACGTGAAATGGCTACAGTCACTGGAGTTGCGGCGACTGGCCGACTAACCGACACTATCCCACTCAGGAGATCGTCATGCTGAAACCCATGAAACACCTATGGTCGCTCACACTGCTTTTATTGATCAGTATCCTGTCAGCTGGTGCCCGCGCCGACATCACGGTCTATGCCGCCGCCAGCCTGACCGATGCCCTGAGCGAAATCAGCTCAGCCTGGCAGGCCGAATATCCCAAGGCCGGCGTGGTCAAAACCTCATTCGCGGCCTCATCTACGCTGGCTCGTCAGATTGAGGCCGGTGCACCTGCCGACCTGTTCATCTCTGCCGATACCCAATGGATGGACTATCTGCAACAGCGCAAGCTGATTAACGAAGCCAGTCGCCGCGACCTGCTGGGCAACAGCCTGGTGCTGATCGCGCCCACAACAGCCAAGGCGCTGCCCATCCGATTGGAAAAAGGTGCTGACCTTGCCGCTGCCTTCAAGGGACGCCTCTGCACGGGTGACCCCGCCCATGTACCGGTCGGACGCTATGCTCGTCAGGCACTGGAAAATCTGGGCATGTGGGACACGCTGGCCAGGCGCATTGTGGCCGCGGACAATGTACGTGCCGCGCTGGCCTTTGTGGCTCGTGGCGAATGCCAGCTCGGCATTGTCTACGCCACCGACACCCGCATCAGCGATCGGGTCACCGTGCTTGCGCGCTTCCCGGCCGATAGCCACGATCCAGTGGTGTATCCAGTCGCCCTGCTGAACGATGTCTCAACAACAGCCCATGACTTTCATCGCCATCTCGACAGCACCAGCGCACGCACCGTGTTCGAGCGATATGGCTTTGATGTGCTGCCCTGATCATGATGCTGACCCCCGAAGAACAATCCGCACTCTGGCTATCATTCAAGGTAGCCAGCTGGTGCACGCTGCTCAGTCTTGTCCCCGGTGTATTTTTTGGCTGGTTGCTGGCACGCAAGGACTTTGCGGGTAAATCCGTACTGGATGCGCTGATTCATCTGCCCATGGTGTTACCGCCAGTCGTTCCCGGTTATCTGTTGCTGCTCGCCTTCGGTGCCAACGGCTGGGCTGGACGTGCGCTATCGGACTGGTTCGGGGTGTCCATCGCGTTTCACTGGACGGGTGCCGTGCTGGCTTCGGCAGTCATGGGGTTTCCACTGATGGTGCAATCGGTGCGCCTGGCCGTGCAACTGGTGGATGCTCGCCTGGAAAACGCCGCACGCACACTCGGCGCCTCACCGTTAGCCGTGTTCGCCACCATTACGCTACCACTGGCACTACCCGGCATTCTGGTCGGTGCCTTGCTGTCATTCAGCCGCAGCCTGGGTGAGTTTGGTGCCACCATCACTTTCGTTGGCAATATCGCGGGCGAAACCCGCACCCTGCCATTGGCCATCTACAGTGCCGTGCAAAGTGTTGATGGCGAGCCCATGGCCATGCGTCTGATCACCATTTCACTGGCCATCGCCTTTGCTTCGCTGCTAATTGGCAACCATCTCTCGAAACGCGCCGCACAACGGCTGGGACAAGGTCGCCATGCTGAGCTTTGATCTTGATCTGCAACGCAACGGTTTTCAGCTGCAACTGGCTGCTACGCTAGATGCACCCGTCACCGGCATTTTCGGCCCATCCGGTGCAGGCAAAAGCACCTTGCTGGCACTGATCGCGGGTCTGCTGAAACCGACTCGAGGACACATCACACTGGATGGCACCGTGCTGGTTGATAGTGACCGTGGTCTGTTCCTGCCACCGCATCAGCGCCATATCGGTCTGGTCTTTCAGGATGGCCGCCTGTTTCCACATCTGGATGTGACGCAAAACCTGCGCTATGGCCAACGCCATCTGACGCCTGCACAGCGCCGCTTCACACTGACCGAAATTACCACCTTGCTGGAAATTGGACATCTGCTGAGACGCCAACCACGCGACCTGTCCGGCGGTGAGCGCCAGCGTGTTGCGCTTGGCCGTGCCCTGCTCTATTCACCACGTCTGTTACTGCTCGACGAACCACTATCAGCACTGGACGATGCCCTGAAAGCGCAAATCCTGCCCTTTCTCCAGCGTGTCCGCGACGAAACCGGTATTCCCATGCTCTACGTCAGCCACGCACGTCAGGAAATTGCAGCACTGACCACGCATCTGCTGACGCTGGAAGCTGGGAAACTGGTTAACACAGCCCACCATTTCTCTGCAAATAATACAAATTGACAACACACAATGTCATTTATCTGGTTATAATTTGAACCGACCTTGGATGCACAAAAATAACAACGTCTTTTCGGAGTCGGCTATGACAACCAAACTCTCCCGTTTCTCGGCACTATTATTGTCCACTCTGCTGATGACTGGCTGCGGCGGGTCAGCCTCCGACAGCAGCACCAATACTGTCGATACAGCACCAAAAGCCACTGACTTCGATAGACTGGAGCCCGGTCTGCAAGGCCAGATACCATTAGCCGAACAGCTCAATGGCAACTCGGCACAGGGCTATCGCAAGGGTCTGCGACTGGTTGGCCAAAACACCATTCTGGATCGCGGTGCCAACTTTTCCCTAGCCTGGGTTGATGACTGTGCCTATGTCACCACGACATCGCCAGGACAAATTTTCGGCCCACTCTCATCACCGTATATCGATCCCAAATTCAACCCATTGAACGGCATGGCGGTCATTGACGCTGCCGACCCAACCAATCCCAAGCTGCTGGATATTCTGCAAAGCCCGGCCATGCTGGCACCTCACGAATCTTTACAAGCCAACCAGCAACGCAAAATCATCGTAGCGACCCGTGGTGGTGGAACCGCGTTCGATGTCTACGATGCCAGTGACTGCCGCAAACCGGTGCTGGCCGCCAGTATCAATATCGGTATTGGTATCACGCTGCCTGATCTGCCCGCGCTGATCGGCGGTATTGGCAAAATTGATATTGGTCTGCCATTTTTTGGTCACGCCCTGTGCCTTAGCGATGACGGTCGCACAGCCTACGCCACCAGCTCTGCCACCACAAATGCGGTCATCAATCTGGATGACATCAGCAAGCCTCAGGTTATTCAGCTATTTTCGCCTGCCGGTCATGACTGCGGTCTGAACCCTGAAGGTACACGCCTGTATCTAGCAACCTTTGGCTTCATTTCTTTTGGTATGGGACTGCCAAACGGCCCGGCAGTTGGTCAGAACGGCATGGCCATTTTTGATGTCAGCGGATTCCATCAGCGCGAAGTACCAGTTGCCCCATTGCTGATCGGCCCCGCGCCACCACAAGTGGGCTTTCTGGGCTGGACCAACATCCAGATTGGCTCGGCACCTACCGCAGGCTCACATACTGCCCGCTGGTTCCGCAATGGCGGTCGCACCTATCTCTATTCCAGTGATGAATGGCCAACTGCTGGTGTCTGCCCTTGGGCACATGGTCGTATTATCGACATCACGGACGAAACCAATCCGGTAAAAGTGTCAGAAATCCGCCTGGAAGTGAACAGGCTGGAAAACTGCCTGAGCACTGAGATTGATGTCGCCAACTATTCCGCACATTACGTCGGTTTTGACGACGTGAACAACGCCACCACCTTGTTCACCACCCACTACACTGGCGGTCTGCGCGTATGGGACATTCGTGATCCGGCACAGCCCAAGGAAATTGCCTACTGGCATCCTGTGCCCAACCCCAACACCCCGACTGTGCCACTGTCCGAGTTCTTTGGCAGTTCCGGTTCACGCTGGGATGCGGTGCCAACCTATGTGCGTTATCGCCCGGAAACCGGACATATCTGGATTGCAGGTTACAGCTCCGGCTTCCAGATTCTGGAGTTCACCGAGTCCGCCGGACCGACAGCACCTAAACCGCTTGGTCGCTGATGCGCTTACTGTTAGTCGCGGCGCTGAGCCTCCACAGCGCCAGCGCCCAGGCGCACTCATTCGGTAAAGTCTATAACCTGCCAGTGCCGTTCTGGTTGTATGCCTGGGCCGCGGTTGGCGCTCTGCTGCTGTCATTCATGGTGTCTGCCTGGATCAGTACCCGACGCAATCTCACTGTTGATCTGCCGCAAAAAGCCATTACGTGCACGGCATTTGCCAAATACCCACTGGCCGCACTAAAGCTCATTAGTGTGAGTGCCTTGGTGCTGTGCATTAGTGCCGGATTTTTCGGCCCGGCCGACCCCTATCTCAACGTCAATATGACCCTGTTCTGGATAGGCTTTGTACTGGCTTTTGCTTATTTGACTGCGGTGATTGGCAATCTCTATGCCCATATCAACCCCTGGCGCTGCCTGACGCCCAGCCATTGGCAAGGTCGCTGGCATTATCGTGACGAATGGGGTTGCTGGCCTGCCTTGGGCTTTTACATGGCCTTTATCTGGATCGAGCTGCTGGGTCATGTCACCACCTTGAGCCTGGCACAGATGCTGTTGGCCTATACCCTCATCAACTGGCTGGGAGCCTGGTCAATCGGTACCAAGGCATGGTTTCGTCATGCCGAATTCTTCAGTATCTTTTTACGCTTGCTGGGCAAAATAGCGCCTGTTGCCTGGCAACAATCACACATCGTATTCCGCCTTCCATTTGCCGGACTGCTGCAAGACCGGAGCAAGCACATCAGCGAAGTCATGTTTATCCTGTTCATGCTGTCATCTACCGCCTTTGATGGCCTGCACATGACACAGCTCTGGACACAGCTGTTTTGGCAGGACGTATTTGCACTGCTACAACCCTGGCTGGGCAGCAATATTGTGACGGCCTATCCCACCCTGAAAATACTGCACACACTCTGGGAAACCGCCGCACTGCTGCTGTCGCCCCTGCTGTATCTGGTGATTTATCTGCTGTGCTTATGGTTGGCCAAAGTACTGACCGGCAGCCAGCTCAGCCTGCATGATCTGGCGCTGCGCTTTGCCCGCTCACTGCTTCCTATCGTGCTGGTGTATCACATCAGTCACTACTACACGCTCATCCTGACCCAGGGCAGTCAGCTCTTCCGTCTGCTCTCGGACCCTTTCGGTATGGGATGGAATCTGCTGGGGCTCGGCAAAGTCATGCCTACACCCAATATTCCAGACATTGGCTGGGTCTGGCACACCCAGGTCGGGCTGATTTTGTTCGGCCATATTGTCAGTGTGTACATCGCACACGAAGAAGCCCTGCGCAGCTTTGGCAACCAACGTCAGGCACTGCTGAGCCAATTGCCCATGCTGGTTCTGATGATGGCTTTCACGGTCTTTGGACTCTGGATTCTGGCGCAACCAATTACACCCGGCAGCGCTTACGGCTAGACAGCACCCTGCCCAATAGCTGATATTGCGCACTGAATCGAATCGACTGAGCAACTCACGTGCACATTGACGCCACCAAAAGCAACGCAACCAAAAGCTGGACCGAACTGGTCATCGAGACCGCCAAAACACATCGACTGACACTATCAGCACTACTGATTGGTCTGGCGGGTTTTATCGGCCTGCTGACCCAAGGTTTGCTGAGCCAGACAACGCTGCTGCAAAGCGCCGAATTTCAACTGGCCTTCAAAGGCAGCATGGTGGCATTTGCGGCAGCAGTTTTGGGCGCATTACCCGTTTTGGCCATTCGCTCCATCCCGCAACGAGTAGAAGACAGCCTGCTGGGATTTGCCGCTGGCATGATGCTCTCGGCCTGTGCATTTTCCCTGCTGATTCCCGGTCTGGAAGCGGGCAGAACCATTTTTGGCAGCCCCAATATGGGCGCTTTGGTCGTGATTGCAGGCATTGGCATTGGTGTATTGCTGATGCTGGGACTGGACACCTTTACCCCGCATGAACACGATAAAACCGGCCCCTGTGGTGCCGGTCACGAACAATGCGCACGCTTGTGGTTATTTGTCTTTGCCATTGCCCTGCACAATATTCCCGAAGGCATGGCTATCGGGGTCAGCTTTACCCAGGGCGACCTGAGTGTCGGTGTACCACTGACCACTGCCATTGCATTACAAAATATCCCTGAAGGTCTGGCGGTGGCGCTTGCCCTCAAAGGCATAGGCCTGAGTGCCATCAAGTCATTTGCCGTCGCTGCACTCAGCGGCTTCATGGAACCACTGGGTGCATTGCTGGGCTTTACCCTGTCCAGCGGTATGGTATTCGCTTACCCCATGGGACTCGGTCTGGCGGCTGGTGCCATGCTGTTTGTGGTGTCTCATGAGGTGATTCCTGAAACTCATCGCAATGGTCACCAAACCACCGCAACCATTGGCCTCATCATAGGTTTTGCGCTGATGATGTTCCTGGACTTCAGCCTGGCTTAAGCCAACACCAATAAATAAAAACTATTAACAATTGGCATAAAACCAATTTCACCAATGCATCGGTTTTTCATATTGTACGGTCATCAACTACAGGAGACCACGCAATGAAAAACCTCATCAACTCTGAAGTACTGCCGTTCAAAGCCACTGCTTACCATCAAGGTAACTTTGTGGACGTGACCGAAGCCGATCTGAAAGGCAAATGGTCAGTGGTATTTTTCTACCCAGCAGACTTCACGTTTGTTTGCCCAACCGAACTGGGTGACCTGGCCGACAACTACGATGAGTTCCAGAAACTGGGCGTGGAAATCTATGGTGTTTCAACCGACACACATTTCACCCACAAAGCATGGCATGACACATCAGACACCATCAGCAAAATCCAGTACCCACTGATTGGTGACCCAACCCAAGTCATTTCACGCAACTTTGGCGTACTGATTGAAGAAGCTGGTCTGGCAGATCGTGGCACATTTGTGATCGATCCAGAAGGCAAGATTCAGATCATCGAAATCAATGCCGGTGGTATTGGCCGTGACGCCAGCGAACTGCTGCGCAAAGTGAAAGCCGCTCAATACGTTGCTGCTCACCCAGGCGAAGTATGCCCCGCCAAGTGGAAAGAAGGCGAAGCCACATTGGCTCCATCGCTGGATCTGGTTGGCAAGATCTAAGCCCTCAGGTGCTGAGTCACTGGCTCAGCACCCATCCTCTGTATTTTTTGATTAAAAGGCTGATACATCATGTTGGACGCAACGCTTAAACAGCAACTCAAAGGTTATTTGGAACGCCTGGTGAACCCTATCGAGCTGGTCGCCAGCGTCGATGATTCAGCAAAGTCTGTTGAACTGATGGCCTTGCTGGAAGAAATTGCCGAACTATCTGACCGTATCAGCCTGCGTCGGGATGGCGACAATGCTCGCCGTCCCTCGTTCACCATCAATCGCCAGAATGCGGAAGTCGGTGGCGTACATTTTGCCGGCATCCCTCTGGGACATGAATTCACCTCACTGGTATTGGCCTTACTGCAAACCAGTGGTTATGCACCCAAGGTCAGTGACGAAGTCCAGGCACAGATTCGTGACCTGCCTGCTGGCCTGAACTTTGAAATCTATATTTCCCTGAGCTGCCACAACTGCCCTGACGTTGTGCAGGCATTAAACCTGATGGCGGTGCTGAATCCTGGCATCAGCAGCACCATGATTGATGGCGCACTGTTTCAGGAAGAAGTGGAAAGCAAACAGATTCTGGCGGTACCCAGCGTACGTCTGAACGGCGCCGAATTTGGCCAGGGTCGCATGACACTGGAAGAAATTCTGGCCAAAGTAGACACAGGTGCAGCCGCTCGTGAAGCAGAAAAGCTCAGCGCACGCGATGCCTATGATGTACTGGTCGTTGGTGGTGGCCCAGCTGGTGCGGCAGCAGCTATCTATTCAGCACGTAAAGGTATTCGTACCGGCTTGCTGGCCGAGCGCTTTGGTGGTCAGGTCATGGACACCATGGGCATTGAAAACTTCATTTCCATGCAGGAAACACAAGGCCCCAAGCTGGTGTCTGCGATGGAGCAACACGTTAAGGCCTACGATGTCGACATCATCACCAACCAGCAGGCAAAAACCCTGCAAGGCAATGACCTGATTGAAATTGAACTGGCTAACGGTGGCCGACTCAAAAGCAAGTCCGTGATTATTGCCACCGGTGCGCGCTGGCGTGAAATGAATGTGCCTGGCGAACAGGAATATCGCGGTAAGGGCGTGGCTTACTGCCCACACTGCGATGGCCCGCTGTTCAAGGGCAAAAATGTCGCCGTCATTGGTGGTGGTAATTCAGGCGTGGAAGCAGCCATTGATCTGGCTGGCATCGTCAAACATGTCACTCTGATCGAGTTTGACAGCCAGCTTCGTGCTGATGCTGTATTGCAGAAAAAACTGCGCAGTCTGCCTAACGTCACCATCATCATGTCAGCGCTGACGACTGAAGTATTGGGCGATGGCAAACGCATGACCGGTCTGGTGTACAAGGATCGAATCAGCAATGAGTCACATCAGCTTGATGTTGAAGGTGTGTTCGTTCAGATCGGTCTGCTGCCCAACACCAACTGGCTAAAAGACGCCATTAATCTCAGCCCCCGAGGCGAGATTGAAGTGGATGCCAAGGGTCATACCTCAATGTCTGGTGTATTTGCTGCTGGAGACTGCACAACTGTGCCGTACAAGCAGATCATCATTGCCACCGGTGAAGGTGCCAAGGCATCGCTGTCAGCGTTTGATTATCTGATACGACAAGGCTAAGACAGCAAACTTGAATCAGGGCGGCTGGCTCGTTATTCTGCTGACATCGCAGTGTAAAGCCGCCCTGATCATCGAGTTAGCCCATGTCTGTTGTTGCCTTAATCTGGCGTCTGCTCTGGAAAACAGTAGTCACACTACTGGCTATCGCGTTTCTGTTTATCACATACACACATCTTGTCGACACCAGGGCTGACTCAGGCAAGAAAATCCAGCAATACGAACAACTTCGCCATCAGGCACAAAAAAAGCTGATCACACTGGATTCAGAGTATTTCTACAAAGATATTTCAAAAACAAAAACCGAATATACCTTTTCATTTAAATATCTGGATAAAAACAACCAAAGCAGCACTGGCAAAGTCAGAACACTGTATCTGCCAGAAGACTTTAATAATATTCCGCTTTATGTTCTGAACGATGACCCATCCATTTATGCTCTGGATATTGAATACAGTATTCTTGAGCGCACCAAACATCACAAGCACAATATCCTAACTGCCTGGTTTGCACTGATTGTCATATTCATTTGCGGAGTTTTTGGCATAGAGTATTTATGGTGGCCACGAAATAATACCAGCAACGCCGACCCGGACCCCTTGGGTATTGATACCAACCAGACCCTGAAAATCAAGAAATCACTGGCGCTGTCTGGTGGTCAGGTCGACATCAAGACTGCTCGAAGTACACTTAAACTGACCATTCCACCCAATAGCGCCAATGGCACAAAACTCCGACTCAAAGGACAAGGGCTGGTCAGCTCATTCGATGATCGTGTATTTGGTGATGCCTATGTCACGCTTAAAGTCACCTCCGCTATCTTCACCCTACGTACATTTATCCTGATCAATGCTGTAGCCGGGCTGCTTGCCTTGGCATTTTATGCCGTGACAGGTTTGATGAACTCCACAACTACCGCGCCCGCAGCCAATAACTTGGCCCAGGAACAATTTACTCAGGAGCAAGAAGCGCTTACCCGAACGATCAGCCAGAACAAATCAGCGATCATTCAGGAGCAACGAGAGCTACTTAATCTTTTCAAGGTCATTACCTTCAACGAATCTCATCAAAATGCAGAAAAAAACCTGACGGTTGATATCAAGGTAGATCGTGACAACTATTTCCAGCCACGCCATCCGAATGGATACCAATTTAATATAAACATTAACAATAAAAATGATTTTGATATTGGCACACTAAGAATAAAGATTAACTCAAGCGATGAACGCCTGCACAATAATAATATCCTGGTAAGCGAGGACTCAGACATAATATCCATTCAGGATATTCCAGCCAGAAAAACTGTACATACCGTTAAATATGCTTTCGCAGACAACGAATATGGGCTTAATAAGCCCTCTTTTCGCTCGTCCATCCACTCACTACACAGCACCGATGGCCAGAAATTCCTGAGCGCCACCGAGCTGGATCACTTTTATAAACAGCGACAGCGAATACTCGACAACATCCAACGATACACACAAAACCAGGAAGCCGCCGAAAGCAGGCTAAGCGCATTACAGCAACAAACCGCTCGCTAGGGCTGGGTACTGATCGACCGCAGCAACTCACCATCACGAAATAACAACAAGGTATTAGCCGGTACCAGCTGCCATTGCTCATTGCGCGTCAGTGGTTCGGTGGCAATCACCGCCACACGGTCATTGGGGCCGGTATGCTCACGGAAATCAACGGTGACATCATCGTCCGACAAATGCGCGGTGGTAAACGGTGCCTGACGAACAATCCACGCCAGCTTGGTCGAACAATGCGCCAGCAAAATCTGACCATTGGACAGCAGGAAGTTACAGGTGCCCAGCTGCACCAACTCTCGAGCCACCGCTGCCACCTCAATAAATACCTCATGATCAGCGGCCTGCCCCGTCAGACCAATAGCCTGCAAACGATTCAGCAAATGACAAAACGCCTGCTCACTATCGGTATCACCCACCGGAGTATATTGCCCCTTGGCGTAACTAAAGGGTCGCAAGTCGCCATTGTGGGCAAACAGCCAATATTGGCCATTCATTTCACGCACAAAGGGATGCGTATTTTGCAGCTCAATTTGCCCTACTGTGGCTTTACGAATATGCGCAATGACATTTTTGGAACGGATAGGATACGAGCTGACCAACTGCGCAATCGGCGAATTAACACTGGCCTCGGTATCGATAAACACCCGACAACCCCGTGACTCAAAAAAGCCGATACCCCAACCATCGGAGTGATGATCAGTGGCCCCGCCACGCTGACGAAATCCGGTAAACGAAAAGCAGATATCGGTAGGCACATTGGCACTCATGCCCAACAACTGACACATGGTAAACACTCTGAAACGCTATGAATAATCAAGGATACTGCAAGCAGAAGGTCAACTAACTCACTAAATCGTATTTATAACAATAATTTTCTTGGTTTGGCCGACTCGGCTTATTAGCTAGGGTTAATGCCCACCATTAATGAGCGGCACCATGAAAGTTAAATTGTTATTAGTGGCCTCCATGCTGGCCCTAAGCGCCTGCAACGACTCACCAAGCGACCCCAGCAGCACCATCAGCCAACGCCTGAATGCCACTAACCCACTGGCTACCAATGAACAACAAGGCCTTGATGAGCAAGCCATCCGCATTTTTAATGCACAACAGTTTGAACCGATTCGCAGTGAAGCCGCGCTGGTCTACGTGCTGGCGCGCCAGCAAATTCCCAGCAGCGAAGCCCTGTCACGCCTGGACAATGCCATCGATGAACTGGTGTTCAGTGCTATCCAGAAAGTAGTCAACGGCGACCCCTATCGCCCCAAGATTTACTGGGTCAATGCACAGCCTCGCCACTGGTTTAATACCGAGATTCCCGGCAGCCGTTACTCATACGACAACCCGGACAATATTTATCGCATCATCCCCATTAATGGTTCGCTGCGTTATGAGCTGCGTGGACAACGCATTGGAAACGGCCCTACTGATGTCACCTTCTCACTCATTAACAACGCCAGCTCTCAAGGCACAGAAGCGTTCTTAGATGGCAGAGATCTGGTGCTTAATCCGGATGGCAGCTTTGTCGTCACCATTGACAACCAACCCGCCAATGGACGAGTTAACCACCTGCAATCCAATAACAAAGTGATTCAACTCTTTGTGCACAATAACCTGGGCGACTGGAATAATGAACTGCCAGATCGACTAAGTATTGTCCGCACTGACGAGACGCCGTCTCCAGCCGAAATTACCGAAAGCCAAATCACACAGCGTAGTTTCCTGGCACTGCAAGATGCTGTGCTGTATTACGGCGTTGGCGCATTAGGCGTCAAAACACACACCAATCGAATCAATACACTGCCTCAGCCAGATCAATCCAGCACATTGGGCACACTGGTATCTCAAGCCAACTCATTTGGTCACTTCAAACTCGCCGAAGACGAAGGATTGCTGATTACGCTGGAACGCGGTGGTGCCGGATATTTTGTCGTGCCCGTTACCGACCCCTGGATGGTCACGGTTGACCCCGCCAAACATCAGTCCAGCCTTAATCATGCACAATCAAAAGCCAATCCCGATGGGACTTACACCTTTGTCGTTTCCGCTCAGGACCCTGGCATTCATAACTGGCTGGATACCGCAGGACTGCTGGAAGGCACCATCATGGTTCGCTGGCAACTGTTGCCGGAAACACCGGTAGGCGCAGGGCCACGTGTTCAGGCTCAGCGCATTAAACTCGCGGAATTACCCAGTTTACTGCCTTCCACCACTGTTTATGTGACACCTGCCCAGCGCCAGCAACAGCTATCACTGCGCAAGGCAGGCTACGACCAGCGTGTCAGCTTTCCCAACTAAACCTCAGGCAAAAAAATGGCGGTCATAAGACCGCCTGAAGTTCCACATGAAAAGCTCGACTATCAGATAGACAGATTGGCTGACCGGCGACGCCATACCAGATCGTGCAGCAAAACCTGCCCGGTTTGCCAATCACCCAGATCACTGTCTGAGTTCAAATGACCACCTGCCGGAATAACATTCAAGTCAGCCTGCCAGCGATAGGCAAACTGCTCGGCGCGTGCCAAGGTGCAGCACGGATCGTTGTCGCTAGCCACCACACGGGCGGCAAAAGGCAATTGACGGGTAGGAATAGGCGCAAAGCCTTTCAAGAACGGGGATGCCTCGGGTCGTTCAACGTCGGCCGGAGCCACCAGCAACGCCGCAGCGACGCCCTTGCCCCCTGTTTGCTCGGTCCAATGAGCCACCGTAATGCAACCCAGACTGTGCGCAATCAGAATAACTGGCTGATGAGCAGCCTGCACCGCCGCATCCAACTGACTGATCCAGCTTCCTGGATCGGGCCTGTCCCAGTCAATCTGCTGCACGCGTTGAATGGAAGGATTGATTTTTTCCCACGCGGTTTGCCAATGTTCCGAGCCAGAGTTTTTCCAGCCCGGAACAGTCAGCACCGTGAAACGTTGCCAACGACGCGCCTGCAACCAAGTGCTGTGAGTGGTTTTAGGCGACGTCATCACGGCAATCTTCCCTGCTCAGTAGCTTAGTAAGTGAACTGCACACGAGTGAACAAAGCACGTTCTGTTTCGCGATCCTGACCACCTGCTGCACCGCCATCAAACGAAGTTACGTTGTAGTCGGTCGCAATTTTCAGGTTACGATTCAGATACCAGTTCAGACCCACACCGTAGTTGTTGGCCTTACGGGCAGCCGTATTGATATTGGCCAGACCACTGGTAAACGCCTCATCATCAATCTTCAGCTCACCCACACGAGCGGCCAGCTCAAAAGCACCCCAGCCATCACCCTTCAGCGCAAACGGGCTGTTAGGTTGTACGCCACGGTAGCTCGCCTTTTCACCCGTCAACACATAGGTTGCTGTCACGTCATAGGCTTTATTGCGAATGGCCTCATTGGTCGCACCCAAAGTGACTTCCTGGTCTGAAATAGCATATTCAGCCACCACACCGAAGCCATCTTTGTAATAGCTCAACTGCGGCAACAAACGCTTATGGGTACCATCAGCCACTGCACCGGCAGCATATGAGAAAAATCCTTCCTGACCGGAGGAACGGTAAGTAGGCAAGCCTGCAAGAGCAGCATTACCCGCTGAGGTTTTTTTGGTGCCATAAGTACCTGCAACACCAAAACCAAGTTGTTGCAACACGCTATCCGAATTCTTGAACGGTTCCAGGAAAATACGGGCTTGTGCTTCTTTACCCGAATCATCTCGGCCAGTCACATCACGGCCATCGGCAACACCATTAAAAATACCCGCTGTGTAAGTCACGGTATTCTTGGCAACCTGACCATTCAGGCTGACGCCCAGATCACGGTTTGGTGCCAGCTCATTGGCCAGACCACGCTCAAGAAATGGCAGGGCTGCGCCAGAGCGCAAGCGATCAATACTGATGGCACTTTTTTGCTTACCGACGCGAACTACAGCAGCCTTGTTGAAGTTCAGATCAACATAGGCATCGAC
The DNA here is from genome assembly GCA_964569335.1 of uncultured Paraperlucidibaca sp. Classification (GTDB taxonomy): domain Bacteria; phylum Pseudomonadota; class Gammaproteobacteria; order Pseudomonadales; family Moraxellaceae; genus Perlucidibaca. Next base: position 231,792 of record CAZMVL010000003.1, read on the forward strand.
AATAGAAGCTGAGGAACCTACGCCACCACCAGCAAATTCTGGCGTAAAGCGGAAGCCCACCAGATCACCCAACTTGCCTTGAATAGTGGGACGTAAACGACGTGTCACAAAGCCATCATCAAGCTTGGAGCCGTTGGCACGCGCACCATCCAGAAAAGTACGGGCATCAAACTGCGCTACCGCGCTGAACTTCAGCTCGTAATCTTTCTTGGCATTGGTAATGGAAAAACCACCGGCACCAGCGTTCACGAGAGGCGCTGCCTTTTCTTTGGCTTCACGAGCTTCACTGGACAGCTCCAGATTACGCTCAAGCACCAGCAGACGCTGCTCAAGCTCTTGTACACGAGCACTATCGGCAAACGCGGGGGATGAAATAGCTGCTACGGCAGCGGCCAACGCGATAATGCGCGGGGACTTAATGTTACTAAACGACATGGTGTTATCACTCCTGGTTGTTGACCAGCGCATGATTTCTCCATTTGTTTATTCAGTAAAATAATTTGATTTCATATTATTAGCAGTTTTTTGCATATAGAACCTGACGGCTATGCAGGCATTTCATCAGCCTAGACGCTTTGTTTAGCAGATTTTCTTGGTTAGGGAATTAACAGCACAACACTACGATTGCTGCATGAATTCCTTATACACAGACAAAACCTTGCTTACAAACGCTAATCAGGACTGGCAAATTAGCGACATCGTGCAACAACTACATGATGTACGCAATGCATTGCTGGTGGCCAGAGACAGGCAGCACCGTCCGCCCAAACTCCCGTCCCGCAAGGCGCTTATCAGTATTGTAGATGGCCTGGTGGCCGCCCTGTTTCCCAATCGCATGGGCAGGCCCGAACTGACCAATGAAGGCATCGACTTCTTTGTCGGGCATACCCTGGACACACAGTTGCGTGCGCTGTATCAGGAAGTGTGCCGAGAGCTGCAATTCATCTCGGGACTGGATCATTTGGCCACCGATGACGCCATCAATGCCGACGGCATCATTCGTCAATTTGCTGCACAGCTGCCTACCCTGCGCCTATTGCTTGAAACCGATATTCAGGCCGCCTTTGATGGCGACCCGGCCGCCAGAGCCGTTGATGAAATTTTAGTGTGCTACCCAGGCGTCATTGCCATTATTTACCACCGTCTGGCGCATGTCCTGTTTACCGCCGGAGCACCATTGGTGGCCCGCATCATTGCTGAAATAGCACACTCGCAAACAGGCATCGACATTCATCCAGGCGCCCGTATTGGCGAACGTTTCTTTATTGATCATGGCACCGGCGTGGTGATTGGAGAAACCACCATCATTGGTCGCAATGTCCGCATTTATCAGGCCGTCACACTGGGTGCAAAACGCTTTCCGGTTGATAAGCACGGCGCCCTGCTCAAAGGCGGTGATCGCCATCCCATCGTTGAAGACAACGTGGTGATTTATGCCGGTGCGACTATTTTGGGTCGCATCACCATCGGTGCTGGCTCCAGCATTGGCGGCAATGTGTGGCTGACTCGCAGCGTCCCGGCCCAGAGCAACATTAGCCAGGCAAACCATACCAACGAGCACACCCCAGAACTCACTTCACAACCACAAGGAGAATGTCGCCATGGCGACTAATAAAGACCCCATTGAACGCCCTACCGCATTAGGTGATGTCGCGGCCCGTACCCTGGCCAATGCCACCAAAACCGCCCCCATGATGGGGTCAATCACCCCGCGTTGGCTGGTTCATTTATTGCAGTGGGTGCCAGTCGAAGCTGGTATTTATCGCGTCAACCGCGTACTCGACGAAAGTGCCGTTACCGTTGACTGCTCCGCCCTGGATGAGCGTGAACTGCCACAAACGTTTGTTGATTACGCCGAATGGGGACGTGAATATCGCCTGAGCGCCGTCAACACCGTGCTGGATGTCCACACCCGGGTATCCGACCTCTACAGCAGCCCGCACAATCAGATCAACGAACAGCTGCGTCTGACCATCGAAACCATTAAAGAGCGTCAGGAAAGCGAGCTGCTCAATAACAAAGAATATGGTTTGCTGAACAATATTGCCGACAGTCAACGTGTCAAATCACGTACCGGTGCGCCCACACCGGATGACTTTGATGAGCTGATTTCCCGGGTCTGGAAAGAACCTGCCTTCTTCCTGGCTCACCCCAAAGCCATTGCAGCCTTTGGCCGTGAATGTACTCGCCGTGGCGTGCCTCCACCCACCGTATCGCTGTTTGGTTCTCAATTCTTGACCTGGCGTGGTATTCCACTGATTCCATCCGACAAGTTAAGAATCGAAAAGAATAAAACCAACATCCTGCTGATTCGTACCGGTGAAAGCCGTCAAGGTGTGGTTGGTCTGTATCAACCAGGTTTGCCAGGCGAGCAAACCAAGGGCTTGTCAGTTCGCTTTATGGGCATCAACCACAGAGCCATCGCGTCTTACCTGATCTCTCTGTATTGCTCGGTTGCCGTCCTGACAGAGGATGCCATTGCCGTATTAGAGAATGTATCGGTGGACAACTACCATGAGTACAAGTGAGTTCGACTTTAACGATACCGACGCACTGACCAGACTGGCCAATGAATTGTTTGCTGCCCTGCCAGGTGAACACCCCAAGCTGGGCAGCGCATTGACAGCTGCCAGTCAGGAGTTTGCCAGGCAAGGTGGCGTGGCGGGCCTAATACCAGCAACGTCAGTACCAGAAAGTTTGAACCTGGATCAGTTGGCATTGGGAGACATCCACCAATTTGCCGACTTATCCGGATTGACCAAGACGACTACCCTGTCGTCTTCGCCCTTCTACTTTCTGGAACAGCAAACGCAGCAGTACAACCCACTGCCGCACGGTCAACTACCACAGGAGCTTTCAACCGCATCGGCTGGTCTGGATATTCATGCCGTGCGCCGGGATTTTCCCATCCTGCGCGAACACGTGAATGGCCGACCACTGGTGTGGCTGGATAATGCAGCGACAACACAAAAACCGCAGTCTGTGATTGACCGCATCAGCTACTTTTACCAGCACGAAAACTCCAACATTCACCGCGCCGCGCATAAATTGGCGGCCAGAGCCACGGACGCCTACGAAGAAGCACGCGAAATTTCACGTCGCTTTCTGAATGCCCGCTCGGTCAATGAAGTGGTGTTTGTGCGTGGTACTACCGAAGCCATTAACCTGGTCGCCAAAAGCTGGGGCAAAGCCAATATCGGCAAGGATGACGAAATTGTCATTACTCATCTGGAACATCACGCCAACATCGTGCCCTGGCAACAGCTGATTGCTGAGACCGGCGCAAAGTTACGCGTGGCTCCCGTGGATGATAGTGGTCAGATCATTCTGGAAGAGTATGCCAAGCTGCTGAATGGTCGCACCAAACTGGTGTCGTTCACACAGGTATCGAATGCCTTGGGCACTGTCACGCCTGCGGCTGAAATGGTGCAACTGGCGCATGCCGCCGGTGCTCGTGTGCTGATTGATGGCGCACAATCGGTGTCGCATTTGCGTGCCGATGTACAGGCACTGGATTGCGACTGGTTTGTGTTCTCCGGCCACAAGATTTTTGGCCCGACCGGCATTGGTGTGCTGTACGGCAAGGAAGATCTGCTGAACTCAACCGACCCTTGGCAAGGCGGTGGCAACATGATTCGTGATGTCACCTTCGAAAAAACCGAGTATCACGATGCGCCCGGACGCTTTGAAGCAGGCACCGGTAATATCGCGGATGCCGTGGGTTTGGGTGCAGCGCTGGCCTATGTCGAAAAGCTCGGCATTGAAAATATCGCAGCACATGAACATGCCCTGCTGACGTATGGCATGCATCATCTGTCTGATATTCCAGGGCTGAAGCTGATCGGCACTGCCAACAACAAAGCCAGCGTGATGTCGTTTGTGCTGGATGGTTTCAGCACAGAAGAAGTAGGCAAGGCACTGAACCAGGTCGGTATCGCGGTACGTACCGGCCATCATTGCGCACAGCCCATCTTGCGGCGCTTTGGCCTGGAAGCAACCGTCAGACCATCACTGGCGCTGTACAACACCTTTGATGAAGTGGATCTGCTGGTCAGCAGCGTGCGACGTTTGCAACAACGTCGTCGCTGATACATCTACACTGACATGGTGTCATTAAAAAAGCCGGTTCATCACTGAACCGGCTTTTTTATTTGCTCACTCCTTGAAGCACCTTGCCTCACACCGCATCCAACGCCTGAGACAAATCCGCCAGCAAGTCATCAATATGCTCAATACCCAACAACAAACGCACGGTATCTTCAGTCACCCCTGCTTTGGCCAGCTCATCCGGACCTAACTGACGGTGAGTAGTTGACGCTGGATGTGTTGCCAGTGATTTGGCATCACCGATATTCACCAGACGGGTAAATAGCTGCAACGCATCCAGGAAACGAGCACCTACGGCACGTGGATCATCCGAACTATCTTTCAAACCAAACGACAAAATACCCGACGCCTTGGCATCCTTGTAATCACGCTGAATCAGATAATGATCCGGGTGATCGCTCAGTCCAGCGTAATTCACCCACGCCACTTTAGGATGTCGCTGCAAATATTTAGCCGTCGTCTGCGCATTTTCGGAAATACGATCCAGCCGCAGAGCCAGTGTTTCTATGCCCTGCAAGATCAGGAACGCATTAAACGGTGATAGCGCCGAGCCGGTGTTACGCAAAGGCACCACGCGAGCACGGCCAATATACGCCGCCTCACCCAATGCCTCGGTATAAACCACACCGTGATAAGACACATCCGGCTCGTTGAGACGACGAAAACGCTGCTTGTGCTCCGCCCACGGAAACTTGCCACTATCAATAATCGCACCACCCAGACTGTTGCCATGTCCACCCAGATATTTGGTCAACGACTGCACCACAATATCTGCGCCATGCTCGATAGGCCGGAACAGATAAGGTGATGGCACGGTGTTATCGACAATCAACGGAATGCCATGCGCATGCGCAATTTCGGCCAGGCGTGCAACGTCAGTGACATTCCCCAGAGGATTACCAATCGATTCGGCAAAAATGGCCTTGGTTTTATCATCAATCAACGCCGCAAACGTATCCGGATGACGAGAGTCGGCAAAGCGCACCTCGATACCAAATTGCGGAAACGTGTGCGCAAACAGGTTGTACGTACCGCCATACAGGGTACTGGCGGAAACAATATTATCTCCTGCTTCGGTAATGGTCTGAATGGCATAGGTGATTGCCGCCTGACCAGAAGCCAGCGCCAGTGCAGCGAGTCCCCCTTCCAGCGCAGCCACACGTTTTTCCAGAATGTCATTGGTAGGGTTGGTGATGCGGCTGTAAATATTGCCAGCCACTTTCAGGTCAAACAGATCAGCGCCATGCTGCGCGCTGTCAAAGGCGTACGCCACGGTCTGATAAATAGGCACTGCCACGGCTTTGGTGACAGGATCTGGTGTATAGCCAGCATGCACGGCTAAAGTTTCAATATGAGACACGATAAACTCCTTAATCAATTAAAAACGGTAGGACACATTCAGGCTGTACACCCAGGGATCAATGACCACCTTGCCGATGGACACACCATTGACACTGGCCTTTGACTCGATATCGATATAGCGCGCATCAAAACCCAGTGCCACGCGATCAGTCAGCGGGATATCCACCCCGATCTGGCCTGCCAGACCAACAGAGTCTTTAAGTTTCAGATTGCCGCCACCAATCAGCTTTTCATCCAGGAACAAGGTGTAGTTGGCACCCACTCCAACATAGGGACGAATACTGGCCTTGGGTGCAAAGTGATACTGCACACTCACCACGGGTGGTAAGTGCTTGGTTGAACCGGCTTTGACACCGTTAATTGAAAAATCATGCTCGAATGGCAGACCACCCAATACATCAACCGCCCAGTTCGGACTGACAAAATAAGCCACGTTGATGGTCGGGCCCACTTTGCGACTTACCGAAATATCACCCGGCAATAAATTCCCGTTATCCGACTTGGGCTCAATATGAGTCACACCCAAACGTACCTGCCATGGCCCATGATCATCAGCCAGTGCCGCTGGCGTCGCCAATGCCAGCACACTAGCCGAGGCAGCAATAGCAACGGGTTTACGCAACGACTTTAATATCTGTTTCATTACATACTTCTCCTAAATAGTGTTAGGCGGCCTGCTCTGTGACCAGACCAGCAGCCGTGGCATCGGCCACTTCAATCAAGCGGCCACTACGAACGTCATAGACATAGCCATAAATGGGGATGTTCCCAGGCACCAATGGGTGGGAGCGAATACGCTGCACATCTTCCGTGACGCTGGCTTCCAGGTTGCTGAAGGTGTGCCATTTCACAAAACGACCATGCACCGAACCACCGCCGGTCTTGGTGTTATGCCAACCCTTGACCGGCGTATAACTGGCGGTCGACAGATTTTCTTCCAGCAGTCCGGAAATGATGTCGTCACTAAATAGCTGCATGCCGCAATCGGTGTGATGAATAACAAACCACTCACCAGTACCCAGCAATTTGTGCGAAATCACCAATGAACGGATCGCGTCATCACTGGCACGACCACCTGCATTGCGGATGACGTGGGCATCACCCTCGGACAAACCGGCATATTTGGCCGGATCAAGACGTGCATCCATGCAGGTTAAAATCGCAAAACGACGGGCCGGTGGCAGGGCCAACTCGCCTTTATCGCCAAAACCGGCAACATAGGCTTCGTTAGCGGCTAGTACCTCACTGAGTATCGACATGGCTTTCCTCACAGCGTTAACTTGGGATATCCAAGGTTCACTGTCAGGCTAACAACGGCTCACACAAAAACTGAACAAACAAAATCTGCGCTGTTTATACGCTGCGCTATATATTTTTTTGATATATATATCGAATTATTAATTATTTTTACTGCTTAAAAAGCCTCACTACACTGGCTCCCTGACCAACCAGGAGAGCCACCATGCCGTTTAACACCTTTCGCCACCCACTTGCTGCCATCGTATTGGCCCTCAGCGCCACGCCCGCATTAGCCGTCGACAGTCTGTTGAACGTGTCTTATGACGTGACACGCGAACTCTACAAACACATCAATCCGGCCTTTGTCAGCCATTTGCAGAGCACGCAGAACAAACAGATCACTGTGAATCAATCACACGGTGGCTCGACTCGTCAGGCACAGTCCGTAGCAGCAGGTCTTGCCGGTGACGTAGTCACCATGAATCAGTCACCAGACATTGAAAGTCTGGTACGTGCCAAAGTGGTATCGGCAAACTGGCGTGAACAGTTCCCGCACGAAGCAGCGCCCTACACCACAACGACCGTTTTCATCGTGCGTAAAGGCAACCCAAAAAATATTCAGGACTGGAACGACCTAGTGCGCTCGGACGTTCGTCTGGTCATTCCAAACCCTAAAACATCAGGCAATGGCCGCTACACCTATCTGGCTGCCTGGGGCTACACCCTGAAAAAAGGTGGTAACGAAGCCGGTGCCAAACAGTTCGTCAAAAAGCTGTTTGATAACGTCCCCGTATTGGATGGCGGTGGCCGTGGCGCAACCACCACTTTTGCCCAGCGCGGTATTGGTGATGCTCTGGTCACGTTTGAAAACGAAGCCGGTTTGTTGCTGAAAGAATTTGGCAGCGACAAATTTGAAGTGGTTTATCCATCCATCAGCATCGAGGCCGCAGCCCCGGTGGCCATCGTTAATCGCGTGGTAGACAAGCGCAAATCACGCCCAATCGCCAAAAGCTATCTGGACTTCCTGTTCTCACCCGCAGGTCAGGAAATCATTGCCCAGCAAAGTTTCCGTCCACGTGACCCCGCTGTTTTTGCCAAGTACGCACAACAGTTCCCCAGCATCACCACCTTCACAGTTGAAGACTTCCTGGGTGGCTGGGACAAGGTGCAACGCCAGCATTTTGCTGATGGTGCGCTCTACGACCAACTCTTTACACGGTAAGGCTAGACCATGAACTTCCAGCAATTACGCATCGTCCGCGAGACGGTGCGGCAAAACTTTAATCTGACGGAGGTCGGGAATGCGCTGTTTACAGCGCAATCCGGCGTCAGTAAACATCTGAAAGATCTTGAGGATGAGCTGGGCGTTGAACTGTTTTTGCGTAAAGGCAAGCGCCTGATTGGTCTGACTTCTCCTGGCAAGGAGCTGTTGCAGATTGTTGAACGTATCCTACTGGATACACAGAACCTGAAACAGGTGGCAGAACATTTCAGCAAGCGTGACGAAGGTCAGCTGATTATCGCTACCACCCATACCCAGGCACGTTATGTCCTGCCCAAGGTGGTAACACAATTCAAGGCCGAGTTTCCGAAAGTACAGCTGGTGCTGCATCAAGCCAGCCCGGACGAAATCGTCAAACAGCTGGTCAGTGGCAATGCCGATATCGGCATTGCCACTGAAGCGCTGGATAACGTGGCCGAACTCACCTCGCTGCCCTACTACTCTTGGCACCATTCCGTGATTGTACCCAAGGGACATGAACTGACTCAGGTGCAACCACTGACACTGGAAGCTCTGGCCAAATTTCCCATCGTGACCTATCACGAAGGCTTTACCGGACGCGGCTGCATTAACCGCAGCTTTGCACATGCCGGTATTGAGCCTGACATTGTCATGACAGCATTGGACTCCGATGTCATCAAGGCCTATGTCGAGCTGGGTTTAGGTATCGGTATCACTGCATCGGTGGCATTTAATGCCGAACGTGACCATGCCTTGCAAGCCCTGCATGCAGAGCATCTGTTTGAGGCCAATACCACACGCCTGGCCATTCGCAGCGGTCATTATCTGCGCGCATTTGCCTATCGTTTCGTCGAATTGTGCTCACCCGAACTGGCCGCGCCTGCCGTGAAGGCACGACTGGAAAATGGCCGCTCTTAATATATTTTTTTCGTATAACGATAGAAATATTAATTATTTTTTTCGCTAAGCAAGTTTCTATAAAGTCGGTTTTGTTCTTACACACCTTTGGAGATTAACCATGTTGATTAAGCGTTTAGGCGCAGCTGTTGCTCTGGCTGCATCCCTGTTATCCGTTAGCACTTTAACCACTGCTGCACCGAAAGATGTCACCCTGCTGAACGTGTCTTATGACCCAACACGTGAGCTTTACCAGGACTATAACCAGGCCTTTATAAAGCACTGGAAAGAAAAGACCGGCCAGAATGTGACGATTCGTCAGTCACACGGTGGTGCAGGTCGTCAGGCTCGTGCCGTTATTGATGGTCTGCAAGCAGACGTGGTGACACTGGCTCTGGCCTACGACATCGACGCTATTTCACAGCGCAAACTGCTGCCAGCAGATTGGCAATCTCGCCTGCCACACAACAGCTCACCCTACACCTCAACCATTGTTTTCCTGGTGCGCAAAGGCAATCCAAAAAACATTAAAGACTGGGACGATCTGGTCAAGCAAGGCGTTTCCGTTATCACTCCTAACCCCAAAACATCGGGTGGTGCTCGCTGGAACTACCTGGCAGCCTGGGGCTTTGCACTGAAACAACCAGGTGGCAACGAAGCCAAAGCTAAAGACTTTGTGCAACGTCTGTTCCGTAATGTTCCCATTCTGGATTCCGGTGCTCGCGGCGCGCTGACCACATTCGCAGAACGTGGCATTGGTGATGTATTCCTGTCATGGGAAAACGAAGCCTTCCTGGCCTTGCGTGAAATCGGTGCAGACAAGCTGGAAGTTGTGGTGCCATCAATCAGTATTCTGGCTGAACCACCCGTCACGCTGGTCGATGCAGTGGCCAAGCGCAAAGGTACTGAAGCTGTGTCCAAAGCCTACCTGGAGTACCTGTACTCACCTGAAGGCCAAGACATTGCTGGCAAGCACTTCTACCGCCCAACTGATGCCAAGGCAGCTGCCAAATATGCTGATCAGTTCGTGAAAGTAGACCTGTTTGACATCAACTTCTTCGGTGGCTGGAAAAAGGCTCAAGACACCCACTTCAGCGACAACGGCGTATTTGACCAAATCTACCTGTCTGGTCGTCGTTAATCCTCAAACCCATCACTGGCCGGGTCATCCCCGGCCAGTCCTGTTTCAAGGAGTGTTGTTATGACCGCTATTGCGGCCGAGCCAGCCAAACGCAACAAACCCAAACGCGTTATTCCAGGCTTTGGACTGACCTTGGGCTACAGTGTTACCTACTTAAGCCTGTTAATTTTGATCCCGCTCGCTTTGCTGTTTCTGAAAGCAACCGACATGAGCTGGGAAGACTTCCACACCCTGATTTTGTCTGAGCGCGTGCTATCGGCCTACCGTGTCAGCTTTGGTACCGCCTTTATTGCCGCCAGCATCAATGCATTCTTCGGCTTTCTGGTGGCATGGGTTTTAGTACGCTATGACTTCCCGGGTCGTCGTATTGTTGATGCACTGGTCGATTTGCCTTTTGCCCTGCCTACTGCGGTAGCCGGTATTTCATTGACTGCCCTGTATGCACAAAATGGCCTGTTCGGCAGCTTTCTGGCCAACTACGGCATCAAGGTAGCATTCACCCCTACCGGTATTGTGGTGGCACTGACCTTTATCAGTCTGCCCTTTGTGGTACGAACCGTGCAGCCGGTATTGGCCGATATTGAAGCCGAACTGGAAGAGGCCGCTGCCAGTCTGGGCGCCAGCCGTTGGCAAAGCTTCAAGGCCGTCATTTTCCCCGCAGTGCTGCCTGCCATTATCACCGGCTTTGCGCTGGCATTTGCACGTGCCATTGGCGAATACGGCTCGGTCATTTTTATCGCTGGCAACATGCCACTGATATCTGAAATTGCCCCGCTGCTCATCGTGACCCAGCTGGAGCAATACAACTATGAAGGCGCAGCCGCCATTGCAGCCGTCATGCTGGTTATCTCCTTTATTTTATTGCTGATTATCAACAGTTTACAGGCGTGGATCAGAACACGTACCGGGAAGGAGGCTTAATCATGGCAGTCGTCACGTTAACAGCAAAACGCAGCCAGGCACTACATGATCCCAAATGGGTTCGTGTCCTGATATTTACGGTATTTTTCACCTTTCTGACCCTGTTTTTGTTTGCACCACTGGTTGCTGTCTTCACAGAGGCACTGCGCAATGGCTGGCAGGCCTATCTGGCCGCATTTGATGACCCGGATGCCTGGGCAGCGATTCGCCTGACCTTGTTTGCAGCCGCCATCTCAGTGCCAGTCAATGTGGTTTTCGGGGTCGCCGCCGCTTGGGCAATTGCCAAGTTTGAATTCCGGGGCAAATCCGTCCTGATCACCTTGATTGACTTGCCGTTTGCGGTATCACCCGTTATTGCCGGTCTGGTCTTTGTGCTTATTTTCGGTGCTCATACCGCATTAGGGGTATGGCTGATCGAAAATGACGTCAAGATCCTGTTCGCCGTTCCGGGCATTGTGCTGGCAACCCTGTTTGTCACCTTCCCCTTCGTGGCACGCGAGCTGATTCCGCTGATGCAGGCGCAAGGCTCCGATGAAGAAGAGGCAGCGATTACGCTGGGTGCCAGTGGCTTCAAAACCTTTTTGCGGGTCACACTGCCCAACATCAAGTGGGGTCTGCTGTACGGCGTCATCCTCTGTAATGCGCGCGCCATGGGTGAGTTCGGTGCAGTCTCGGTAGTTTCGGGCCATATCCGCGGCGTCACCAATACCATGCCGCTGCATATTGAAATTCTTTACAACGAATACCTGTTTACTGCGGCGTTTGCGGTGTCAACCCTGCTGGCCTTGTTAGCCCTGGTGACACTGGCCGTGAAATCTTATGTGGAATGGCGTATGGCCGCTGAGCTGAAAGCAGCCAGCATTGGTTTTCAAGAATCCGGCCCTGTCACCGCGCCTAACTAAACTATTTTTAAGGAAACTGACATGAGTATTGATATTAGTGACATTAACAAACAGTTCGGTAACTTTACCGCGCTTGATAACGTCAGCCTGGATATTCACAGCGGCGAACTGGTCGCCCTGCTGGGGCCATCGGGCTGTGGCAAAACCACCTTGCTGCGCATTGTTGCCGGTCTGGAAACACCTGATAGCGGACGCCTGGCCTTTCATGGCGAAGACACCACCGATACGCCTGTGCGTGAACGTCAGGTCGGTTTTGTATTCCAGCATTACGCGCTGTTCCGCCATTTGACCGTGTTCGAGAACGTAGCCTTTGGTCTGCGCGTACGTCCACGCAAGCAACGCCCCAGCGAAGCCATCATTCGCCACAAGGTGCATGAGTTATTGCAACTGGTGCAGCTGGACTGGTTAGCCGACCGCTACCCCAGCCAGTTATCTGGCGGCCAGCGTCAGCGTATTGCACTGGCGCGTGCACTGGCCGTTGAGCCACGGGTTTTACTGCTGGATGAGCCTTTTGGTGCGCTGGATGCCCAGGTACGTAAAGAGCTGCGTCGCTGGCTGCGTCGTCTGCATGACGAACTGCACATCACGTCCGTATTCGTTACCCACGACCAGGAAGAGGCACTGGAAGTGGCAGACCGCGTCGTGGTACTGAACAAAGGCAGAATTGAACAGGTTGGTACACCAGCCGAGGTTTATCACCAGCCCGCTTCACCCTTTGTGGTGGAGTTTCTGGGACAAACCAGCAAACTGCCCGCGCGCATTCAGGGCGGAGAAGCCGATATTCTGGGCTGGCGCCTGCCCTCAAAAGGCCTGCCCGAAGGCAATGCCACTGCCTATGTACGTCCCAGTGACTGGAGCCTGTCGCATCACGATGCCGAAGGTGCACTTTCCGTCACTGTAAAAGAAATTCGTGCGGTAGGTCCACGCTGGCAGCTGGATCTGGTGCATGGCAATGAGTTGCTGGAAATTGAACTGTCCAGCCGTGACGAATTGGGCGATAGTGATCTGGTCAGTGGACATCAGCTCTGGCTGCGCCCGATTCGCGCCCATTTGTTTCCACAAGCCTAATCTTATATTGAGAGGTAATTAGCATGACTTTACGACTAGGTGATACCGCTCCCGACTTTGAACAGGACTCCAGTGCAGGTCGCATTCGTTTTCACGAATGGCTGGGTGGCAGCTGGGGCATTCTGTTTTCGCATCCGGCGGATTTCACGCCGGTTTGCACCACAGAACTGGGACTGACGGCAAAACTGAAACAGGACTTTGCCGACCGTAATGTGAAGGTGATTGCACTGTCCATTGATCCCGTCGACTCACACCATGAGTGGATCAAGGACATCAATGAAACGCAAAACACCAGCGTCAATTTTCCGATTCTGGCCGATGCCGACCGCAAGGTGAGTGAGCTGTACGACCTGATTCACCCCAATGCCAGTACAACGGCGACGGTGCGTTCACTGTTTGTCATTGATCCGGACAAGAAGATTCGCCTGACCATTACCTACCCAGCCAGCACTGGCCGCAATTTTGTTGAAATCTTGCGCGTCATTGATTCGCTACAGCTGACTGAGTACCACAAGGTCGCCACGCCAGGTAACTGGAAGTCCGGTGATGATGTAGTGATTGTGCCTGCCTTGCAGGACCCTGAGGAAATCGCCAGACGCTTTCCCAAGGGCTACACCACCATCAAGCCGTACCTGCGCATCACCCCGCAGCCTGACAGCAAGTAAAACCCACGCCTGTAGCGACCCGCTCGGGGTGGCTACAGGCTATGACCGAATATGCTCGGCCAGATAATCAATCAAGGTGCGAACACTGGGCAGCAAGCCTCGTCTGGATGGAAACACCGCATGCACAATCCCTGCTCTGGGCTGCCAGTCCGGCAGAATACTGACCAGCTTGCCCTGCTCCAGATCTTTATCCACCACCATCAAGGGTAGCTGTGCAACCCCGACGCCAGCCAGGGCGGCCTGTCGCAGTGCGGTCATCTCATCAGTCACAAAACGTGGAAAATAGCTCACCAGCATATTGGCACCATCTGGTCCTTCCATACACCAGGCATAATCCTTGGCCACACCCCATGCCAGACTGGGAAACTGACTCAAGTCATCTGGTGTTAATGGCTCGGGGCAAGATGCCAATAAATCTGGACTGACCACCAGGCGCTGTGGACTCTCTGTCAGCACGCGCATCACCAGATCGCTGTTATCCAGCGGCGGAAAACGTACCCGCAACGCAATATCGAAACCTTCGGCAATCACATCAACACGCCGATTGGTCGCCTCCAGATGAATTTGAACGCGAGGATGCTCCACCATAAAACGGCTAAGCAGCTCACCCACCCGATAATGCAACAAGGTATTGGGACAGCTTATGCGAATCACACCCTGCGGCTCTGAACGATGGCGTTCCACCACCTCGTGAGCTGCCTCTGCCTCTACCAGCATGGCCACACAATGCTGGTAGAACTCCTGCCCCATTTCGGTCACGGAAAAACGCCGGGTTGAGCGCTGCAACAGCCGCACGCCCAGACGCTCTTCCAACTGAGACAAACGACGACTGAGCTTGGACTTGGGCAGATTCAGTGCACGCCCCGCAGCGGCAAAGCCACCATGGTCAACAACCTGAACAAAGTAATACAAATCGTTTAAATCTTGCATGATTGTTCCCTTAATAGAACACTGAGATCAATTTAACCGATATTGTCCATGTTGTGTCAGCCCTTTATGGTGACTATCCACACCATTACAAGGAGCGTCAAAATGACTAATTCATTCAGCTACAAGCGTCTGGACAAAAACAATGCAGCCGTTCTGTTGGTAGATCACCAGGCCGGACTGCTATCACTGGTACGCGATATTGACCCGGATAAATTCAAGAACAATGTGCTGGCGCTGGGCGACCTGGCCAAATACTTCAATTTACCCACCATTTTGACCACCAGCTTTGAAACCGGCCCCAATGGCCCTCTCGTCCCTGAACTGAAAGAACAATTCCCGGATGCTCCCTACATTGCACGCCCTGGTCAGATCAATGCCTGGGATAACGAAGAGTTTGTGGAAGCCATCAAGGCCACTGGCAAAAAGCAGCTCATTATTGCCGGTGTAGTGACCGAAGTCTGTGTCGCTTTCCCAGCGTTATCGGCACTGGAAGCAGGCTACGAAGTCTTTGTGGTCACCGATGCCTCAGGCACCTTTAATGAGCTCACCCGCGACTCGGCACTGGATCGCATGTCCGCCGCTGGCGCTCAATTAATGACCTGGTTTGGCGTGGCCTGTGAGCTGCACCGTGACTGGCGCAATGATGTTGAGGGTCTGGGTACGCTGTTCTCTAATCATATTCCCGATTATCGCAATCTGATGACCAGCTACTTCACGCTCACTGCCGGAAAATAAACCACCGACTTGTGTACTTGGGATAACCTAGCCGACATGAATTACAGGAGTACGATCATGAGCGCACCCATCATTGAGCAAATTCCAACCCGTCAGGGTGTCATTGGTGAAGGCCTGGTTATCCGTCGTGCACTGCCCAGCAAACAACGACGCATGGTGGGCGCCTGGTGCTTTCTGGATCACGCAGGCCCCATGCAATATGGCCCAGGACAGGGCCTGCAAGTGGGGCCACATCCACATATCGGCCTGCAAACCTTCACCTGGATGATCGAAGGCGAAATCATGCACCGCGATAGCCTGGGTTATGAACAGGTCATACGTCCCAATCAGGTCAATCTGATGACCGCAGGCAGCGGTATCGTGCATGCCGAAGATGCCGTGGATAATCGACCTGGCACACTGCACGCCGCCCAACTCTGGATTGCCCTGCCCGATGCAGAACGTCATCGTGAACCGGCTTTTGAGCATTACCCCGAATTGCCCACCGTTGAGCAAGATGGCTTTCACATTACCGTGCTGGCAGGCCAATACCTGGACCAGACCTCACCAGTCAAACTCTATTCCCCGCTGTCAGGGCTGGATCTGACATCCGAAGGCGCAGCAAAAACCGACGTTCCACTGACACCGGCATTTGAGCACGCCATATTGGTCTTGCGTGGCTCGGCCACCGTGGCCGGTGAAGTGGTCAGCCCAGGCACCTTGCTGTATCTGGGCACCCAACGGGACAGCATTGACATCAGCTGCACCAAAGCCAGCCAGATTCTGTTGCTGGGTGGTGAGCCGTTCAAGGAAGAAATTTTGCTGTGGTGGAACTTTGTGGCTCGGCAGCAGTCCGAGATCGAGCTGGCCACCCAGCAATGGAATGACGGCACTTATTTTGGTGAAGTCAACGCCAGCCCATCACCTCGACTTGTTGCACCCTCACTGGACGGATTACAACTAAAAGGAAACTGACATCATGAGAGTCATCGCCAGCGCCAACGTTAATTCGACAGACGTTGCCTATGCCCAGCAAATCCAGACCGGCAACCATCAACTGGCCGCCGATGAGCCCGTCACTGCCGGAGGCCAGGATGCTGGTCCTTCGCCCTATGGACTGGTGCTCAGTGGATTAGGCGCATGCACAACCATCACGCTGCGCATGTATGCCGACAAAAAAGGCTGGGATCTGGGTCAGATCAGTGTCGAACTGACCTTGCTGAAAAATCGTGAAGGCGACACTCATATTGAACGGGTTTTGCAGTGCTCGGCAGCACTCAGCGAAGAACAGTGGGAGCGCCTGCTGGACATTGCCAGCAAAACGCCCGTCACAAAAACCCTGGCAGCAGGAGCCACCATTACCACGCAGCGAGCCAGCGCTTAACGCTTGTGCTCGCCGTGCTTGTATGCACCCTGTTTACGTTCACCATGTGCAGCTTTCATCTTCGCCTTCATCTGCTCACGATGCTTGGCATATTTGTCGCGCTGTTCAGCGGTCAAAACAGCATTGACCTTCTCGTCTGACTGCTTGCGAACTTCGGCATGACGCTGCCTGGTTTCATCCAGAATGACTTTCAGTTGTGCTTTTTGCACATCACTCAAACCCAGTTCCGCATGCTTGTCCATACGTTCAATTCTGTGTTCGCTGTACTTGGTCGGATCCATCTTTTTGCCATGATGACCATGATCGGCTGCCGTCACAGTAGTAGCGGCCAACATCAAACTCAGGGGAAGGATATAACGCATTTTCATGTAAAGTACCTCGTTGTAATGACAATCAACCTAACGTCACCTGTCCCATCTGGATGACAAACTATTGCCAAACCGCTCCCTGAGTTAATATGCCTCTTACTTGAATTAACCTCAGAACAACATCCATGGATACACTGCAAGGCAGAGCTGAACAGGTACGACACACCAAGCAAATGAGTGGCCACGGCATGCACCGTCATCGCTCGGTACACACTACTCACCTCTGTCTGCTGACGCTGCAAAGCAGAGCAGTCGTGCTTCGTTCAAATCACCCTTTCACCATTAATGATGGCGACCAGCTGATTGTTTCTGGACGATTTAAACGTGGTGTATTACAAGGACTTGCACATCATAATTTAAGTAATGGTTCACATAGCCATGCAGGCATTTGGCTGCCACTGATCATGGGGCCACTGCTGGTCGCTATCGCTGTTTTCTTATGGAACGCCATGAATGGTGCCAGCATCAATGACATTCCAATCCAGTGGATTATTCCGGGTGCCTTTATGGCTATCGGTGTTTATTCGGTGGTTCAGGGTTTGCGTGTGAAGCAAGCGGTGCATCTGGTGCAAAACGCCATTCGTTAAAAATATTGCGGCTTCCTCTTGACCGTGACCGATTGGTCATGACATTGTCAATGTGTCATTGAACAATGTCATATAGGAAGCCAGCATGACTGTACTCTCTACTACCGCTCAACGACCACTCGCCGGTGCCAGCGTAGGTATACCACCTCGCAACATTAAATTTGCACACGGCTACTATGAACAGCGTCGTTACCCGGTTGCCGACAACGCCTTTGCATCCTGTTTTCTGGCCGTACTCTCCGGTTTTTTCCCACCCGGCGAACGCTTCTTTGTCGAATCAGTCCGCCACTTCAGAGATCAAATTACCGATCCCGAACTAAAGGCTCAGGTATCCGGCTTTATTGGCCAGGAGGCCCTGCATGGTCGTGAGCATGAACGACTCAATGCCATTTTCAGCGACATGGGTATGCGTGTCGATTTTGCCGAAAAAGGCGTAAAAATGAGTCTGGCCATGCTGGAACGCTTCTCACCAGAGCAGCAGTTGGCCTGCACCATCTTCATGGAACACTTTACCGCCATCTTTGGCGAATCCTTTTTGCAAGATCGAAAATTCCGCGAACTGTGTGAGCCGGAAGCACTCAAACTGTGGACCTGGCACGCACTGGAAGAACTGGAACACAAGTCAGTGGCCTATGATGTCTACACCCAGGTCAGCAATAGCTGGCGCCTGAAACTGATGGCCGGGCCACTGGTCATCACCGCCATGTTACCCAGCTTGCTAGGCAGCTTTGCCGCTATTCTGGCGCATGACAATCAGCTGCAACAAAAGCACCTCAAGTCTCATCTGAAAGGGGCTACCCTGCTGTTTGGCAAACATGGCCTGCTGAAACACGTGCCTCGTCGTATCCCGGATTTCTTCAAAAAAGACTTTCATCCCTCGCAGGACAACACCACCGCGCTGGAGCACAAATGGCGCGAACAGTTATTTGGCAGTAACGGCCTGCTCAGTAACGAGCTGCAAACCGCACAATTGCAGTAACACCTGGGATCCAGCACGCTTTGGCCACAACAAAGCGTGCTAGGCTATCGACTCCGTCTCGACCAAATTCTTATCATGCCCACACTGGTTCTACACCACTACCCGCTATCTCCCTTCTCGCAGAAGATCCGCAGCATGCTCGGTTATGCCGATTTGCAATGGCAATCAGTGACTACTCGCGAAATGTTGCCACGCCCCCTGCTACAAACGCTGGCCGGTGGTTATCGAAAAATTCCGGTGGGACAGATAGGTGCAGATATTTTCTGTGATTCGCACAGCATTGCCAGCGAGATTGCCCGGCTCAGTCAAAAGCCTGAGCTGGCGCTGGAAAATTGCAGTGAAGCAGTACAGGCATTTACGCATCGTGCTGAGCTGAAAGTGTTTATTGCCTGCCTGCTGGCCAGTGCCAATGGCAAGGTGCTGGCCAAAGCCAAAAGTTCATTGTCCTGGCTGGATATGGCCAGATTTGCCTGGGATCGTATTCTGCTGGGCCACGACTCGGTGGTGAAAATGTCACCCAAAACCGCCAAATTGATTCTGGCCAAGCATCTGGATGATGTCGAAGGCATGCTGCTGACTCAGGACTTTCTATTTGGCAGCACACCCAATCATGCCGATTTTGCGGCCTACCACTCACTCTGGTTTGCACGCGATCTGGCCGAAATGTCTTTTCATCAGCATCCCAAACTCAGCGCCTGGATGGATCGCATACAGGCTTTTGGTGAAGGCAGACGCGAAGACATCAGCGCTCAGCAGGCACTACAGCTGGCTCAAACCAACGAACCGCGCCCCATATTGCAAACACAGGATGAGCCTTTGCTGGGTCAGATAGTCAGCATTGCACCTGCTGACTATGGTCAGCTACCCACCACCGGAATATTGGTCGGTAGTAGCCAATCCACCCGGATTATTGCCAGCAACGATGCCGAAACAGGCACATTGCATCGTCACTTTCCCAAAGCGGGCTTTAAACTAACACCAGCCTAACGTTGCGCAGCGCGCTGCTCAATCAGCTCGGTCAGGGCCGCAATAGCGGCCAGCGTCGGCTCGGCAGCTGGGCCATTGTTATTCCAGTGCGTTTCAGCCCGTCGTGCCAAATCTCCAATATCCTGCTCATTAATCATGGCCGCTGTACCTGCCAGACCATGAATGGCACGTTTAAGCTCAATACCAAATGCGCCCTGCTCAGGTAACGACTGATGGCGTAATGGCAGCCAAAGACTCAAAAACTCAGGCACACGGCTGGACCAGAAATGCTCGGCAAATCCTTGCATCATCTGCTCAAGTTCGTCGTCATTGACCAAATCATCGGAAGACATACAGGCCTCGTTATCAGGCGGGAAAACTGAACGCTAACAGCCTCAAAAAGTCATCGCAACAACTATGGTGTTATGAAAGAATCAGCACTCATTTTTGGTGGAAGCTTTTTAATGTCTACGCAAGAACCAGCACCTTCCAATGCCACCCCTGAAGATCCCTTCCTGAAACAGACATTACGCGGCATCTGCATTGGCACCGCAGATCTGATTCCTGGCATTAGTGGCGGCACCATTGCACTGATTCTGGGCGTCTATGAACGTCTGCTCAGCGCCATTGCACAACTTAATCAGCAGTTCATTCGCTTGTTGGTCAAAGGACAAATGCAGGCTGCATTTCGCCATATTGATGGCTTTTTCCTGCTGGCCATTGGCATCGGCATCGTATCAGCAGTCATCATGTTTGGTCGTATTGTGCCTGTCGCCGTGCTGATTGAACGCTATCCCGAAGCGACCTATGGCCTGTTTTTTGGCCTCATCAGCGCGTCTATTGTGTCATTGACTCGTGATCTGGGCGTGCGGCGTCTACTGCCCTATTTATGGAGTCTGGGCGGCCTAGCCTTTGGCCTGTTCGTGGTCATGCTGGTTCCCGCACAAACACCATCTACCGCCATTTTTATCTTCTTTTGTGGCGCCATGGCCGTAACGGCCATGCTGCTGCCAGGCGTCTCTGGCTCATTCGTGCTGCTGGTATTAGGCAAATATGCTGAATTGCTGGATGCACTCTCCACGCTGAACTTCAACTTTCTGCTGCCTCTGATGGCCGGTATCGTCACCGGAGCCATTACCTTTGCCCGAGGCATCAAATGGCTGCTGGATCATTTTCATACCCAAACCATGCTGACAGCCATTGGTATTCTGACCGGCTCACTGTTGGCAGTATGGCCATTTCAGCACCGGATTTATCAGGAAATCGGCGGCAAGGAACGTCTGGTCAACACCATTCCGCATCTGCCGCAACAGTTTGACAACAACACCCTGTTGGGCCTGTTCATGATATTGGTCGGTGTGCTGGCGTTTGGCTTAATCGAGCGTCTTGCCAGCAAGTCGAACCCGCATCGTGAACAATCGCAGACCAAATAAGGTCAGGCCAAACACCAACAGCGCAAACACAACTGCCACTGCATCACGCCCAGTCTTGCCCAGTAACGGGTCAAGAAACTGGGCCTTATGCAGATAGGCAAAACCAAAGCCTTCGACACGATCCAGATCACGCACTACCGAGGCCACCGCTGCATCGGCCGGATCAATATAAACCGTCAAATTACTGTCGCCCGCATAACGCAATTGCTGCACCGGCAAACGCTTCTGTACAAAACCATATTCTGCGGAAAAGCCGGTAATGGCTTGCGTGCTGATTGGCGTCATGGCACCAGCTACCGATGCGGCAAGCGCCTGCCAATAGGCTTCTGGCTGCACGGCCTGACCTGTCTCGGCATGAACATAAGCTGCATTTAATACCCGAGGCGCTGCTGGGCCATGATGGGCATGACCATCGTGCGCCGCATCACGCACCAACTGATGCCAATACCACAGCGGCCCCTGCGGCCCAGCCACAATCTGCAATCGAGCACCTGTCGGCACATCCTGTGGCGCAGGTTGACTCAGCTGGGCAGCGGTAAAATCCAATGCCAGCGGATAGGTTGGCCAATCTCCCTTGCGAGCGTCCATCACCAAAGCATGCAAGGCACCGGTGCTGACCCAGGCCATCGCTGCCATCGCCGCCAGCAAGCCTATTCGACGGTGCCACAATGACACGCCCCTGCCTCGACCAACGACAGCCTGCCCCGCTCGTGGCCAAACACGCGCCAGACCAGACACCACCATCACCATGACCAGAGTCAGCACAGCCGCCATCAGCCAGGCACGAGATGGCGCATGCGGCCACCATGACCAGTTATGCATAGCACGGAAAAAAGTCGTGAAGCGCGTTTTCCAGTCATCACTCAAGCCAGTCAGCTGCAAACTGCGCGGCTCAATAAACGCCAGCAGACCATCAGGTCGGTCGAACGCCACCCGATACACCGGCAGATAACGATTAACCGCTGCATATTCGGCGCTGAACTCCGTCACCACACTCAGACTGACCGGCGCTTCCTGTTCACCGGTGTAATGACGCGCCAGATGCGTGATCAGCGCTTCATCAATGGATTCGACGTTACCACTGCGAGCCTGTACCGACTGCAGCGAACCATCCGACAACTGCACCCGCCAATACGGCTGATCCTGCCAGCTCACGGCTCGCAGTTCACGCATACGCCAGTCAGTGGGCAATGTTGTGGCAGGTGCCGGTAAATCAGCCCAAGACAAACCCTGTGGCGCAGTCAGCAACTCTGTGGGCACACCCATGGCGACTGCTGATGGCTGCCAGCGCGACATCACCGGATGCAATAAGCCGCTCAAAGACCAAGCCAGTACCGGCAACACAATGATCAAGGCCAGACGACGATGCCAGGGCAACAAACGGCGGCGAATGGAATTAAAGGTCATGCTTAATAAGCCTTGCTGATGCCGACATACAGCGCACGGCCATCACCCGGATTAAACTGCGCGGCATCATTGCCACCGGCATCCAGAATCACACCTGTGGTGTTGGCATAACGCTTGTCACCCAGATTTCTGGCCTCGGCAAACCAGCTAACACCATGATTCAGCGACTGGTTCACTTTAAGGCCATAAACGGAGTAACCCGGCGCTGCCAAGGTATTGGCATGATCCACAAAACTGCGAGAAGCTGCTCTGAACGTTGGCCCCAGCCAGACATCACCTGGCAATTTGGTTGCCAGCTCAACCGTCAGCACTTGATCCGGTACGCCAGCAATGCGGTTATTACTACGCACTGCGTCCTTTTTAAAGCGGAAATCGTTGTACAGATAACTGCCCAACACACGGTAATGTGACGACTCCACACGCAGTCCCGCTTCAATGCCCTGATGCAGGGTGTCATCAGCGTTCACCGTCAGCGTGGTAAAGCCGGCTGGTGTCAGTGCCAACAATTCGTTTTTCAACAACGCACGGTAATAACTCAGATCCCAACCCAAGGTGGCATGCCTGAATTTAGTATCACCGCGTGTGCCTACCTCGTAAGTCGTGGCACGTTGTGCCTTTAACGGCTGTCCACCGACTGGGCCTTCAGAAAAACTGGGTGGCTCAAAACTGGCGCTGACATTGGCAAATACATCAACGTTATTGGTTAAATGATGCAGTAACCCCAGCTTGGGCGAAAAACGGCGATACGACTGTTCATACAACGCACCGGTAGACGCCAGCCCCGGCACATGCGCCGTCACACGGCGATTGGCGTCCGTCCACTGACCGCCCACAGACACCACAGTACTCGGCACCACATGCCAGCGGGTTTCGCCATATACAGTGACGTTATCGGCAGTCTGGCGATTCGCTCTGCTTTGTGTCGTACACGGATGGCCTGTTGGTGCCGCACCATAGGCACACTGCTCGTCATCAGTAAGACCACGCTGCCACTGCACACCCAGCACATGATCCTGACGCAATCCACCCCAATGCGACGGATGCTCATGACGCAACCCCACACCCACATCACGACTACGTTGCTCAATACGTCCAAACGCCAATGGATGAAATAACTGCTTGCGCGCCGCAAACGCGGTCAGCTCGGTTTGACCACCATGTTCGTGCTGAATCGCGGTGCGGCTGGCCAGACGGTACAAGGGAAAATCACGCTTGGTATCGCGGTTCACACTGGCCGCATCTGCCTGACGTGGATTGGCCTTTAACTGCGCATAGGTCAGGCTACCAGGCAGCTCGGAATCGGTGTCCACCACCGTGGCATACAGACGACTTTCAATATTGGGCGCCAGCTGAAAACCGACATTGCCAAAGAATCGGCCATTACGCTGACGGGCATGATCACGAAAACCATCCTGCTCGGTATGGCTAATGGCGGCATAACCATCCAGCGTTTCATTTGCTCCCGCCACGGCGGCCTGATAACGCTGATAGCCAAAACTACCTGCCTCGGCACGAATCTGAGCGGCAGGAGCTGAGTGTCCGGTATGGCTGACATAGTTGATGGCACCGCCCAATGTCGAACTGCCATAACGTAGTGCATTAGCACCACGTTGCACTTCAATATAACGCGTCGCGCCCGGCTCAATGGCCTGCATATCAAAGCCACCATCGGCCAGATTCAGCGGCACGCCGTCTTGCAGCAACATGATGCCGCGACCATGAAAAGTACGCTGCAAACCAGAGCCACGAATCGACACACGCGCCTCATCCGAACCAAAACGCGAGGCAATAAACACACCCGTGGCCAGACGCAAGGTGTCTTCCATATTGCCAGCACGACCAGTGAGATAGTCCTGAGCATCCACTACATTCACGCCACCTGCCGTTTTGTTCAGTGTGGCCTGCGCCGCCGATGGCGTCATGGAAAAGGCAGACTCGTAAGCGGATGCCGAAACAGCCACTTCCGGCAAGGCATGCATAGCCGCAACAGGGAGTGAGTACAAACTGACGCAAATGGCATAAGCCAGCGGAGATGGACGCATCATGCAGCAACACCGTATTAATTATTATGCGACGGCATTCTACAAAAACTTAGGTCACTTTGACCTGCGGCATATTGTCGCACCCTACTTTAACCACTGTGCATTAGTCAGCGCATAAGTCAGTGCGTTACACTCCGCTGCGGCCGTGTTAACGGCTTTTTGCTTTGCCTGCTTTTTATTACCGAAGCCTGTTGCCGGAACACCTGTTATGCCCCTGACCTATCTGCCTCAATTACCCCAATCTGCCGACGACAAACGCAGCTGGGGCCAGCTGGATGGCTGTGCCCGTGCATTGGCACTGGCCGCCGTCACACAACAGCATAGCGGACTGGTGGTGGTCATCACACAGGACACCCGCAGCGCCAGTCAGCTCGAAGAAGCATTGGCTTTTTTTCTGGGAACAGATACAAGCCTGCCCATCTGGCATTTTCCCGACTGGGAAACCCTGCCCTACGACCAGTTCTCACCACATCAGGACATCATTTCCACTCGCTTGCAGGTGCTGTCACAACTCCCTACGGCCAAGCGCGGCATTCTGGTTGTGCCTATCACCACGGCGGCTCACCGACTGGCTCCGCGAGACTGGCTGCTGGGTCAGGCCATTGAGCTGAAATGTGGCCAAAAACTGACCCTGGATGACACCCGTACCCAGCTCGAAGCCGCCGGTTATCGCGCCGTCAATACGGTCTACGAGCATGGCGAATTTGCCGTACGCGGCAGCCTGATTGACCTGTTCCCCATGGGGGCTGAATTCCCCGTGCGCGTAGAACTGTTTGACGACGAGATTGAAACCCTGCGCCTGTTCGATGTGGACAGCCAACGCACGGTAAACCCGATTGATCACCTGACCCTGATGCCCGCGCACGAGTTCCCATTGGACAAGGCCGGCATTCGACGCTTTCGTGATCAATGGGCTGATCACTTTAATGGTGACCCCAAGCGCAGCAGCCTGTATCAGGATGTGGTCAGCGGTCTGGCCGGCAATGGCATTGAGTATTATCTGCCCCTGTTTTTTGAGCACACCGGCACGCTGTTTGATTATCTGCCCACCAACGCTCTGCTGTTGCTGGATGCCAACGCACCCGACAAGCTTGGTCAGTTCTGGCAGGACGTGTTGTATCGCTTTGAGCAATATGGTGGTGACAACACCCGCCCATTGCTGTCACCAGAACATCTGTTTTTACGCGAAAACGACTGGTTTGCCGGACTCAAGCGCTGGCCGCGTATTGAGCTGAATGCCGCTGCCCTGACAGAAAAATCAGGTGCTACCAACCTGCCCTTCAGCCCACCACCAGCACTGCCGGTAGAAACCAAATCCGAAGCGCCATTACAGGCACTGCAACAGTTTTTAGCCGCACAAAATGATCAGCGCCGCGTGCTGCTCTGTGCCGAAAGCGCAGGCCGTCGAGAAAGCCTACTGGAGCTGCTGGCACGCTGGCACCTCACGCCACAAACCGTCAGCGACTGGCAGGCATTCAGTCATAGCGACATCGCCTTTGGCATTACTATCGCGGCGCTGGATGACGGTGTGATGGCACCCGATGTTGCGCTCATTGCCGAATCACAGTTGTTCGGCCAACGCGTAGCGCAGCGTCGTCGGCGCAAAGCCACTTCCAGTGATGGTCAGGCCGAGCTGGCCATACGCTCACTGACCGAACTGCAACCCGGTGCTCCGGTGGTACATGTGGATCATGGCGTCGGGCGTTATCAGGGGTTGGTCACGCTGGACATGGACAGTCAGGTGCAGGAGTTCCTGCTGCTGGAATATGCCGACAAGGCCAAGCTGTATGTGCCAGTCGCCAATCTGGAAGTCATTTCGCGTTATGCCGGAGCAGATGACGCCAGTGCGCCGCTGCACCGCTTAGGCACCGAACAATGGAGCAAGGCACGTCGCAAAGCCGCCGAACAAGTGCGCGACACCGCCGCCGAGCTACTGAATCTGTATGCACGTCGAGCTGCACGCCAGGGTTATGGCTTCCCCTTCGATCACGCCGAATACGCCCTGTTTGCCTCCGGCTTTCCATTTGAAGAAACCGCTGACCAAGCCAATGCCATTCTGGCTACCCTGGCCGATATGCGTTCACCCAAGCCCATGGATAGGCTGGTCTGTGGTGATGTTGGCTTTGGCAAAACAGAAGTCGCCATGCGTGCCGCCTTTGTCGCCGTGCAAGCCGGTAAACAAGTCGCCGTGCTGGTGCCCACCACCCTGCTGGCACAGCAGCATTATGAAAACTTCCGTGACCGGTTTGCCGATTGGCCAGTACGTATTGAAGTGCTATCGCGCTTCAAGTCCGTCAAAGAACAAAAACAGGCCATGGCCGCTGCCAAAGACGGTCGCATCGACATCCTGATCGGCACCCACAAACTGCTCAGCGACGACATGGACTTCAAGCAACTGGGACTGATCATTGTCGATGAAGAACACCGCTTTGGTGTCCGTCACAAAGAAGCACTGAAACAGCGTCGCGCTGAAGTGGACATGCTCACGCTCACCGCCACGCCGATTCCACGCACGCTCAATATGGCCCTGTCCGGCATGCGCGACCTGTCGATTATCGCCACGCCACCCGCCAAACGTCTGGCGGTCAAAACCTTCGTGCGCGAATCACAGCCCATGGTCATCAAAGAGGCTATTCTGCGTGAACTGCTGCGCGGCGGTCAGGTGTATTACCTGCATAACGAAGTAGACAGCATTGAAAAATGTGCGCAGGAACTGACCGAGCTGGTGCCAGAAGCTCGCATTGGCATTGCGCACGGACAAATGCGCGAGCGTGAGCTGGAACAGGTCATGCAGCAGTTCTATCACAAGCAGCACAATATTCTGGTGTGTTCCACCATCATTGAAACCGGCATTGATGTGCCCAGCGCCAACACCATCATCATGGACAGAGCTGACAAGCTGGGCCTGGCACAGATGCACCAACTGCGTGGCCGTGTCGGCCGCTCGCATCACCAGGCCTATGCCTACTTACTCACGCCGCCGAAAAAAGCCATGACCGGTGATGCCGAAAAACGTCTGGAAGCCATTGCCGCGGCCGACGATCTGGGCGCAGGCTTTGTCCTGGCCTCGCAAGATCTGGAAATTCGTGGTGCCGGTGAGCTGCTGGGTGAAGACCAAAGCGGCAACATTCACAGCATTGGTTTCAGCCTGTATATGGACATGCTCGATCGTGCAGTGAAAGCCATTCGCAGCGGCAAAACACCCAATATGGATCAGCCCTTTACCTTGGGTGCCGACATCAACCTGCGCCTGTCGGCACTGATTCCCGAAGACTATCTGCCCGACGTACATAACCGCCTGACGTTATACAAACGCATCAGCAGTGCCGACAGCAACGAAGCGCTGGATGAGCTGCAAGTGGAAATGATCGACCGTTTTGGCCTGTTGCCAGAGCCTGCCAAAAACCTGTTTGCCGTCAGCCGTTTGAAATTGCAGGCCAATGCGCTGGGCATTAACAAGATTGATGCTGGGCCAGCTGGTGGGCGCATTGAATTTGGCCGCGACACCACCGTTGATCCACGTCGTTTGATTACGCTGATTCAGAAAGAACCTCGCAAATACAAGTTGGAAGGCGGTGACAAACTGCGCTTTAGCGATACGTTGAATGTGGCGGAGACGCGGTTGAAAGTGGTTGGGGGATTGTTGGAGTTATTGGGTGGGTGATTGGGTCAATGCTTTGTTAGCAGTAAAACTTCGTCAAAGATAACTAAGCAACCTTTCTTGGTCGACCACCCCGCTTGCCATTTTCCCGTGCTGCCGCCTTCTTAGCGGTGGTTCTGGCTGACCCACCAACCTTACCCATTTCTGCCGCCGACCAACTCTTGGTTCCCAACAAACCAGACAACAAGGCAGGAATATATAAGTCAGCATCCAGCTTAGGAAAATGCAAACCCAAACCCGTTGGGGTTATCTCTATTTCAGCCAGATCATCTGGCTTTGCATGCTCCAGACCTTGAACGAGCCGTGGTGGAAGTGCCAGCTCAATCCCCGACGCCAATGTGACTACAACACGTGCAACACGACGGTCATAACATGCGCCAACAGCATGCAAACCATCTGCTCGTGCTGTATTCATACGAGCCTCAGCTTCGCTCAGTTCATGCTCAGTAATCATCATGAATCTCCTCCCACTTAAGACACAACATCACCAATGCAACATTCAACTCATATTCAACCGCTCGAATTTCGGCCTGTAAAAATCCGAATGACTGACGCAAAAACACTGGCCCATCCGGGCAACAAAGCCTGAAAACCGCCTCACGACCAGCTCCAATTACATGGACATGTACAGGGCGATGGTCATTTGGGTAAATGGCAACGCGTAAACCACCCCACCGACGTCCCCCCGCTTTCAGTAGCACTGGGCACTAGAGTCCACCGTTAATATAAT
>CAZMVL010000004.1:0-121487 GCA_964569335.1 uncultured Paraperlucidibaca sp.
ACAACAACCCCCTGCCGGGATACCGGTGGGGGGTTTTTGTTTGGAGTGGCCTTTGCGGAGATATGGAAATACTTAAGCATAAAAAAGGCCACGTTTAAGTGGCCCTTTTTATTTCGTGAGTAGAGCTAGTCAACCAGCCGCATCGACAAATCAATTGCCCGAACATCCTTCGTAATCGTCCCTACCGAAATATAGTCAACGCCGGTTTCTGCAATTTGGCGGATAGTTTCGTGGTTTACGCCACCGGAGGCTTCAAGCTGAGCTCGCCCCTGTGTGATGGCAACTGCCTCGCGCATTTGCTCCAGGCTGAAGTTATCCAGCATGATGCGGTCTGCTCCAGCCTCAAGGGCGGCGTGTAGCTCATCCAGAGACTCGACTTCCACTTCGACCATACGCCCAGGCGCGTTGGTACGTGCCTGAGCAATAGCAGCAGCAATGGAGCCAGCAGCCATAATATGGTTTTCCTTGATCAGGTAGGCATCAAACAATCCCATGCGGTGATTCTCACCTCCGCCAACCAGCACGGCATATTTTTGGGCAACGCGCAATCCGGGCAGGGTTTTTCGGGTATCAAGCAATTTGGCTTGGGTGTTGGCCAGCTGCGCTACCAGTGCCCGGGTTTGGGTGGCCGTAGCCGAGAGCGTTTGCAGAAAGTTCAATGCAGGGCGCTCGGCGGTCAGTAGGCTACGCGCACTGCCGGTAATTTCGACAATGGTACTGCCGGCAGAGAGCAATTGCCCTTCTTCGGCTGACCAGTGAATGTTGAGCTTGGGGTCTACTGCCATGAAGCAGGCTTCCAGCCAGAGTTTGCCGGCAAGCACCATTGGGTCGCGGGTGATAATTCGGGCTTTTGCCTGTTTTTCAGCGGGAATCAGTTGCGCTGTTATATCGCCCGAGCCAATATCTTCCACAAGAGCAGCGGTTACGTTGGCGGCTAAGGCAGCTTTCAGCAAGTCAGGGTTCATAGTGAATCCAAAATCGATGTGACCAAAATAATTCCGCGCAGTATACGAGGAATTTGCCGCTGTGTTTTCATTCGCATATTCACAGGCATCAAAAATGCAGGTAAGTCTGGATCATTGGTTGGATGTTGCCCGTCGAGTTGACTCGCCGAACTTTGGTGACAGGCCTGCTTATGAAGTCAGTCTGATTGTCATTCATAACATCAGTCTGCCGCCTGGCCAGTTTGGTGGCCCGTATATTGATCAGCTTTTTTGTGGCCAGTTAAATCCGGCAGACCATCCCTATTTTGAAGAAATTCATCAGCTGGAAGTATCCAGCCATTTATTGATTCGACGAGATGGTGAGGTGGTGCAGTACGTGGCCTTTGACAAGCGCGCCTGGCACGCTGGCAGGTCGTCCTATCAGGGGCGTGAAAACTGTAATGATTACTCAATTGGTATTGAGCTGGAAGGATGTGATGACCTACCTTATGAGACAGTGCAGTACACTATGCTGAATCAGATTTTACAGACCCTGTGGCAGGCGTATCCTGAAACACGGGGACATCTGGTTGGGCATAGTGATATAGCGCCTGGTCGTAAAACAGACCCGGGTTCTGCGTTTGACTGGCAAGCATTGCCGCAGAGTAATTGAAAGGAGTACCACAATGACCTTGTTACTGGCGTTGTTAGCCTTGGCGGCCTATTTTGCAATGCCGGATGATTGGCGGCGTTTGCTGGCGAAGCCAGGGCAGGCATGGTTGCGTGTGTCTGAGTCCCTGCCTTCAGGGTTGCCCACTCCTGCTCGTTTGGCACTGATTATTGTGTTGCCGATGCTGGCCTTGCTGTTGCTGGTTCAGGGCTTGAGGGAAGTAGGTCTTAGCCTGTTGGTGTTTTTACCCTCTGCTGTAGTGTTGGTGGTGATTTTCAGTGATGTGTCATTGCCGCGTGCACTGGAGCGTTTTGCTCAGATATGGCAGCAGCGATATCAGCCAGAAACTGATACCAGTGACAATGAGTATGAAGCCTCCTTTGTGCAAAATGATCAGCACGATTGGGTGACCGAGGATGTCACGCTGGATTCCGAGCTGCATCAGGCGCGTACCTTTTTGTTGCGTGAAAGTCTGCATGAGCTGTTCTCGCCATTATTCTGGTTCTTGTTGCTTGGCCCTGTGGCTGCCTTGGGGTATTACCTGTTGCGCTTGGTAGTTGGCCACGAGCGTGAAGAGTCTAGGCAGATTGCGTTGTCGTGGTTGCATGTTGCAGATTGGATTCCCACCCGACTCCTGTCGATGAGTTTTGCGCTGGCAGGCAACTTTACAGCGACGTGGACGGTTATTCGTGAACAGTTGCTGAAGTCAGATGCTAATGGTCATGAACTGATTGATGTGGCAGCTCAAGCTGCTGAGCCGGAAGGTCTGGATGATGATATTGAATCACCTCATGTCAATCTGACGGTCAGCCTGACGCGTGTGCAGGCATTGATTCAGCGTTCGTTGGTTGTGTGGATGGTGTTTCTGGCATTAAAGACACTGTGGCCAGGCTTTTAGCATTTATCACTTTGCTGCTGATGAGTGTCAGCAGCCATTCAAATACCCTGACGTGGCAGGATGATGCAGGGGCGTTATGGTCACCGTCATCTGAGTACAAGCGTTGGGTGGTGCTGGGGCCGCACCTGGTCGACATGCTGGAAACCATTGGTGCTGCCGAGCTTATTGTCGGTGTGCATGATGATCATGACAGTCCCGGTCGTCGCACGAAAAGCATAGCGGGCTATCCCGTTGTTGGGCAGCCGGGGCAGGTTAATCAAGAGTATTTGCGTCGAGTCAGACCGGATCTGATCGTGTATTGGCCTGCGGGCATGTCCATGCAGCAGGTACAGCGCGTTCAGCAATTGGGGATTCCGGTGCTGACCATATCGCCCAAGGGGCTGGATGATATTCCTGAGCGTTTGCGCTGGTTGGGGCGACTGACCAATCGTACTCAGGCTGCCGAGTTATTGGCCGATCAACTGGTTCAGGATTTAAGGCAGCAACGTCAGCTTTATGCTCAGGGAGCCCGTTTGCGGGGGCTTTATCAGATTTCACAAACACCGTTGTACAGCTTGGCTCCGGATCATCTGGTGAGTCAGGCCATGCGCTTGTGTGGCGTTGATACGATTGTGCCAGCTTCTGCAGTAGCGGCTCCTGTATTGAGTGTCGAGGCTGTATTGCGTGCTGAGCCACAAATTATCCTGGTATCCACTCAAGTTCATTCATCGGCACAGCAATTCTGGTCACGTTTTAGTCGTTTGCCCGCGATGCAAAGTGGCGCTATTTTGTCTGTGAACGATAAGGCTCTCACACGCCCAGGACTGTCATTATTGGCAGCGATTCCCGAGTTATGTCAGCAACTGAGGCCTTGGCGTGAATTGGCTTCACCAGCCAGCCGGTAGTAACCGCTATCAACAAAGGCTTTATGTTTCATTAGTAATTCATGTGTTTCGATTGTTGAAACGTTGATGAAACAGTGAAACGGCAAAACCCATGCAAAATCCAAGTCTTATTTAGCAATTGATGAAAATACAGCAACTTAGCGTTTGTCACTAAAACTGGCATAACATCTGCAATGTCTTGAGCCAGTAACAACTGTGTGTAAATTAACATAGACTCAAAGACTGCAACCTTTAAGGAGGCATCATGGCAAGGCACCGTCATTACGGCGACTCTGATCATGCGGAAACGCAAGAGTGGCTGGATGCATTTGCATCTGTTGTAGAGCATGGCTCACCGGAGCGCGCCAGACAATTATTGCAATGGCTTAATGCAGATGCCGCTCGATTGGGTGTTGCCATCGATCGTCTGAGTACCCCCTACGTTAATACGATTGCTCGTGAGCAAGAGCCCAGCATGCCGGGCGACCCCAATCTGGAGTGGCGTCTGCGTTCACTGATTCGCTGGAATGCCTTGGCTATCGTGATGCGTGCCAATCAGAATGATGACGAACTGGGTGGTCATATTGCGACCTTTGCATCGTCTGCCACTTTGTATGATGTTGGCTTTAATCATTTTTTTCGTGCGCCGAACGAGTCTCATCTCGGCGATCTGATTTATTACCAGGGGCATTCGGCGCCTGGTATTTATGCGCGTTCATTCCTGGAAGGGCGTTTAACAGAAGACCAGTTGGCCAATTTCCGTCGAGAGGTTGGTGGTAAGGGTCTGTCCAGTTACCCGCACCCTTGGTTGATGCCCGACTATTGGCAGTTCCCGACTGTTTCCATGGGATTGGGGCCGATCATGTCGATTTATCAGGCGCATGTGATGAAGTACCTGGTTAATCGTGGACTGCTGCCGGATCAGGGGCGCAAGGTATGGGCATATCTGGGTGATGGCGAGATGGATGAGCCAGAATCTCTGGGTGCTATTGCCTTGGCTGGTCGGGAGAAGCTGGACAACTTGATCTTCGTGATCAACTGTAATTTGCAACGCCTGGATGGCCCTGTGCGTGGTAACGGGAAAATCATTCAGGAACTGGAGTCGGTATTCCGGGGTGCGGGCTGGAAAGTCATCAAGGTGATCTGGGGCAAGAAGTGGGATCCGCTGTTGGCGCGTGATGATACCGGTGCTTTGCGTCAGCGTATGTCTGAAGCGGTGGATGGTGAATATCAGGCATTCAAGAATCGTGGTGGTGCCTATACCCGCGAGAAATTCTTTGGCAAATATCCTGAACTGGCCGAGCTGGTAAAAGACTTGTCAGATGAAGAAATTGCGTCTCTGGATCGTGGTGGCCATGACCCGTTCAAGGTCTATGCGGCTTATGCCGAGGCGATGGCCAGCAAGGGGCAGCCAGTGGTGATCCTGGCCAAAACTGTCAAGGGCTATGCCACGGGTGCTGGTGAGGCAGCCAACAAGACGCATCAGATGAAGTCTCTGGATCTGGAGTCATTGCGTCGTTTCCGTGATCGTTTCGATATGCCGTTTACGGATGAGCAATTGGCTGAGCTACCGTTTTATCGTCCCGACGATAACAGTCCGGAATTGAAGTACCTGCGTGAGCGTCGTGAAAAATTGGGTGGTTATTTACCGCAACGACGCAGTAAAAGTGAAGTATTGCCAGTACCCGATTTGGCTCAGTTATCTGTTCTGACGTCTGGCTCCGAGCGTCCGATTTCGACCACGATGGCGTTGGTTCGCTTAATGGGCGTGCTGCTGAAAGTTGATGGCCTGGGTGAGCGTATTGTCCCGATTGTGCCCGATGAAGCGCGTACCTTTGGTATGGAGGGCATGTTTCGTCAATTGGGCATTTATTCCAATGTTGGCCAGCTTTACGAGCCCGAAGATGCGGGTCAGCTCATGTTTTATCGTGAGGATGTGAAAGGCCAGATTCTGGAAGAAGGCATTAATGAAGCGGGTGCCATGAGTGCCTGGATTGCCTGTGGCACGTCCTACAGTATTCACAACAAGCCCTTGGTGCCTTTCTATCTGTATTACTCCATGTTCGGTTTTCAGCGTGTGGGTGATCTGGCCTGGGCCGCTGGTGATAGTCGTACTCGCGGTTTTCTGATTGGCGCGACATCGGGCCGTACCACTTTAAATGGTGAAGGTCTGCAACATGAAGACGGTCACTCACATGTCTTGTCTTCCACGATTCCCAACTGTGTTTCCTATGACCCGACCTATGCACATGAAGTGGCGATTATTGTGCAGGATGGTTTGCGTCGTATGTTTGCCGAGCAGGAAGACGTGTATTACTACCTGACCGTGATGAATGAAAATTATCCGCATCCTGCAATGCCCAAAGATTGTGAGGAAGGCGTGCGTCGTGGCCTGTATTGCTTGAAATTAGCAGCCAAAGGGAAATCACCCGAAGTGCAGTTGTTAGGTGGAGGTGCCATTTTACGCGAGGTGGAAGCAGCGGCTGATTTGCTTAAGGCGATGAAAGTACGTGCTGCTGTCTGGAGTGCCACCAGCTTTACCGAGTTGCGTCGTGATGGTCTGGCTGCCGAGCACTGGAATTTATTGAACCCGGATCAAAAAGCCAAAACCAGCTGGATTGAGCAACAGCTTGCGAACACCAAAGGGCCCATTATTGCGGCCAGTGACTATATGAAAGTTCACGCTGATCAGGTGCGTGCATTCATGCCAGCTGACAGGCCATATGTCGTTCTGGGCACGGATGGTTTTGGTCGTTCGGATAGTCGTGAGGCCTTGCGTCAGCACTTTGGGGTGAACGCCCGTCAAATTGCCTATGCCGCCATGGTAGCGTTACAGCAAGCAGGTGAGGTAAGTCTGGCTGATGTGCTGAAGGCACGTGACAGCTGGCAGATTGATCCCGATCAACCCAATGCGGCAACAGCGTGAGGAGGGCTCGATGACAATATCTATTAGCGTGCCGGACCTTGGTGTTGATCAGGCCGAAGTGATTGAGCTGCTGGTGAAGCCGGGGGATGCATTAAAAAAAGATCAGCCTATTGCAGTATTGGAGTCTGACAAGGCGAGTCTTGAGTTGCCAGCAACCGAGGCCGGCGTATTGGAGTCCTGGGCAGTGAAAGTGGGCGACAGCGTAAAAGCAGGTGATGCTTTGCTGAGCTTCACGCCTGCGGGTGATCAGGTTGAGGCAGTGGCAGATAAGCCGGTTGAAACAGTGCCGGAGAGCAAGGCGGAAACGCCACCAGTGACGGCGCAGAAAGAAGCGCCCAAGCCTGTGGCTCCGGCAGTGGTTGCTCCAGCAGCTGTTGTTTCAGTGGCCGAGGCGACCAAGGCAGATGCCAATGTATATGCCGGCCCTGCGGTGAGACGCTTGGCAAGAGAGTTAGGTGTTGCGCTGGATCGTGTGGTGGGCTCTGGCCCCAAAAGCCGCATCCTGAAAGAGGATGTTCATGATTGGGTCAAGGCAGAGCTGAGTCGGCCACGCGCAGTGGCAGCGAGTGGTGCTGATCTGCCACCTGAGCCTGACTATGCCCGTTGGGGCGAGATTGAACTGCAGTCACGTTCGCGTATTCAGCGCAAGTCAGCCGAGAATCTGGCACGCTCCGCCAATATTGTGCCGCAGGTTACGCAGTTTGATGAGGCAGACATTACCGAGCTGGAGGCATTTCGCCTAAGCCTGCGTGATCGCTTCAAGGCCGATGGCTTGTCGCTCACCATGACGGCGCTGGTCGCAAAAACGGTTGCGTATCTGTTGCAGGAAATGCCGGCCTTTAATAGCTCATTGAGTCGTGATGGCGAGAACCTGGTGTTGAAGCGCTACGTTAATCTGGGTATTGCCGTGGATACTCCCAATGGCCTGTTGGTTCCTGTGCTGCACAATGCCAATATCATGGGGTTGCGTGAGTTGTCGGCACGTTTGGGTGAGTTGGCCGAGCAGGCTCGGACAGGCAAGCTGCCTCCTGCGGCCATGCAGAGTGCAACCTTTACCATTTCTTCTCTGGGCGGCATTGGCGGGACGGCATTTACACCGTTGGTTAATTGGCCAGAGGTGAGTATCTTGGGTCTGTCACGAGCACAGCAAAAGCCGGTGTGGAATGGTCAGGCCTTTGTGCCCAGACTGATGTTGCCGTTGTCGTTGTCTTATGATCATCGTGTGATTGATGGTGCTTCTGCTGCTCGTTTTACCACACGCCTGGCACAGTTGTTGGCGGATGTCAGGCAGTTGTTGGTGTGACTTATCTAGTCGTTATTGTGGCCGATGCTCGCGCTGACGCCACAATACTTCCTGACCTCCATCTTCCCGGGCTAACTGTCGTGCCAACACAAACAGGTAGTCCGAAAGCCTGTTCAGGTATTGCAGTGCAAGCGGATTAATAGCCTCGTGCTCACTCAGGCTCAATGTCCTACGTTCTGCGCGACGACATATGGTGCGTGCCATATGTGCCTGTGCAGCAGGCACCGACCCACCGGGTAAAATGAAATCCTTGAGAGCAGGCAAGTGATCATTGATGGCATCAATGGCCTGTTCCAGGCGCTCAATATAGGTGGGTGTCACTAGCTCGTAACCGGGAATGCACAGCTCACCACCGACATCAAACAGATCATGCTGGATGTGCTCCAACATGACCTGTGCAGTGTGGTCGGCCACTAATGTGGCGCGTAGTACGCCGACCTGCGCATTGGTTTCATCCACGGTGCCATAGGCTTCCACTCGAGCGGCATCTTTACGCACTCGGCTGCCATCACCCAGGCCGGTGCTGCCATCATCACCAGTACGTGTATAGATTTTGCTCAAGCGGTTGCCCATGGTGGTTTCCTTGTTATTTCAGTTTGTAGGCTGCTGTGAACAACAGGTTACGCTCTGCTGCAGGGTAATAGCCGACCCCTGCCCAGGTTTCTGTTGTGTAGGCATTGTATTGCTTGTCAAACAGATTGTTGATGCGTACTGACAGAGTCAGTGCGCGCCATTGTTGGCTGGCGCTGAGATTAGTCACGGTTACAGGTTTGACCCTGACAGTATTGTCGTAGTCCGAGTCTGCATGACGGCTGCCGGTGTACTGAGACTCCAGAGCTAGCGTGGTGCTCTCTAAGGGACGATAGGTTAATGCGGCAGTTGCTGTGTGTTTCGGTACCAAGGGGATGTATTTTCCGTCATTGGGGCCTGATGTGAACTTGCCATTTACGAGTGCTGTTTGCAGGGCCAGATCAACTTTGGAGGTGGCCTGCATATTCCATTGAGCACTGATGCCTTGCCGACGGGTTGGATCCAGGTTGATGTTGGCGAAGTTGGTCGCGTCGTAACTGATTTCGTTGTCTAGATCCAGCTGATATGCCTGCAGCCTGATACTTTGCTGCTTCCAGCTTTGTTCTAGTCCCAGCTCATAAGATGTGCCTGTTTGTGTCTTTAACGGAACAGGATTCATGAATGATACTTGGGTATGCTCATCAATCATGCCAAAACGGAAGTTTTGATCGGCGCGCAGCCAGGTCTTGAGGCGTTCTGCCGGGGACCAGAACACGCCTAGAGAACCTGCATTGACGGAGTCTTTGATGCGCTCTCCAGCTGGATAGGTGAAGCCGTCACTGATGTTCGATTTATGACGAGCATGTCGATAGCCTCCGACCCATTCCAGTGATGACCCGGTTGGTACTGATACCTGAATGTACTGACTATTTGTGGTTGGCTTGGCCTGCATGGGACCCATAGTTGACTGGAGGTGGTAGTCGCCACGTTCGGCATCGTGACCGATGATTACTGTGGTGACTGTGCCTGCCAGTGGAATTTTACCTTCGAGGCGAGGGCTAACAATAGTCTGTTCACGTTGCTGTGTTAGAGCGCTGGTGAAGCCACCAATAGTGATAACAGACTGCAGGTCATCCTTGCGGCGTGAGGCGTCGACTGACGCACGCCAGTTTTGGCCAAGTGCCAGGCTGCCGCCTGTGCTGATGCGTGTGCCATCAATTTCGCTGCCATCTCCAGGATTCTGTGCCTGACGGCGATTGGCTTGCAGCTGGGCTGCATCAAGTGAGCCGGAATATTGTACCGACTGTTTCAGTTTACTGAGCTCGAGGTAGCCTTCGATTGTCCGAGTCAGATAGTCGAGCCTGGCTTGGCCATAGCTGTGGTTCAGCGCGTTGCGGTCACGGTAGTTGTCGGATAGTTCCTTGTCGCCAGTTAGAGTGATGCCCCAGGCACCATGTCGTGTCGAGGTGCGTGCCTTGTACTTTTCGGTATCGTAGCTGCCGCGAGTGACGCTGACATCTAGCTGTGTTCCACTGGATCGCTTGGTAATGATATTGATGACACCACCGACAGCACCGGCACCATATAGTGTGCCCGAGCTACCGTTGACAATTTCGATGCGTTCGATGTCCTGCAGGCTGATGTTGCGCAGGTTGCTGGAGCCAATATCGGTGTCGTTGTTGAAGCGGCGACCATCAAGGAGGATCAGCACGTTCTGGCTGCCGTTGCTGCCGAAACCTCGCATGCCGATGATTGGGGCGCTACCATCGCCGATGCTGTCGACGACCTGTATATCGGCGGCACGTCGTAGCACGTCGCTGACTGTTTGTGCGCCAGAATCCTTGATTTCTTGTGTGCCGATGATTTGGACATAGGCGTTGTTGATGCCGACAGTTTGTGCTGAACGACTCGCTGTCACGACTACGTCTTCAAGTTTGCGGGTGTCGTTTTCGGCGAGTCCAGCTGAGGCGATTAGCAGCGACAAAGGCGCCAATACATAGGGCAGGTGTTTCATCGTATTCACATCTCCATGCTGTCGCATCCCCGCAGACAGCGAATCGGGAAATGCCAGCACGAAGGCTGCCAGCGCTAGAACAGGCGCAGACATGCTTCGGATAGAGCGCCCACCGCGCTGGCCGTTAGCGATCGAGCCGGTCTCCGGGCTGATTGGCAGGCTTGACACCACAGATACTCGCCTTCCCATCCAAAGCGGACAGTGGCCATGAGCACCTTAACCAATTTCACCGTTGCGGGGGCAGCGTCGGATTTACACCGACTTCCCGTCTACCATTGGTAGACCAGCGTAGGCTGGACACTCGAACGTGGCGGGATTGTGGTTTGCAGCGTGATTTTTGTCCAATGCTTTTGCCGCTCAGTACCTATTAACATTGAAGCTATTGATTTTTATTGGCCGGCGTCGCACCCTGATCAAACAAATGTATTGTTGATGAGAGCAAGTCACCGTAAACTTACAGAAGTAACAAAAAACAATAATAATTTGAGGAATTCGTGATGTCTCATCCGAAAACTATCCCGTTCATTTCTTCCTTCAGGCCTTTGGCTTTGGCTGTATCGTTGGCAGTTGGTTCAATGAGTGTGCCAGTTCATGCAATGACGTTTACTTCTGCCGATGGCGACTTGCGTTTTACCTTCGATACCATCTTTAGTGTAGGCGCTATTGTGCGCACACAGCATCCAGACAAGCGTAATGTTGGCATCGTGAATGGCGGCACTTCACGCAGTGTCAATGAAGACATGGGCAACCTGAACTATGAGCGTGGTGAGGTGGTGTCCTTGGCGCTCAAAGGGCTGCATGATCTGGATATTTCATACGGCAAGACCGGGTTTTTTACACGTTTTGGCTATGTGTCTGATCTGGCAGCCAGAAATAAAGACGAGTTAAGTGCCATGGCGCATAAGCGCATGGACTTTGACATGGAGCTTTTTGACGCCTATGTGCGCCATGAGTTTGATATCGGTGGTCGTCGTCTGAATGTTCGTCTGGGTAACCAGGTCGTCAGTTGGGGTGAAAGTACCTTCATCCTGGGTGGTATCAACGTGATCAACCCGATTGATACGGTGCGTTTCAGAACACCAGGCTCTGAGTTGAAAGAAGCTTTTATTCCCGTTCCAATGTTGTTTGCGTCTCAGCAAATTACCGATGACATTACCTTGGAGGCTTTTTACCAATTCAAGTTCGAGCCTTTTAAAATTGATCCGTCAGGGTCGTTTTTCAGCACCACTGATGTTTTGGGGCCAGGAGGGCGTGAGGCATTTACCGGATTTGGCAGAACCCCTGATCGTGAAACGGCCAGCAGACCGACTGGGCAGACCATGGACGAGCCAGCTGCTACCTCAAGTATTGCTCGTGGAGAAGATCGTCTGGCTCGGGATGATGGGCAGTTTGGTCTTGCCCTGCGCTGGTTCATGCCATTCCTGAACAATACTGAAATTGGTTTATATGCCCTCAACTATCACAGCCGTACACCACTGGCGAGTGGTATCAAGGCAAATGACCCGACCTCAACTCCAGTGCTACCGTTGCCTATACCATTGCCCTTGCCTTTGCCGCGTGGTTTGACCAGCACTGAGGGGGGGAGCGTGTTTGCCGAGTATCCAGAAGATATTCAGCTCTATGGTTTGAGCTTCAATACGCCTGGCCCACTAGGTATCGCGTTGCAGGGTGAATATTCTTATCGGCCTAATCAGCCGCTGCAAAAGTCTACCGTTGAGCTGAATCTGGCTATTTTGGGCGCGCCAAACCAGGCAGGGTTTGGCAGTGACGTAGAGGGCGGTGCCAACAATCCTGGTGCTAACGCATACTTGCGTGGCTATGAAAGTGTGCCAATGCATCAATTCCAGTTTACGGCGTTGAAGGCGTTTCCCAATTTGTTGGGTGCCAGTCAGCTGATTGGTATATTTGAAGCGGCTTATGTTCATCTGGATTTGCCAAATGACATTCTATTTAATGGCCCTGGTGTGTATTTACCGGGTGAAAGCCGATCGCCTAATGGCGGGTTGCTGGGGCCATCCTTTACCTATCCCACACCATTGCTGGCCAATGGTTCAGCCCAGGGGCGCAATCAAGGTTATGCCACCCGGAATTCATGGGGTTATCGGGCAGTGGGACGTCTGGAATACAACGATGTGTTTGCTGGTATCAATTTGTTCCCGCGCTTTGTGTTTTCACATGACGTCAAAGGGGTTAGTCCATTCCTGACCGAGGATGTAAAGGCAATTTCGATTGGCTTGAATGCTACCTATAACCAGGTGTGGTCGGCCGACATTGCCTACACCACTTTCTTTGGTGGACGTGAGTTTTCTGGCGAGGATTGCACCCAGCCTCTGGCATTGCCTGTCGTAGGTGGCCTGCCTATATTGGGTGACTTGCTGGGCGGTGTGGGTAACACGGTGCTCAGTGGTGACAATCTGTGCCAGTTGCCTGCTTTGACTACACTGCCACAAGAGCCTAGAACCTATAAAAGTATTGCCAACCCAAATATTGATCGCGACTTTGTTGCGGCCAGTATCAGTTATGCGTTTTGATTTTTACTACGGAGTTTAATAATGAAAAAAACACTGTTTGCCGTTGCACTCCTGTCAGCATCGATGGTTCAGGCCGCCGAGCTGACACCTGTTGGTGCAGAAAAAGCGGGTAATGCGGATGGCACTATTCCAGCCTGGACGGGAGGGCTGACAACAGCTCCTGCCGGTTTCAAAACGGGCGCACATTATATTGATCCATTTGCCAGCGAAAAGCCAAAATTTGAAATTACAGCGGCCAATATGGGTCAGCATGCCGATAAGCTGAGTGATGGGCAAAAGGCGCTGTTGAAAACCTATCCAAGCTGGAAGCTGCTGGTCTATCCATCTCATCGCACGGTGGCTTATCCAAAGGCAATTTATGATGCATCACAGGCCAACCTGACTCGGGTGAAGCTGGCTGGCGGTGGTAATGGCTTTACCGGAACGTCAGTGGGTGTTCCGTTTCCTAAGCCAAAAACAGGGGTAGAGGTTATCTGGAACCATATTACCTCTTATCGTGGCGATACCTTTGCGACCAATAATGCGCAGGTTGCCGTGACTCGTGGTGGTCAATACACCCCTGTACGCTTTGAATACGAATATGACTTTCACTACAACAACCTGCAGAAAACAGAAGCACAGCGTGATGCCAACAAGCTGACTCACTTCCTGCAGTCTGTGACAGCACCGGCACGTCTGGCGGGTCAGATTATTCTGGTTCATGAATACCTGGATCAAAACGCCAATCCTCGTCAGGCCTGGACCTATAACCCAGGTCAGCGTCGTGTCCGTTTGGCGCCGAACATTTCCTATGACAATCCAGGTACTGCATCAGATGGTCTGCGTACCAATGATGACTTTGGCATGTTCAACGGTGCTACCGATCGTTATGACTGGAAGCTGGTGGGCAAGCGTGAACTGTATGTGCCGTACAACTCATACAAGATCAACAGCAATGCCTACAAGATTTCCGACATCGTACGTCCTGGTCACGTGAACCCTGATCTGGCTCGTTATGAGCTGCACCGCGTATGGGTGGTGGAGGCGACCCTGAAGCCTGGCACCAGCCACGTTTATACCAAGCGTGTGTTTTATGTGGATGAGGATTCATGGGCTATCCTGACAACAGACAAATATGATGCGCGTGGCCAGCTGTGGCGTGTGTCCGAGTCTCACTCGGTGCCGATGTACGACCAATTAGCCGTATCTCCTGGTATTGAAGTGCATCATGATCTTCAGTCGGGACGCTATCTGGCCATGGGTATTTCGAATGAAGAACCTTGGGTGTATCGTCGAATTACACGTAGTGCCTCCGATTTCTCGCCGTCCGGTTTGCGTGGCGCGGGTACACGTTAATTATATAAATCATAAAAAATAAGGAGCAGCCACATGCTGTCCAGAGGGATTCCCTATCTGTTTCTAGCGTTTGTTGCGGTCTGTCTGGGCTATGCGTTTTCGCATCGCTCAGGGCCGCCACTGCCTGAAACGACGGTTCGTATTGATTCCACGATGATTATGGGTGCGACCAGCACTGGCTCACTGGAGTTTGCGGTGGGTGAGCGAGGGCGTATTTTCAGGCGGGAAGCAGGCAGTGCCGAATGGACAGCTGTTGCTACGCCGACAGAGTCGGCGTTAACCAATGTTCGTTTTGTGAATGATGAGCTGGGACTGGCAGTAGGTCATGATCAGATCATTCTTCGCACCACGGATGGTGGTAATACCTGGACTCAGACCAATATTGATATCGAGGCCGAGACCCCGTTATTTGATGTGGCGTTTGTTACGCCGGATTATGCCATTGCCGTGGGTGCTTACGGTTTGTACATGGACAGTCGTGATGGCGGACAGACTTGGGACTCTCGTCTGATCAGCGATCTGGACTGGCATCATAATGCGATTCAGAAGCTGAGTGATTCGACTTTGCTGATTGCTGGTGAGGCCGGTACCGTGCTGCGTTCAGAGGATGCGGGCGAGACATGGGAAATTGTGCCGGTGTCATACCAGGGCTCCTATTTTGGTGCT
Source organism: uncultured Paraperlucidibaca sp. (assembly GCA_964569335.1). Taxonomy (GTDB): domain Bacteria; phylum Pseudomonadota; class Gammaproteobacteria; order Pseudomonadales; family Moraxellaceae; genus Perlucidibaca. The sequence goes on from CAZMVL010000004.1 coordinate 14,640, forward strand.
CAGGCTCTGTCAGACCAGCAAGTGCTCATTTTTGGCATGCGCGGTAATGTCTGGCGCAGTGAGGATGCTGGTCGGACATTCGTTGAGATAACACATAAAGGGCAGTCGTCACTGTTTGCTTCCTGTGCCTGTCAGGATGGCAAGCTCCGCTTGGTGGGACAAAACGGTACTGTGATGACCAGTGCTGATCAGGGGCAGACATTCACCATCAGTCAGATCGAGGGTAATCCCATGCTGGCCGGTGCCATTGTGTCTGGTAGCTCGCTGGTAGTGTTTGGCGATGGTGGCCAACACCTTGCTGATCTGAACTAATACAGGACTGACTTTCATGAAATTACGTGACTTTGTGGATACGATGGCCAACTTTTTGTTTGGCAACCGTAAATCCCTGTTGGCGCTGTTCGCGCTGATCACTGTGGCATTGGGTCTGTCTGCTACCCAGTTACGCGTTGATGCGGGCTTCGAGAAAATGATCCCGCTGCAACATCCCTATATGCAAACTTTTCTTGAGTATCGCAAGGATTTTGGCGGTGCCAACCGCGTGGTAATTGCGTTAAGGGCCGACAAGGCAGAGGACATTTACAGTCCCGAATTTTTTAAGGCACTGAAAGAAGTGACCGATGATGTCTTCTTTTTGCCTGGTGTAGACCGTGCATCGGTGATGTCATTGTTCACGCCCAATGTGCGCTTTATTGAGGTGGTGGAAGAGGGCTTTTCGGGAGGTAACGTCATTCCCGCCGAGTTTGCGTATACCGAAGAGGATCTGGAACAGGTTCGTATCAATGTGCTGAAGTCGGGTTATGTGGGCCGTCTGGTGGCTAACGACTTCAAAGGAGCGATTGTTGCGGCCGAGCTGTTGGAGATTGATCCGCAGACCGGTGATCGTCTTGATTATCGGGACATGGCCAAGAAACTGGAGCAAATACGTACCGATCGTGCAACCGACGAGGTGACGCTACATATTATCGGCTTTGCCAAGGCGGTAGGTGATATTGCTGAGGGTGCGGCCAGCGTGCTGGTGTTCTTTGTGATTGCATTCGTGATTACCGCCATTTTGCTGTTGTTCTATTCGGGCTCCTGGAAAGTGACTGCTCTGGCACTGGTGTGTGCCATGGTGCCTGTGGTCTGGCTGTTGGGTATTCTGCCGATTATTGGCTATGGCATTGATCCAATGTCGATTCTGGTGCCATTTCTGACTTTCTCGATTGGTGTCAGCCATGCGGTACAGATGACCAACGCCTGGAAGCTTGAGGTGATTGGCGGGTTTGATTCGGAGCAGGCAGCACGCAATGCCTTTAGTGCGCTGTTTGTACCGGGTGCCATGGCGCTGCTGTCTAACGCCGTGGGCTTCCTGGTGATGATCTACATTGCCATTGATATTGTGCGCGAGCTGGCTATTACCACCAGTATCGGTGTGGCAGTCATGATTGTGACCAACAAAATGCTGCTGACCATCTTGCTGACCTATGTGCGTTTGACACCAAAAGAGCTGGCTGGTTTGAGGGCACAAGGTGGCTCCGAGCGTGGTGAGTGGTTATGGAGTCGCTTACGCGTCTTTGCACGCCCTAAAGTTGCAGTGGTGACGTTATTGGGTACGGCAATTTTGCTGGGCGCAGGTACCTTGAAGTCACGCGATCTCAAGACTGGTGACTTGGGTACTGGTGTGCCTGAGCTGCGCGATGACTCACGGTATAACCAGGATGTTGAAAAGATTGTCAGCAGCTTTTCAATCGGCGTTGATGTGCTGTCGGTGATTGTGCAGGGCAAAGACATCGATGGGGCGTGTACCGATTATGAAGTCATGGATGCGATCGATCGCTTCGAGACTCATGTGCGTGGTGTGCATGGCGTAGCCAGCACCATGTCGCTGGCCGGACTGTCGAAGATTGTGGGCGCAGGCTGGAATGAAGGCAATCCCAATTGGCGTGTGCATTCGCGTAATCGTGACAACCTGGCACAGGCTGTAACGCCTATTGATACATCTACCGGTTTGCTGAATACGGACTGTAGTGTGATGCAGTTGGTGATCTATACCAAGGATCATCAAGGCGAAAGCATCAAGCACATTGTTCAGGAAATTAAGGACTATATCGCTGCCAACGAAAGCGAGAAGGTCGACTTCCTGCTGGCCAGCGGTAACGTGGGTGTGATGGCGGCTACCAATGAAGCGGTGGATGAGGCCGAAGTCATCATGTTGCTGATGCTGTTCGGTGCCATTTCACTATTGGTCTATATGGAGTTCCGCTCAGTGATGGCGGTGCTGTGTATTGTGGTACCACTATCGATTGCCGCAGTGCTGTGTAATGCGTTGATGGCGACCATGGATATTGGTTTGAAGGTGGCCACATTGCCGGTGATTGCCTTGGGCGTTGGTGTTGGTGTGGACTACGGCCTCTATCTATTCGAGCGTATGAAAATAAGGCTTGAAGCGGGTGACTCGTTAGAGGAGGCCTTCCACACAGCTCTGCAACAACGTGGTACGGCTGCTATTTTTACAGCGGTGACCATGAGTGTGTCGGTGGGTACATGGGCGTTCTCGGCGCTGAAGTTTCAGGCCGACATGGGTATCTTGCTGGCCTTCCTGTTCTCGGTGAACATGATTGGTGCGGTGATGGTACTACCTGCAATGGCAGCCTTTATGATCAAAACCAAAAAGGCGAGTTGAGCAGCTGTTGATGTAAAAAGGCCGGCGTTATTGCCGGCCTTTTTATTGGTTGAACGTTTTAAGCGGTAGGTAATTTATAACCTTCCAGTTCTTCACGCAGCTTCATTTTCTGCATTTTGCCAGTGGCTCCCAGCGGGATGGCATCAACAAAGACCACATCATCCGGCACTTGCCACTTGCTGATCTTGCCCTCAAAGAAAGCCAGCAGTTGCTCACCTGTTACGTCGGCACCAGGCTTTTTGACCACGACCAGCAGTGGGCGTTCATCCCATTTGGGGTGTGGCATGGCAATACAGGCTGCCATTGCAACAGCACTATGTGCCATGGCAATGTTTTCGACTTCGATCGAACTGATCCACTCACCGCCAGACTTGATGACGTCTTTGCTGCGGTCAGTGATTTGCAGATAACCTTCCGGGTCGATGGTGGCGACATCGCCAGTGGGGAACCAGCCGTCCACTAATGGGTCACCGCCCTCGCTTTTGAAGTAGGACTCTACAATCCAGGGGCCTTTCACCAGCAGCTCGCCCTGAGCCTTGCCATCGTGGGGGAGCGTGTTGCCTGCTTCGTCCACAATCTTCATATCGACGCCAAATACAGGACGGCCCTGTTTGCAATTGATGGCTAGTTGTTCGTCTGCACTGAGTTTTTCGTGACGCTTTTTCAGGGTACAAACCGTGCCCAGTGGCGACATTTCGGTCATGCCCCAGGCGTGCAGTACGGCGACACCATAGGTTTCCTTGAAGGCGCGAATCATGGCGGGTGGGCAGGCCGAGCCGCCAATGACAGTACGCTTCAGCTCACTGAAGCGCAGATTGTTTTGCTCCATATGTCCCAGCAACATTTGCCAGACCGTAGGCACGCCAGCGGCCAGAGTGACTTGCTCGGCCTCAATCAGGTCGTAGACCGACTTGCCGTCGAGTGCAGCACCTGGGAAGACCAGCTTGCAGCCTGTCAGAGCCGAAATATATGGAATGCCCCAGGCATTGACGTGAAACATGGGTACAACCGGCAGTACAGTGTCCCGAGCCGACATGTTCAGGCTGTCTGGCAGGCAGGCGCCATAAGCATGCAGCAGGGTGGAGCGATGACTGTACAGCACCCCTTTGGGGTTGCCCGTGGTGCCACTGGTGTAGCACAGGCAGGCGGCAGATTGTTCGTCAATGACTGGCCAGGCGTAGTCGGTACTTTCAGCACTGATCCATGCTTCGTAGCTGACCAGCTGATTGATGCCGGTGTCACTGGGCAGGGCATTGGCATCACAGAGAGCAACCCATTGCTTGACGGCCGGACAATGGTTGGCGATGGCCTTGATGATGGGCAGGAAGGTCATGTCAAAACACAGCACTTCATCACCGGCATGGTTGATGATCCATGCGACTTGCTCTGGGATGAGACGCGGGTTGATGGTGTGCAATACACGACCACTACCGGAGACGCCAAAATACAGCTCCAGGTGGCGATAGCCATTCCATGCCAAAGTGCCGATGCGGGTACCGGCGCTTAGCCCAGCGCGATCCAGCGCATTGGCTACCTGGCGAGCACGAGGCATACATTCTTTGAACGTGTAGCGATGTATATCACCTTCGACACGGCGACTGACAATCTCGGTATCACTGTGAAAGCGGTCGGCAAACTCGATTAATGAGGAAATTAACAGCGGCTGGTTTTGCATCAGGCCAAGCATGGGTGACTCTCCAGTCTGATTGTAAAGACAGTGGGAGAGTATCACAGGCCAAGCGGCTTGCTGCCAGTCAACAATAGCTTTGACTCGACCGGCAGCAAGATGATCCGACTATTGGTGGTTTTTAATTTGTCGCCAGGGCTGCGCTGCTTCAACCTCGAAAGCCAGCGCCAGCAGGGTCGCTTCATCTCCATGGGTAGCGGAAAAATGCATGCCGATAGGCAGGCCATGACTGCTTTGTCCCATGGGCAGTGATATCGCCGGGTTGCCCGCCACATTATTCAGTGGTGTGAAGCAGACATATTGTTGCAAGCGGTCGAATAGCTGTTCAAAAGGCTGATCGGGTTTCAGATAGCCCAGTTTGGGCGTGGTATGGGCTAGCACTGGCGTTAATAACACATCATACGGTTTCATGAACTCGGCATATTGACGCTTCACTTGGCCTAGCCGATACAGCATCGCGGGAGTACGCCATGCCTGTTTACGGTACAAGCGGCTTAATCCCTTGCTGAGGTTGTCGAGCTGACTGGCATCAAAGTCGGGATCCAGAATCTTGCGTCCAAAGGTGTCTACCATGAAGGCGAGAAATCCCCAGTACATGGCAAAGTCTTTGGGGAATTGCTGTCGAATGGGTAGGTCTACCTCTTCGACGTGGTGACCCAGCGAGCTCAGGAGCTTGACCGTTGCTTCGACAGTAGCGCGTGTTTCGTTATCGGTGACGGCATCGGTAATGGAGTCGAAGGCGACACCAATGCGCAGGCGGCGAGAGGATGGGCCTTGCACCAGGCCAATCGGGGGCAGTGACGTATTGCGATAATAGCGTTCGGCTCCGGCATAGAAGTTGGCGGTGTCGCGCACACTGCGAGTTACTACGCCATCACAGATAATATTGATGGGCAGTGCTTTTTGTTCATCCGTGATGACCAGTCGACCCCGTGTTGGTTTGAGTCCGATCAGTCCACAGGCTGCGGCAGGAATGCGGATGGAGCCGCCACCATCATTGGCATGTGCGATGGGTACAACACCGCTGGCAACCAGTGCAGCACTACCACCTGACGATGCACCAGAGGAGTAGTCGCTATGCCAGGGGTTGCGTGTTGGCTCGTCCAGCATGAATTCGGTGCTGGCACTGAAACCAAACTCTGGCAGTGTGCTTTTGCCCAGACATACCAGCCCCTGACTCAGATACTGATTAACCAGTGCACTGTTTGATTTAGCGGGTTTATCGGGTACGGCACGTGACCCCATGCGTGTTGGCAGGCCAGCGATATTCACATTGTCTTTGATGAAGGTGGGCACGCCGGCAAAGACGGCATTTTGCAGCACGTTTTGCCCTTTAACCGGCTGGGAAAAGGTATCCAGCACAATGGCATTCAGCGTTGGATTGACCTGTTGAGCACGTTTAATGGCGGCTTGTACGGCTTCGTCGCTGCTGATTTCACCGCGTCGGATAAGGTCGGCCAGAGTGGTGGCATCGTGATCAGCCAGGGCATCGTTTGGATTAAAAGCATGTACCACATGAGACATGATCTGATTCCCTGTGAAAAAGTTGCGTCGATCTTTCATCAGGTCAATAACAAGGTCAAGGCTATTTGGTTACATTTGTATTTTTGGTGTTAAAAAAATACCGGCACTAGGCCGGTATTTCTGGGTCACACGATCAGCTTAAAAGCGTTGTGTGAACTGCAAGCCGTAGATGCTGGCGGTGTTTTTGTAGTCCGCAGCAAATGGAACAGGAGCAGTTTTGTTCACCCGGCGTTTGGACTCATCCAGGTAGGCGTAAGAGAAATCAATGGTTTGATTCTGACTTAATTGGTAACCCACACCGAGTGTCGCAATACGGCGATTACCACTGGGCAGGCGTACAGACAAATGCTCTTCGGTCACTGGTGTGCGGTCATAAGCGATACCAGTACGTAGTGTCAGCTTGTCGTTGACTTGCTTGCTCAGGCCAAGAGCGGTGCCCCAGGTGTTTTCCCATTCGAATGCTTCACTACCAGGGGCTGCCGGGCCACTGCCGAGTGCGCTTGAAACATTAAGTGCTTGCAGGCGGCTCCAACGAGTCCATACAGCGCCAGCATGAGCTGTCAATGTGGGTGATAGTGCGTGACTGATGCCGAGCTCAACAGATTCTGGTGTGGTGACGGACGTTTGTGCTGCAAGCTTGGGAGGCATAGCCGGAATATCATTAAGGTGACCTTTAATCTTGTAATCCACCTTGGAGCGATACACCAGGCCAGCTTGCGTATTGTCAGAGAGCTTGGCATGAATACCTACGTTGTACCCGTAACCGATTTTATCGCCTTCAAGTGAGACGTTCTGTGGTGCGCCGACGTTACGACTTAAATACGCTTCCAGCTTGTTGATCGTAGGGCCAACACCGACGGAGAAGGTGTCATTGATCTGATAGCTCAGTGTGGGCTGAATGGTGGTGACTTTGACATCACTTTTATCACCATGAAAACGACCGGCAAATGTATCTTCGTAGTTGGTTTTCAGGCCAAAGCTGCCATAGGCTGCGATACCCCAGGCCCAGCCACCTTTATCACCAGAGGTGTAGTAGCCGGAAGGAATAAAGGTATGTGGAACAATGTCACCTTCGGCGGTGCCACCTGCTCCACCAACTGCATTCGAAATCTTGGTTTGTGCATCAATGAAGGCAACTGCCTGAGTGAACTGAGCCTGCTTCAGTTGCATCATGGCAGCCGGGTTGTTGTAAACGGTTGATGCATCCAGCGCAGTGGATACACGACCTGCATTAGCCGTACCTGCGGCAGAAACACTTTGTTCATTGAGTGCAAAGCCGCCAGCGTTAACGCTGCCAGCAAAACCTGCTAACACAATAGCCAGTGATAAAGATGTACGTTGCATGAGCTTTCCCTCGTTGTCGGCACTATTATTGTACTAATGTACAGTTTATAGGTTTCTACAACTGTTTGGGTGGCCTTGTAGAGGTACTTGTGTACAGGTTTTGTAAAATATCAGTCACAGCTATGTCATAAATGACGATACTTGTTAGTCATTCTTGATCAGTGGCTTGATGCGGGGGCTTAGCCAGAAGAAAAGTAAAACGGCTGGAATCACTGCTGCGGCAGAGAAAATAAAGAAGCCAACATAACCCATACCGGTCACCATAAAGCCCGAGAAACCTCCGACGAGTTTGCCCGGCAATGCGACCAGTGAGCTGAACAAGGCGTATTGAGTGGCGGTGTAACCTTTATTGACCAGTGCCGATAACCAGGCAACAGCGGCAGCGCCCAGAAAGCCACCAGCTAGGTTTTCACCGCCAATAACGGCGACGAAAACTGAAATATTGCCGGGGAAATAGGCCAGCAAGACAAACAGCAGATTGCTGATGGCACCAATCACCATGCCAATGAACAAGGTGCGTTGAGCACCCAGCTTGACCGCTACTGCACCACCCAGAAAGGCTCCGGCGATGCTGATCCAGACGCCAAATAACTTACTGACGGCGGCAATTTCGGTTTTGCTGAAACCACTGTCCAGGTAGAACGGGAAGGCCATGACGCCCAGCATTTGATCCGAGATCTTGAACAGGCCGATAAATGCCAGCAAGGCCAGACCCAACACGCCAGCAAAGCGGCTGAAGAATTCACGGAATGGGCCAACAATACTTTCTCGCAAGGTTTCGGTGATGGCACCGTCACCCGCCAGATCGACATAGGTTTCCGGCTCTTTGGCCCATAGTGTGAATAGCATGATGACGCCAACCAGCGCTGCCATCATGAGGTAGATATTTTGCCAGGGCAGATGATCAGCCAGTGTCAGCGCCAGTGCGCCGGAGATCAGCAAGGCGATGCGATAGCCAAGTGTGTAAGTTGCGGCCAATGCGCCCTGCATGTCGATGGGGGCAATTTCAATGCGATAGGCGTCTACCACCACATCCTGAGTGGCGCCTGCCAGACCTGCCAAAACCGTTAAGGCCACGAATAATGCCAGCCCGCCCGAAGGAGTGATCATGGCCATACCGATCATGGCAGTGGCTAACAAAATTTGTGCGGCCAGCAGCCAGGATCGACGTCGTCCCAGACCATGCAGGACAGGTACGCGATAACGATCAACCAACGGCGCCCAGACAAACTTGAAGGCATAGGCCAGACTGGCCAGACTGATCAGGCCAATATCTTCAAGAGATACTCCACTTTCTTTCAGCCATACCGACAGTGTGCCGCCCACCAGTAAAAACGGCAGGCCAGAGGCAAAGCCGAACAGCAGCATGGTAAAGGCGGCAGGGCGGGCAAATGCTTCGCGTAAGGTGACTTGCGGGGTGTTGGTGTGTTCTGACATTAAGGTGCTCACTGTATGAGTCGCTAACTTAGCTTTTTTTAAGCAATCTGGCTAAAAATTTTATGCGTTTGCCCTTGAAGCCTTGGTTTCCATCCCCATCAAGTTATACAAGCCGAGATGCCTGACGGCGCAGTTTTTCTGCGGCTCTGCGTTGAGTCATTTAACGTTGAGCCATTTAATTTAGGTACCAACCGGAGGTTCTGATGAAAATTCGTCCATTGCACGATCGTGTTGTGATTCGTCGCGTAGAAGAAGAAACCAAAACAGCAGGCGGCATTTTGCTGCCAGGCTCCGCTGCTGAAAAGCCTTCACAAGGTGAAGTAGTGGCTATCGGCAACGGCAGCATCAAGGAAAACGGTGAAGTACGTCCTCTCGACGTCAAAGTGGGTGACAAGGTGCTGTTTGGTCAGTACGCCGGTAGCACCGTCAAGGTTGACGGCGAAGAGTATCTGATCATGAAGGAATCAGAAATTTTTGCGGTTCTTGAAGCTTAAGGTCACCTGACTTACTAATTTGTTTATAAGAGGAATCTAGAAATGGCCGTTAAAGAAGTACGTTTTGGCGATAGCGCTCGCGCAAAAATGATCAATGGTGTGAACGTGTTGGCGGATGCCGTTAAAGTTACGCTAGGTCCCAAGGGTCGTAATGTAGTCATCGATAAATCCTTCGGTGCCCCGCACATCACCAAAGACGGCGTGTCGGTGGCAAAGGAAATCGAGCTGAAAGACAAGTTCGAGAACATGGGTGCCCAGCTGGTTAAGGAAGTGGCATCGCGCACTGCCGAAATCGCTGGTGACGGTACAACCACCGCTACTGTTTTGGCACAAAGCATTCTGAACGAAGGCATGAAGGCAGTGGCTGCCGGCATGAATCCAATGGATCTGAAGCGTGGTATTGATAAGGCCGTGCGTGTTGCCGTTGCCGAAATCAAGGCCATTTCAACGCCTTGTACCGATTCCAAGGCGATTGCTCAGGTAGGCTCCATTTCAGCCAACTCTGATACCACCATTGGTGATCTGATTGCTCAGGCAATGGACAAAGTGGGTAAAGAGGGTGTGATTACGGTTGAAGAAGGCTCCGGCTTTGAAGACACCCTGGAAGTGGTTGAAGGCATGCAGTTTGATCGTGGCTACATCAGCCCGTACTTTGCCAACAAGCAAGACACCATGATTGCTGATCTGGACAATCCGTTCATTCTGCTGGTGGACAAAAAGATTTCCAATATTCGTGAAATGATTCCGGTGCTGGAAGCGGTGGCCAAGTCCGGCAAGCCATTGTTGCTGATTGCTGAAGATGTGGAAGGCGAAGCGCTGGCTACGCTGGTGGTCAACTCCATGCGCGGTATCGTCAAGGTTTGTGCGGTTAAAGCGCCCGGTTTTGGTGATCGTCGCAAGGCCATGTTGCAAGACATCGCCATTCTGACTGGCGGCACCGTGATTTCTGAAGAAGTGGGTCTGAGCCTGGAAAACGCTACATTGAATGATCTGGGTAGCGCAAAGAAAGTGATTGTGGCCAAAGAGCACACCACCATTATTGATGGTGCTGGTCAGTCTGCTGAAATCGAAGCCCGCGTGGCTCAGATTCGTGTGCAGATTGAAGATGCCACTTCTGACTACGACAAAGAAAAACTGCAAGAGCGTGTGGCCAAACTGGCTGGCGGCGTGGCTGTCATCAAAGTAGGTGCTGGCTCTGAAGTTGAAATGAAAGAGAAAAAAGACCGTGTGGATGATGCCTTGCACGCCACTCGCGCTGCGGTAGAAGAAGGTGTGGTTGCCGGTGGTGGTGTGGCGCTGGTACGTGCGCTGGCTGCTTTGAATAACTTCAAGGGCGATAACGAAGATCAAACCGCTGGTGTGAATATTCTGCGTCGTGCCATGGAAGCTCCATTGCGTCAGATCGTATCGAATGCCGGTGAAGAGGCTTCGGTGGTGCTGAACAAGGTGAAGGAAGGTTCCGGTAACTTTGGCTACAACGCGGCTTCCGGTGTGTATGACGACATGATTGCCATGGGTATTCTGGATCCAGCCAAAGTAACTCGTTCTGCACTGGAAAATGCTGCTTCGGTTGCCGGCTTGATGCTGACTACCGAGTGCATGATTGCTGATGCGCCAGAAGACAAGTCGTCTTCACCTGCAATGCCAGATATGGGCGGCATGGGTGGTATGGGCGGCATGATGTAAGAGCCGGTTAACTACCGCTTTACATATAAAAAACCCCGCATCAAGCGGGGTTTTTTATGGCTGAATAATTGTAAATCAGGCAGCTTGCAGCGCGTGTGACGGCACCAGAAACTTGGCAATGTGACGAGCCAGAATAGGCTGATGCTCTGGCGGCATGTCGGCACCGGCTTTTTCCAGACTGCGTGTGGTCAGTGTGGTCATCAGGCTGATGACACCGTTGAGTGTCTTATTGACCACAAAATTGAACTTCATCAGATCCTTGGGACGCACCAGCAAGGTGTCCAGCGCTTCCAGGATGATGTCGTTAAACACACTGATGCAGGCTGACATGTCTTTTGCCTGACCCGCCATCAGATCAGGCAGCAAGGCGTCGGCGCGCGCGCGCAGTTCCGGTGAAATGGCAATGGTGATATGCGGTATCAGGTCACCATCAATATTCAGGTCACGGAACAAGGCAAAGTAATGCTCAACGGCTGGCGGCAGACGATCATTGCCAAAGAAGGGCGATGCCCAGCCCAGGTAATGCAGGAGCTTGTCACGGATATCGCGTACGACAGCGCTGCCTTCACGATAGCTTTGGCGTGGTTCAGCTTCTTTAAGGGCGTCGAACAGGTCGCCAAAAAATACCGTCAGCAAATCCTGAGCGGACTGCTGCATCAGCTCAGTAGCAAACGGGCCCTGCTTTTCCTTGGTACGCTGCTTCAGGCGAGAGTTGAGGGTAGATACGTTTTCAACCAGTACTTGGGTGGTTGGATAAGCAATTAGTGGTACTGACATGGACTCACAATCCTAGTGAAATTAATGGCGGCAAAGATACGGAAAAAAGTGCCGGATGTGTTGGCTAATATGAAAAATGTGGGCGAATTATAGCCAATCGCAGCGAGATACAATAGTGCTGATATATGACGCTTGCAGCGCGTGCAATAGCAGCTAACAATGGCATGTATTCGTGGTACCTATTGAGTATAAAAAGAGAGCGCATGATGGCGAGCAAAGACAAGCTGTTTATTTTTGATACCACCTTGCGGGATGGCGAACAAAGCCCCGGTGCGTCGATGACGACCGAGGAGAAGGTGCGTATTGCGAAAGCGCTGGAGCGCATGCGTGTCGATATTATTGAAGCCGGTTTTGCCATTGCCAGCCAAGGCGATTTTGAGTCGGTGAAAGCAGTGGCAGAGGCAGTCAAGGACTCGCGGATCTGTTCTTTGGCCAGAGCACGCGCTGAAGACATTGATCGTGCGGCAGAAGCTTTAAAGCCAGCCAATGCGGCACGTATTCACACGTTTATTGCCACCTCTCCTATTCATATGAAATACAAGCTGCGTCTGGAGCCGGATGCGGTCGTAGAGAATGCGGTCAAGGCCGTGCGTTATGCGCGTAATCTGGCGGAAGACGTCGAGTTTTCCTGTGAGGATGCGGGCCGTTCTGAGATTGATTTTCTGTGCCGCATCATTGAGGCGGCGATTGATGCCGGGGCGCGTACCATCAATATTCCCGATACCGTGGGTTATGCAATTCCGGGGCAGTTCGGCGATACCATTGGCCAGTTGTTGGCGCGTATTCCCAATGCCGATAAGGCGGTGTTTTCGGTGCATTGTCATAATGACCTGGGGTTGGCTGTTGCCAATTCATTAAGCGCTGTTTTGCAGGGCGCTCGGCAAGTTGAGTGCACCATTAACGGCTTGGGTGAACGTGCTGGCAATGCTTCGCTGGAAGAACTGGTCATGGCGGTTAAAACGCGTGCTGATCTGTTTCCGGTAGAAACTAATATCTGGACGCCGGGCATTGTGCCTGCATCGCGCCTGGTGTCAGGCGTGACTGGTTTTCCTGTTCAGCCGAACAAGGCCATTGTCGGTGCCAATGCCTTTGCGCATGAGTCAGGTATTCATCAGGATGGTGTGTTAAAGCACCGGGAAACCTATGAAATCATGCGTGCTGAAGATGTGGGCTGGAATGCCAACAGGATGGTACTGGGCAAGCATTCTGGCCGAGCAGCTTTCCGTGCGCGACTGGAGGAGTTGGGTATTGAGGCAGGTTCTGATAACACTCTGAATCAGCTGTTTGTGCGCTTTAAGGCTTTGGCGGATAAAAAGCACGAGATCTATGACGAAGACTTGCATGCCTTGGTGTCGGATGCGCAGCCTCAGGCTGAAGAGATTTTCGCGTTGGTTAGTCTGGAGGTCACTTCCAAAACAGGTGCTGTGCCAGAAGCGCAGTTGACGTTACTCCATGCCGGTGCTGAGAAAGCGGTGACAGCTTCTGGCTCTGGTCCTGTGGATGCGACTTTCCGTGCCATTGAAGCCCTGGCCAATTCGGGCACGAATCTGGAGCTGTATTCGGTTAATGCCATTACCAGCGGCACGGACTCGCAGGGCGAAGTGACGGTTCGTCTCAGCAAGGCTGGACGGATTATCAATGGTCATGGCGCGGATACTGATATTGTCATTGCCAGTGCCAAGGCCTATTTAAATGCGCTGAACCTGCTTAATAGCGGTATTGAGCGTGAGCATCCACAGACTACAGGTGTGTAATGAGTTTGAGTCTGGTGGAGGCACAGCGTCGTCATTATTTGCAGGCATTGGGCCTGCCGCAGTTGGTGGCCAGACAGCCGTTGGTTGCCAGTGCGCCGTCACGATATGTTTATTCGCCGGATGCAGAGCCTGTCGCGTCGCCAGTGGCAGCGCCGGTTAAGCCTGTGCTCAGGCCAAAGCCGGAGCCAATGCCAGCACCTAGGTCTGCTCCTAAGTTGATGCCTGCTCCATCTGTCCCTGTGGTAGCACCAGTTGGTGTAGCTCCAATTGCTGCGGCAACACCAGCTCTGACATTTTCATGTCACCTGTACTTGTTGGGTGCGGATCGCCTGGCGCTGATTACAACCAGTACAACACGGGAATTATCAGCGGCAGAACTGAAGCTATGGCAGTCATTGTGTGCCGCGATGCAATGGCAGGCGCAGGCGGATAATGCACGCTTTGATTGGCCATTTTCGTATGCCAGACACTTGGCAAATGATGCGACTGCTGCCAAAGATGCACTGACAGCGTGGTGGCAGGCGCGTTGCGAGTTGCCTGCTCAAATACTGGTGGTGGGAGATGCGCCGGCCGATCTGCTGCCTCCAGCATGTCTGGTGCTGCCATCACTGGCCGATATGTTGCAGACACCATCGCTTAAAAAACAATGCTGGTTGCGTTTGCAGGTATGAACGCCACGTCAAACATCCGCAAAATGACATTATCTGACCTGCCCCAGGTATTGGCGCTTGAGCAGGTATCGCATCCCTTGCCCTGGTCCGAGGCCAGCCTGCGACGTTCATTCGATGACCATTATGGCGTTGTGCTGATACAGAGTCAGCGCATCGCCGGTTTTGCCTTTGTGCAACGCATTCTGGATGAAGCGCATTTGCTGGATATCGTGATTGATCCTGCCTTGCGCGGTCAGGGTTTGGGGCGTTTTTTGCTGGATGAATTGATGCATAAGATTTTTTGTGAAGGCATCAATATCTGGTTTCTGGAAGTGCGTGTATCCAATACATCGGCTATCGCGCTGTATCAATCGCTGGGCTATAACGAGCTGGGTATTCGGCGGAACTACTATGATGGCCCGAATGGACGTGAAGATGCCTTGATGATGGCCTGTACGGTGTCGTGAGTCGGGGCCGCATCGCGTATAATTGCGCCACTTGTTTTTATTAGGCCTCAGCGCATATGTCTTTTTCGCAGCAACTCGCGGCAGAAGTCGCTTCTCGTCGTACCTTTGCCATTATCTCCCACCCGGATGCCGGTAAGACCACCATCACGGAAAAGTTGCTGCTGTGGGGCAAGGCGATTCAGGTTGCCGGTACGGTCAAGTCGCGCAAATCAGACCGTCATGCGGCTTCTGACTGGATGGCCATGGAGCAGCAGCGGGGTATTTCGATTACGACCTCGGTGATGCAGTTTCCGTATCGCGAAGCCACTATCAATCTGCTGGATACACCAGGTCACGAAGACTTCTCGGAAGACACCTATCGTACTTTGACGGCGGTGGATTCGGCGCTGATGGTGATTGACGGTGCCAAAGGGGTTGAAGATCGAACTATCAAATTGATGGATGTTTGCCGTTTGCGTGATACGCCAATCGTGTCGTTTGTGAACAAGCTGGACCGTGAAATTCGTGATCCGATCGAGCTCATGGATGAAATCGAGTCCGTGCTGAAAATCAAGTGCTCACCGATTACCTGGCCAGTGGGCAGTGGTCGTGATTTCAGAGGGGTTTATCATCTGCTGGAAGATCGTTTTTATCTGTATCAGCAAGGACATGGCAGTGAGCTGACGGCAGATGTGACCATTGATGGGCTGAATAATCCGGAGGCTGACGCTACCTTGGGTGATGAAGCTCAGGCGTTGCGCGATATGCTGGAATTGGTACAAGGTGCCAGTCATGACTTTGATCTGGAAGAGTTTCGGGCAGGGCGTCTGACCCCTGTTTTCTTTGGTACTGCGCTGGGCAATTTCGGTGTTAACCATATCCTGAATGGCTTTGTTGACTGGGCACCAACACCTTTGGCACGCACGGCGGTACAGCGTGTGGTAGAGCCAATCGAAGAACAGTTTTCCGGTTTTGTTTTCAAGATTCAGGCCAATATGGACCCCAAGCATCGGGACCGTATTGCCTTTTTACGCATTTGTTCTGGTCGTTATCAGAAAGGCGTAAAAATGCAGCATGTGCGGTTGGGCAAGGAAGTGCGTGTGGCTGATGCCCTGACCTTCCTGGCGGGTGAGCGTGCACATCTGGAAGAGGCCTGGCCGGGCGATATTATTGGTTTGCACAATCACGGCACGATTCAGATTGGTGACACCTTTACTGGTGGAGAAACCCTGCAATATCTGGGCATTCCCCATTTTGCGCCGGAAATGTTCCGTCGGGTTCGTTTAAGGGATCCGTTGAAAAGCAAGCAGCTGCAAAAGGGCCTGAAAGAGCTTTCGGAAGAGGGCGCTACTCAGGTTTTCATGCCACAGATCAATAATGATCTGATTCTGGGTGCGGTGGGTGTGCTGCAGTTTGATGTGGTCGCGTTTCGTCTCAAGGAAGAATATAAAGTAGAGTGTGTTTACGAGCCGGTGAATGTGGCTACCGTACGTTGGGTTCATTGTAATGATGAGCGTAAACTGGCCGAGTTTAAAAAGAAGGCTCATGATCAGCTGTCACTGGATGGTGGTGGTTATTTAACCTATCTGGCGCCTAGCCGAGTGAATCTGCAAATCATGCAAGAGCGTTACCCAGAGGTTGTGTTCTCTCCGACACGGGAGCATTAAGCGAATGAAATCATGGATGTTGTTGATTGGCCTGGCAGGAGCGCTGGCACTGGCGGGTTGTGAGCGTAAACCGAAACAGGAGCCCGTGGAGCAGCCCACGGTATCAGGTGATGACACTCAGCCTTTGGGGGCAGATGAGGACACGATTAACGTAGTGGATTTGAGTGCCATTGAACTCAATCAGAAGATCGGCAGGTCACAGCAATTTCCGGGTGGTCTGGAAGCAGTGTCGGTGACGGTCAATGCCAAGCCTAAAAAGTGCCGTTCCCGTTGTGCGACTTATCAGGCCTCTTGGATGTTTTTTACCAATGCGCCTGCATTGAACAACACGATACTGGGATTGCTGTCTGCTCGTGACGGTGGTGCGGAGGTTGTGGTCCGAATCAATACAGCGAATGAGCTGGCGCAGTTGCTGACCAAGCAAGCCACGTTGTTTATTCGTGATGCGGCGGAGTATCAGCAGGCATGGTCTGCCGATCTGTCACTGGAAGTTTTGCCGGGCGCGGCAGGTATTAATGTATTGCGGCTGGATGAGTCCAGCTATACCGGTGGTGCGCATGGTAACAGCTCCTCTCAATATCTGAATTGGGACGCTGAAAACCAGCAGTTGCTGACGCTCGACAATATTATTCAGGCGGGGCAGAGCGATGCCTTCTGGTCTGAAGTAGAGCAGGTCTATGAGGACTGGTTGCGTGGTCTGGATGACCCGGCTTCCGTGATGGAAAGCTGGCCGTTTGAACGCACTGACAATGTGGCGTTGTTGCCGAAATTTGTGCGTCTGCAGTATCAGTCGTATCAGCTTGGTCCTTACTCCGAGGGGATGCCCAGCTTTGATGTTCCCTATGCGCGTTTGAAGTCGATTATCCAGCCTCAACTGATTGGTGATTAAGCCTGAGCAGGCATCATATGCACCTTATTGATAGCCACTGTCATTTGGATGCGCCCGAGTTTGACGCCGATCGTATGGTTGTTTTGCAGCAGGCGTTTGATGCAGGGGTGAGAGGTATTGTGGTGCCTGCTTATCAGGCATCCCGGTGGCGTGCGCTGTTGCAGTGGCAGGCCATGATTGATCAGGAGCATATGAGGGTATGGCCAACGCTGGGTGTGCATCCCTTGTTTCTGGATTCTTATCAAGATCAGGACATAGATGATCTGGCCCGGTTATTGGCGCAGGAGTCCAGTGTTGTTGCGGTGGGCGAGATTGGTCTGGATCGTTATGTACCTGCGTTGCGTGAGCCTGTGCAGTGGCAACGTCAGGTTGATGTATTTGAGGCACAGCTGGCACTTGCCAGGCAGTTTGATCTGCCGGTGATCTTGCATGCGCGGCGTTGTCACAGTGATATTCAGCGTTGTCTGAAGCGTGCAGGCCTGACCACAGGTGGTATTGTGCATGCCTTTTCGGGCAGTCTGGAAGAGGCGGAAATGTATGTTCGGCTGGGCTTCAGGCTGGGTTTTGGTGGTGCCATGACTTATTCCGGTGCTCATCGTATTCGTGCGGTTGCGGCACAATTACCCTTGTCGGCACTGGTCATTGAGACGGATGCGCCTGATATGTTGCCCAGTGCTTGCCGTCCGGTGATGTCGGGTATGCCAGTGCCGAACAATAGTCCGGCTAATTTGCCGTTGGTATTTGAGTCGTTATTGGGCTTGCGTAATGAGTCAGCGCCCGAGTTGGTACAGGCGTTATGGCGTAACACAATGGAAAGCCTACATCTTGAGGTATTAATGTGATTAAGCAGTGTGTATGGCTGTGCTGTTTTCTGCTGCTGGTGGGTTGTCAGTCGCGATCGGTTTCCGTGACTGTACCTGAGCCTCGTGAGCCAGTGATTGCGTTGGCGTTGGGTGGTGGTGGAGCCAAGGGCTTTGCCCATATTGGGGTACTTAAGGTGCTTGAGTCGCACGGTATTCAGGCACAAATTATTGCAGGAACCAGTGCAGGCAGTTTTGTCGGCGCGCTGTATGCCAGTGGTTTGACACCATTTGAACTACAGGCGCTGGCGCTAAATTTGCGTGAGGCGGAGATCCGCGATCTGACCTTTAATCGTGAAGGTTTTTTGTTGGGACAGCGCTTGCAGGACTACGTCAATATGGTGGTTGGCAATCGTCAGATGCAGGATTTCCCACGACGCTTTGCCGCTGTGGCAACGGAAATGCAGACAGGCCGCAAGGTTGCCTTTAGTCGTGGCAATGTGGGTCAGGCCGTGCGTGCGTCCTGCAGTATTCCTAACGTTTTTGTGCCGGTCACCATTGCTGATAAGCGTTATGTGGACGGTGGTCTGGTCAGTCCAATTCCGGTGGAAACCGCAAAGGACATGGGTGCGGATCTGGTTATTGCGGTGGATATTTCTGCCCGACCCAGGCCAGGTCAGCGCAGTTCTCCGTGGGGGCTACTGAATCAGACCATTACGATCATGGGACAGGCCGGTATTGACCGAGAGCTGGCCATGGCCTCTGTGGTTATTCAGCCAGACGTGTCGGCCATGGGGGCGGGTGATCTGGCCAGTCGTCATGCAGCGATTCTGGCTGGTGAGCGTGCAGCTCAAGCGCAATTGCCTGCCATACAGGAGGCAATTGCGGCTTTCAGGGCAGCGGCAACCCCTTAACTGGCTTCGGGTAGTTCACAGTCTGCCATAGGGGTAAAGCTGTCGGCGCTGGCCATACGCCAGTACATTCTGAATACGGGATGTTCTGCCCGGTTTTCTATCAGGTCACCGGGTTTCAGGTAGTCAATCAGTACGGATGCCAACGCCACTTTATGCAGTGAAACACGCCTGACGATGTGATGGGGGCGTAGCTGATTAGGGTGGCTTAGTCCTGCGGCTCCGGTAATTTCTGCCAGTGCCTTCATGGTATTTTGGTGGAAGTGATACACCCGGTTGCCCTTGTCATCCGGATCCAGTGCGCGTTGGCGCAACCAGCTTTGTGTGGCCACGCCAGTAGGGCAGCGACCGGTATGGCAGGTTTGTGCCATCAGACAGCCCAAGGCAAACATGAAGCCGCGACCGGAGTTGCACCAGTCTGCACCCAGTGCCATGGTGCGAGCGATATCAAACGCGGAGATGACCTTGCCGCCTGCACCGATTCTGACGCGATCTCTCAGATTCAGGCCAACCAGGGTGTTGTGAACCAGTACCAGACCCTCATGCATGGGGGTTCCCAGATGGTCGGTGAATTCGACCGGAGCAGCGGCAGTACCCCCTTCGGCACCATCAACCACAATATAGTCTGGCGTGACACCGGTTTTTATCATGGCCTTGCAGATGGCAAAGAATTCCCATGGGTGGCCAATACAAAGTTTGAAGCCGATTGGTTTGCCACCGGATAGCTCGCGTAACTGGGCAATAAATTGCATCAGTTCAATCGGGGTAGAAAAGGCCGAGTGGCTGGAGGGAGAAATGCAGTCCTCACCTTCGGGGACGCCACGGGCCTCGGCAATTTCCTTGCTGACCTTGGCGGCAGGCAGGATGCCCCCGTGTCCAGGTTTGGCACCTTGGCTTAGCTTGATTTCGATCATTTTGACCTGTGGATCGCAGGCATTTTCGGCAAAACGATCAGGGCTGAAGCTGCCATCTTCATTGCGGCAGCCAAAATAGCCCGAGCCTATCTCCCAGATCAGGTCGCCACCGTGTTCGCGGTGATAACGGCTAATCGAGCCTTCGCCTGTGTCGTGTGCAAAACCACCCATTTTTGCACCTTTGTTGAGTGCCAGAATGGCGTTGGCTGACAGAGCGCCGAAGCTCATGGCCGAGATGTTGTAGATCGATAATGAATAGGGCTGCTTGCATTGATGCTCGCCAATCATGACGCGAAAGTTGTGATCCTCGATGTGTACGGTTTGAACCGAGTGGTTAATCCATTCGTAGTGTTCTTCGTAGACGTCGGTGAGTGTCCCGTAGGCTTTTTTGTCGATCACATTTTTGGCGCGTTGATAGACCAGTGAGCGCTGTGCTCTGGAAAAAGGGATGGTTTCTGTGTCTGACTCAAAAAAGTATTGGCGGATTTCGGGTCGTATGGATTCCAGCAGGAAACGAAAGTGCGCCAGAATGGGGTAGTTTCGGCGAATGGCCTGTTTGGTCTGGAAGAAGTCCAGAGCGCCCAGCAAGGTGAGGGCACCAAACACCAATACGGGCGTGCCGCCAATCAGGGGATAAAGCCAGAACAGGACCAGAGAGGCAATAAATGCGATGCCGCTACCTAGCCAGGCAAAATAGCGAAAAGGAATGATGTTGCGAATAAAGTGCATGGCGATCCGTCCCCATTCATGTTTTTGGCTAAGCTAGCATGGGTGGTCACTGATAAGAGCGCCACTCGGCGGTGGAAAAATGGCGCTGGTCTGAGTTTTTTGGCATAAAAAAAGCCCCAGCTTGAAGGCCGGGGCTTTTTTACGACGCTTGTTTGGCTTAAATGACTTCGATAGCCATTGCCGTTGCTTCTCCGCCACCAATGCAGAGCGCTGCAACACCACGCGTTTTATTACGCTGTTTCAGCGCATGAATCAGCGTGAGGATAATGCGTGAGCCGGTTGAGCCAACGGGGTGTCCCAATGCGCAGGCACCACCATGCACATTCACTTTGTCGTGTGGCAGATTGTGTTTGATCATGGCTGCCATGGTGACCATGGCAAAAGCTTCATTGATCTCGTACAAATCTACAGACTCCGCGGTCCAGCCGGTTTTTGCGAACAGGTTGCTCAGTGCGCCTACAGGAGCAATGGTGAATTCGCTGGGATCCTGGGATTGAGTGGAGTGACCGACAATACGTGCCAATGGTTGAAGACCCAACTCACGGGCTTTGCTTTCTTTCATCAGCACCAGTGCTGAAGCACCATCTGAAATGGAAGAGGCATTGGCGGCGGTAATGCTGCCGTCTTTGGCAAAAGCAGGTTTCAGATTGGGAATCTTTTCTGGCAGCGCGTTGCCTGGTTGCTCATCGGTATCAACCAAGGTCTCGCCTTTGCGGGTTTGTACAGGTACGGCCACAATCTCATCTTTAAAGTGACCATTGGCAATGGCGGCATTGGCACGTTTGAGCGACTCGATGGCAAAGGCATCCATATCTTCACGAGTCAGGTTCATGGTATTGGCCATGTCCTGTGCAAAAGACCCCATCAGACGACCCGTGCGGGCATCTTCCAGGCCATCCAGGAACATATGATCCATGACCTGACCATGACCCATGCGGAAGCCACCGCGTGCCTTTGGCAGAATATAGGGAGCGTTGGTCATGGATTCCATGCCACCGGCAACCATGATGTCGTTGGTACCTGCGGCAATCAGATCATGAGCCAGCATGGTGGCTTTCATGCCGGAACCACATAGTTTGTTGATGGTGGTGGCGCCAGTGGCCGCAGGCAGGCCAGCGTCCAGCATGGCTTGACGTGCGGGGCCTTGCTTCAGGCCAGCAGGCAACACACAGCCCAAAATGACTTCTTGTACTTGTTCGGCCTGGATGCCGGCACGTTTGATGGCTTCACGAATGGCGATTGCGCCCAGTGTGGGGGCAGAAACACTGGCCAGGCTGCCTTGAAAACCACCCATGGGGGTGCGGGCGCCATTCACAATAACAACGGGATCATGACTCATGTTGCGAACTCCATTAAATGATGGTGGTGGGCACTCAGGCGCCACAGCACTTTTTGAATTTCTTACCGCTGCCACAGCTGCAGGGGTCATTGCGGCCAATTTTAACCTCATTCACGACAGGTTTGGGTTTTTCGGATGGGCCACTATGCAAGGGCTTGCCATCACGGAATAACCAGGTGCTGCGTCCATCAGGCAATGTGCTGCGCACGAAGCCCGAGATTTCATGGTGATGATGCTTGATGCCTGCCATGTTGTAATGGGCAATAAACTCGACCAGGCCCCGGCTGTCACCGTCATTCCCAGCCTCTGTTTGCAAAACCTCCAGCTTTAGCCACTCGGCATTTTCTGACCATGCACGCATGGCATCGATGTCACTGTCATCGCGGCCATCCGGGTGAGTGGAGTTCATGATGAAGTTAATGTCGGAGCGAGTGTATGCGGTGTAGCGTGCGCGCATCATGGCTTCGGCGCTGGCTGCGGGTTGTTCACCTGACAAGATAGGGCCGCAGCAGGCGTTAAAGTCTAAAGAGGAACCACAGGGGCAAGTCATGTTGTACTCCATGATTTTAGAGTGGAGAGTCAGATATGAAAAAGGGGTGCCTAAGCACCCCTTTT
This sequence comes from uncultured Paraperlucidibaca sp., assembly GCA_964569335.1. Classification (GTDB taxonomy): domain Bacteria; phylum Pseudomonadota; class Gammaproteobacteria; order Pseudomonadales; family Moraxellaceae; genus Perlucidibaca. Next base: position 36,968 of record CAZMVL010000004.1, read on the forward strand.
AATCAGCGAGGGCGTTAGCCCAACTGATTACTCAGCAATTTCTTCGTATGCTTCTTCAACAGCTTCAACAGCTTCTTCAGCGGCTTCAACTGTTTCTTCAGCAGCTTCTTCAACGGCTTCTACAGCTTCTTCAGCACTTGGAACTTCAACAGCTTCTTCTTTCTTGGCGCAGCCAACGAAAGCCAGTGTGGAAGCAACAGCAGCGATAACAGCGAATTTTTTGATTTGCATGGTCAGTTCTCTCAGGTTGTACATGGTATGGCGTCTGACTAGACAATGAGTTGTTGCGGCAAATCAAGGTCAATATTCAGACGTGAAGATACTAGCACTAGCACTCGGCAAATGCACTAGCCCCTTGTCCGACAATATACCCAATTCATTTGTAACATTATTTTCCATGTTGGTTGTGCTGGGTCGGCAGTGCTGGCATAGACTCAAGCACATCCGGTTTACAGTAGTGAGTAGTAGTGAATGAATAATGACCGTCATCAACCGTTGCGGAAAGATGTGCGCCTGCTTGGCCAGTTGTTGGGAGAGGTGCTGGGTACGCGCTCTGGCCAGTCGGCCTATGAACGTATTGAGTCATTGCGGCAAACGGCGCAAATGGTGGTGGCGGGTGATGAGTCTGCCAGCCGGGAGCTGGCACATTTTTTATCAACGGCAGACACGCAGGAACTACATGAAGTTGGGCGTGCGTTTTCACATTTCCTGAATCTGGCCAATATTGCCGAGCAGTATCACGGTATACGCCTGGCGAGAGAGGATTATCCCGGTGGACAGCTTGCTCCAGCGACCGAAGCATTCAAGACGGTATTGACCTCTTTGCAGGCAGCCGGTCTGGGTGTCGAAAAAATCAGGTCGGCTATTGCTGAGCTTGCGGTTGAGCTGGTGTTGACGGCGCATCCCACCGAAGTAACGCGCCGTACGCTGATACAAAAGCATGATGAAATTGCCGAAAGCCTGTCTCGATTGGAAACCAGTCGGTTGTCTGGTCTGGTTGATGATGCCGAGATCACCAGTTTGGCCAGACTGGTATTGGCGGCCTGGGAAACGGATGAGATTCGCTCGCAGCGACCTACGCCAGTGGATGAGGCCAAGTGGGGCTTCGCCACGCTGGAAACCAGCTTGTGGTATGCCGTGCCAGATTGCCTGAGAGCATTGGACGAAGCCATGCAGGCGGTGTTGGGAGAACGTTTGGCGCTTAATGCGGCGCCCTTGCGTCTGGGTTCATGGATGGGTGGCGATAGAGACGGTAATCCCTTTGTGACGCATGAAGTGACCCGTGAAGTATTGCTGCTGGCACGCTGGATGGCGCTGGATCTGTATTTGCGTGATGTTGATGTCTTGCGTAGTGAGTTATCGGTTTCACGTTGCGGTCAGGCCGTTCGTGAGCGAGTGGGGCTTGATTCGCGTGAGCCTTATCGTGACTGGTTGAAGCAGATTCGTGATCGTTTGCAACACAGTCAGCAGGCAGTTAACGACGAGATTGCTGGTCGTGTACAGGGTCAGCATGATGGTTATCAGCATACGGCAGATCTGCTGGCCGACTTTACTTTGTGTTATGACGATTTGGTCAGCATAGGTCTGGATAGTCTGGCGGATGGGCGTCTGGTTGATGTGATTCGCCGCGTACATTGTTTTGGTCTGCCCCTGTTGCGCCTTGATATTCGTCAGGAGTCGACGCGTCATGCCGAGGCCATGGCAGCTATTACTCAATATTTGGGATTGGGTGATTATTTGTCCTGGTCCGAGTCGCAGCGGCAGCAATTTTTGCTGACCGAGCTGGTCAATCCAAGACCGTTGTTGCCGGAGCATATCTGGCAGCTTTCTGAGCCATCGGTGTTTGAACCGGAAGTGATGGAAGTACTGGCCACGTTCAGGATGTTGGCTGATCAACCCAGTGAGGCATTAGGTGCTTATGTGATCTCGATGGCGCATGAGGCCAGTGATGTATTGCTGGTGAAGTTGTTTATGCACAAGGCGGAAATGTCCAGTCCCATGCGCGTGGTTCCCTTGTTTGAGACCTTTGATGATCTGGCCAATGCGCCGGACTGTTTGCGTGGCCTGTTGTCGTTGCCAATTTACCGTGACCTGATTCAGGGGCATCAGGAAGTCATGATCGGTTATTCGGACTCGACCAAGGATGCCGGTTTTCTGGCCGCTGCCTGGGCCCAGTATCAGGCACAGGAAGGTTTGGCTGCTGTGGCCGCTGAACATGACGTGCGCCTGGTGTTGTTTCATGGCCGTGGCGGTACGGTCAGCCGTGGTGGAGCGCCTACCCGACAGGCGTTGCGATCGCAGCCGCCGGGTACCGTGAATGGCGCATTGCGCGTGACCGAGCAGGGCGAAATGATCCGGATGAAGTTTGGCCTGCCCTCGGTCGCTATCAGTAATCTGGCGCAGTATCTGGTGGCAACGCTAGAGGCCACGTTATTGCCGCCGCCGGTGGCCGATCCTGCATGGCGAGACATGATGTCGACACTGAGTGATACCTCTCGCCAGGTGTTTCGTCAGCAGATTCGTCAGGATGATGCATTTATTGATTATCTGCGGACGGTGACACCGGAGTTGGAGTTGCAACTTTTACCCTTGGGCTCAAGACCTGCACGTCGTGTGGTCGGAGGAGGTGTGGAAACCTTACGTGCCATTCCGTGGGTCTTTGCCTGGACGCAGATTCGTTTGATGTTGCCGGCCTGGTTGGGGGTTTACGAGGCTCTGCTGGCGGCTGAGCAAAAGTATGGTCAGGCGGCATTGCAAGGCATGGCGAAGAACTGGCCTTTCTTCAGTGGCCTGCTGGATATGCTGGAAATGGTGATGGCCAAGTCTGACTTTGCGATTGCCGAGCAGTATGAAAGTCGTTTGACTGACCGTGCCGATTTGCAGACGTTGGGCACAAAATTGCGCAATATCGCAACACAATTGGCTTTGTTGTTGCCAAATTATATTGATGCTGAACCCTGGTCAGACAGAAACGCCATTCTGGCTCAGTCCATTCGTTTGCGCAGGCCTTATCTGTTGCCATTGCACCTGCTGCAGGCGGAACTGATGCAGCGTCGTCGTCAATGGCTGGCAACAGACTCAGGGCATGGTCAAAGTCCGCATGATCATGCCTTGATGGTGACTATGACGGGTATTTCAGCTGGCTTGCGTAATACCGGTTAACCGGCTTAGCTCATGCCAAACATAAAGCGTAGCCCGACCAGTACCAGGACAATACCAAAGGCACGCTTTAATTTGGCAGCAGGCAGTTTGTGTGCGGTGCTGGCGCCGATATGTGCAAACACCAGACTGGTGAGTGCCAGCCCCAGTAAGGCTGGCCAGTACACATAACCTGTCGAGCCACTGGGCAGGGTGCTGATACCCCAGCCGCTGACAATAAAACCAATGCTGCCGGCAACGGCAATCGGGAAGCCTGCTGCTGCCGCAGTACCAACAGCACGCTGAATCTTAACGCCGTGATGACAAAGATACGGCACCATCAGACTGCCACCGCCAATGCCGAAAATAGCGGATGCCACACCAATAACGCCGCCTGCACCATACAGGCGGGGGCCACTGGGCAAGGGTTGCTGAATGAGATCCGGCTTTTGTGCCTTCAGCATTCTCCAGCCTGTCCACAAAGCAAATACACCAATAACCAGCTGTAATATCCGAGCCGGGAGTTGATGCGCAACTTGAGCACCGATAAGTGCCCCGATCATGAGAGCAGGTGCCAGGCGCTGCAACACTGACCAGTCAACACCGCCTTTTTGATGATGGGTACGGATGGAGCTGATGGCCGTTAACACAATGCTGGCCAGCGATGTGCCAACGGCCAGATGTGTACTGATTTCCAGCGGCAGTCCTTGCCAGTGAAAGCTTAAAATGAGCGCTGGCACAATCACCATGCCACCACCAATACCCAGCAATCCGGCCAGAAAACCAGCACAGACTCCGGTTGCAAGATATAACAGCCAAGGCAATAAACTGGCGTCCAAAACAGCGCTCCTATTGCGTCAGTCGCACCAGGGCGAGTTCTGCATAATTAATCAAACTGACATATAACTGTCACCGAGCCTACATCTGTCATCGGAATACTGCTGCTATGAAAAAGACAGCAGTGAGACAGATCATGAATCAGCAAACCATTGAACAGAGTGCAGTGAGTACCGCAAATAATGTGGTGAACCTACTGTCCGTAGCTGAGGCAGGTGAGCGCCAAAAGCCAAGGTTTGAGGTGAGTTTTGCTATTACAGCAGAGCAGGTGGCTGCTTCGCAACGTTTGCGTGCCGAGACCTTCGGTGATGAGTACGGCATTGATTGCAGCGCTACCGGTGGTCTTGATATCGACCACTATGATGCTTATTGCCAGCATATCAATGTGTATGACGCGGCAAACAATCATCAGATCATTGCTACTACCCGCTTATTGTCGGATGAGTCCGCAAAATTGGCCGGTGGTTTTTATTCGGCACAGGAGTTTGATTTAAGCGCGATTCATCGCTTGCCCGGACGTGTGCTGGAAATTGGCCGTACCTGTGTACATAAGGACTATCGCTCGGGTGCTGCCATTATGGTGCTGTGGTCGGCGTTGGCAGAACATATGCTGGAGGCGGGTTATCAGTACCTGATTGGCTGTGCCAGCATCAGTCTGGCGGATGGTGGCACAACACTGGCCAGTGTGATGCCCACGTTACGTGAAAAGCATTTTGTCGGTGATGAGCTGCGTGTCAGCCCGAGTCGTGAGATTTTGCTGTCGTCAGCAGCTACTGGAAAAGTCTCTGTGCCTCCGCTGTTAAAGGCCTATTTGCGCATGGGAGCACGTATTGGTGGTGAGGCTTGCTGGGATCCTGACTTTAATTGTGCCGATGTCTTCATTTTGATGGATGTACAAGCGCTGTCAGGCAGGTATGCTCAGAAGTTCCTGAAGACTGCCTGACATGAGACAACGTGACTCGACGAATTCCCCGTGTACGACATGCGCACCCTGCCATCGTGAATAACCCTCCACTTAGCTTTTTCCTGCTATGGCGCATATTTTTGCTGGCCAGTCATATTCTGCTGGGCGTGCTGATTGCCGCTGTTGTGGGTATGTTCTTAGTTAAAAATGTCAGCTGGCATGCGCCCATTATTCGGTGGTGGCTGCGGCGCTTGTGCGCCACGCTCAATATGGATGTGCATTTGCATGGTCAGCCGTCCAATGATCCTCGCGCACTGTGGATCAGCAATCATGTGTCATGGATGGACATTCCTGTATTGGGTGGTGTGCGTTCACTGAACTTTCTGTCCAAGGCAGAAGTGGCGCAATGGCCATTGATTGGTGCTTTGGCAAGCGCGGCGGGTACCTTGTTTATTCAGCGTGGCTCGGGTGATGCCGACCGTGTCAAAGATCAGATTGTTGAAGAAATCAATGCCAACCGACGTGTCCTGTTTTTTCCCGAAGGGACAACCACTGATGGTTTTGCCGTGAATCGCTTCTTTGCCAAATTATTTAGTGCCGGTGTTGAAACCGACTGTTTGATTCAGCCTATGGTGATTTGTTATCACCACGAAAGTGGCCTGCATCCATTTGCACCATTTATTGGCAATGATGAGTTTGTTCCACATTTGTTAAATATGCTTAGTGGTGATCGTATTGCGGTGGAGGTGTCGTTCTTGCCTGCCGAGAAGCCACAGGGCCGTGATAACCATGAGCTGGCCAAGCATTTTGAGTCGATTATGGGGTCTGCTCTCAAGTCCCTGCATGGGTGTAGCATGCCTCCCAATCGTGAAGGGGCGGACTCGGTTCAGGCAATTCAAGACTGACATTGCTTGTTGTCTAATATTGACAATGTCAGATTTAACGCTTAATTTGCCTCCATTCTTGATGGAGTGCTCTATATGCAAGCTCATGCTCAACGATTGGCAGAACCTCTGACCTTACCTTGTGGCGCGGTGTTGCCGAATCGCCTGGCCAAGTCGGCGATGAGTGAGGCCATGGCAACCATGGATAACCGTGTTACTCCTGAGCTGATTCATTTGTACGATGCCTGGGCCAGAGGCGGTATTGGCTTGTCGATTACCGGCAACGTAATGGTGGATCGACGTGCCTTGGGCGAACCAGGTAATGTCGTGATTGAAGATGAGCGTGATCTGGATCTGCTCAAGCAGTGGGCCAATGCAGGGCGTCGCCATCAGAGCGCGACCTGGGTTCAGTTGAATCACCCTGGCAAGCAGTCTCCTAGAGGTTTGAACAAACAAAATCTGTCGCCTTCTGCCGTTCCGTTCAATCCGGATATGCGGGCGTTCTTTGATACGCCGAAAGCCATGACGGAAGACGATATCCAGGATGTGATTGCGCGTTTTGGTCGTTCTGCAGGTATTGTGAAAGCCGCGGGCTTTGATGGTGTCCAGATTCACGGCGCACATGGTTATCTGGTCAGTCAGTTCTTGTCACCCAAGCACAATGTGCGTACCGATGACTGGGGCGGTAGTCCGCAAAAGCGTCGCCGTTTCGTGTTGGCGGTTTATGAGGCCATGCGTGCTGCGGTCGGGCCGGATTTCCCTATTGGCATCAAGCTGAACTCGGCTGATTTTCAGCGTGGTGGTTTTACTGAAGAAGAGTCTCTGGCCACTATCGAAGCGCTGGCTGCCGTTGGCATTGATATGATCGAAATTTCGGGTGGCACTTATGAAGCCCCTGCAATGGCCGGTTTGCGTCAAAAGGACAGTAGCAAGGCACGTGAAGCCTATTTCCTTGAGTTTGCCGAAAAGGTACGTCAGCAGGTGAGTACACCGTTAATGGTAACGGGCGGTTTCCGTTCGCTGGCAGGTATGGGAGATGCGCTGGCTTCTGGTGCCATGGATCTGGTCGGCGTGGCACGTCCGCTGGCGATTGAGCCGGATGCGCCCAAGCGCCTGCTGGCGGGTGTGGAAACACGTCATCGGGTGAAACCATTAAGCACGGGTATTGGCCCGATTGATCGCATGGGACTGCTGGAAGTGGTCTGGTATACCCGCCAGTTGCGCCGTATTGGTCGGGGCAAACAGCCCAAGCCGAATGAGTCTGCTTTGCTGGCAATGCTGGGCTATGTGTCAGGCAATGTGCGTGGCACGCTGCGCACCAGAAAATTGCGTGCCAGCGCCTAAACCCGCTAGGCGACTAGGCAGGGCTCTGCTATAGTCGCCGCCGTGTTTTGCGCCAGTGGTGAAATTGGTAGACACGCTGGATTTAGGTTCCAGTGCCGCAAGGCGTGAAGGTTCAAGTCCTTTCTGGCGCACCACCAATCTGACCCGCGCGGAGCAGGTCTCTCTCGTAATACGCGGTCGCCAGGACATGCAGGTCCTGATTAATCTGCTCTCGCAATTCGGCTAATGTCATTGCCGACCTGTCCAGACGCCACACACCAAACTCAGCCAGCACCGGCTCTTGTTTTGCCGTGGCCTTCAATAGCGCATATAGCCAGCCCCAGATATGAGTCTCTTTTCTGAATGGAATGCGATAGTGCTCCAACTGTCTCCGCAAGGTGTCACTGTCACGAATATCAAAATAGCGCGGCAGAATCTGTGACATTAAATGATCCAGTCGTTGCCAGATCAGGCGTTTTTCAGAGTCGGCATAGCGATTCCAGTCAATGACCTCATGCAGGTAGCGACGACAGCCCCGGCATACCGAGTCGCCATAAGTGGTTGAGCAGATGCCTACGCAAGGGGTGGGGACTTTTTCAAATAGCATGATGTCGAGCTGGTTGTTTTTGCGGGTATCAACATACCAAAAAAATGCATTCGAAGCAGGTTGATGGGGAAATTCGTTTGACATGAGTCATTTGGAATCGCATAAAGCGTCCTGTCATTATTGTTTTGTCCTTGGGAGTGCTGACGCAGATGAGTTATGAATTATTAAAAATGCTGCATATGACCATGGCGGCCTTGTTGGGGCTGGTATTTTTGGTGCGTGCGGGATTGTTGCTGACAGGCTCGGCCTTGCAGCAGAAAACACCATTGCGCATCTTGCCGCATATTCTCAGTGCGGTTCTGATTGTGGCCGGCATTATGCTGACGAAATCGATAGGTGGCGTGCCTGATTGGGTGTGGTTGAAGTTTGGCCTGTTGTTTGCGTTTTTGATTATTTCGGGCATTACCTTCAAGCGGATAAACGGCGTTGCCAAACAAAGCCTGTGGTTGCTGGTTGCTTTCCTGGCGTATACTGCCGCCATGGTTGTTGCCGTGACAAAAACGATTCCTAGTATGGCCTGATCAAGTGCTTTCCAGGCTGTCAACGATTGCATCAGTCTGACGTTTCACTGCTTTGGAACCCCGCGCTTGTGGGTATCTTGTTTAAGGAGAATTAAGATGCGTATTTTATCCGTTGCTGCGGTTGCAGGTGCACTGGCACTGGCTGGTTGTACTACCAACCCTTATACCGGCGAGCGTCAGGTCGCTAAAGGAACTTATGGCGCTGCAATTGGTGCGGCAGTGGGCTGCGGTATTGCAACTGCGACTACTGACCGCGGCAAGCGTAACGAGCGTTGTCTGCAAGGTGCTGCCATCGGTGGTGTGACAGGCGGTGGTGTGGGCGTATACATGGATGTGCAGGAAAAGAAACTGCGCGATCGTTTAAGCAGCGTGGGAGTGGGTGTTCATCGTGATGCCAGCACAGGTGCTATCAACCTGATCATGCCAGGCAATATCACGTTTGCGACAGGACAGTCTGCCGTTCGTGCTGACTTCTACCCGGTGCTGGACGCCGTGGCTGATGTGCTGAAAGAGTACAAGGACACGACAATCACGGTTAGCGGTCATACTGATAACGTGGGCAATGCCCAGTTCAATCAGAATCTGTCACAGCAACGAGCTAATTCGGTAGCAGGTTATCTGGTTAATCGTGGTGTAGCTGGTCAGCGTGTCAGCTCGATTGGTTATGGTTTTAACCACCCGATTGCTTCAAACAATACAGATGCCGGTCGTGAACAGAATCGTCGCACCGAAATTCGTATTAACCCACCTCAGCAGTAATTTCTGCCAAGGTATAAAAAAGCCCGGATGTGTCCGGGCTTTTTTATTATTCCTGTTTACAGGCTGGTAATTTCGTCAAGGCCGGAGCAGTGAATTCCTAAGTCACGTAACAGACCATCTTTGACGCTGTAGATAAAGCCATGAACAGAGAGTGCCTGATTACGACGCCAGGCATTTTTCACAATGGGTGTGTTACAGACATTGGCAACCTGGGTGATTACGTTCAATTCGCATAAACGATCAACGGTGCCTTGAGTATCGAGTCCTTCCAGCTCATCTTGGTGCTGGCGCTGTACGTCTTTGACATGGCGTAACCAGTTATCAATCAGACCAAATTCACGGTTTTCAACAGTAGCTCTGATGCCTCCGCAGTCATAATGGCCAGTGACTAGAATGTGCTCTACCTTTAAGACTTCAACGGCATATTGCAATACGGACAGACAATTCATATCGGTATGAATCACCATATTGGCTACGTTGCGATGGACAAATACTTCGCCAGGCAGCAACCCCATGATTTCATTGGCTGACACCCGGCTGTCGGCACAACCAATCCAGAGAAATTGGGGTGACTGCTGTTGTGCCAGCTTCTCGAAAAACAATGGGTCACGTGCTTTAACCGATTCGGCCCACAAGCGATTATTCTGGAATAGCGTTTCGAGCATTGTTATCCCCTGTAAAGACAGGCTCAGTATGCCATAACCTAGGCTGCTATCATGGGGCAGTTAATTGATCTTTGACAAACAAGGGAGTAGCTCATGGCGACAGCCCGTATGAATTGGCCCGCATTGTTGAATACCACGCGTTTCAAAATCCGTGACGGCGAAGTCCGGCCAACACGTGCTGCGGCCAGTGCCGATGGAGCTGCCGGACTGCGTTCCGAGTTTCATATTGATCATGATCGCGTGGTGTTTTCCTCTGCTTTCCGGCGCTTGGGCCGCAAAACCCAGGTACATCCATTGGCGCAAAGTGATCATGCTCATAATCGTTTGACACACAGTGTAGAGGTGGCCAGTGTCGGACGTAGCATGGGTAATCGTGTCGGAGCCATGCTGGTTGAGGGTGGATTGCTGCCGCAGGGATATACCCCTTTTGATATTGGTTCGGCGGTGCAAGTGGCGTGTCTGGCACATGATCTGGGCAATCCGCCATTTGGTCATACCGGTGAATATGCTTTGCGTGACTGGTTTCGCGAGCCAGAACATGCACAGTTGCTGGAAGGTTTGACTGATGCCGAGCGCCTGGATATTCAGACCTATGAAGGCAATGCGCATGGGTTGCGTCTGGTTTCCAGTCTGGAGATGTATGCCGGTGAAGGCGGTATGCGCCTGAGTGCTGCCACATTGGGCACCATGGTGAAGTATCCCTGGAGTGCCCAAACTTTTCCCGAGCGTGGCAAGTTCAATATTTATCAGGCGGAGCTGCCTTATTACCAGCAGGTGGCCGAGGCGCTGGGTTTGATTCGTCATGCAGATAGCCATTGGGCCAGGCATCCCCTGTCGTATCTGATGGAGGCGGCGGACGATATTTGCTATGCCATTGTGGATCTGGAAGATGCGGTTGAAATGGGCATTCTGGATTTGCACGAGTTTGAGCGTTTACTGGGGCCGGTAGTAGACCCTGACAAGGTCTGGGGTATACGTGATCCGCGTCAGTATGCTGCGGCACTGCGTGGCACCATGGTTGGGCGCTGTGTGAAGGATATGGCCGATACCTTTATGCGTCATCACGATGCATTGTTGGCGGGTGAATTACCGCAAAAGGATCTGATTGCCTGTGCCAGTGCCGATGTGCGTGAGACGTTGGTAGCGGCCAAGCAGCTGGCCAGTGACAAGGTCTATCGACATCGTAGCAAGGTTGAAACCGAAATTGCGGCTTATCCTTGCCTGGGTGTTTTATTGAATGTGTTGGTGCCGAATGTCCGTGCTGCCTGTTTGCAGGGAGTGTCCAGTCTGGGACACAGGCAGCGTACTCAACTGGCACTGTTGGAGCCAGTTTTGTCTGAAGATGCCAGCCTGTATGAGGGTTATCTGCGTGTGCTGGATTTTGTCGGCAGCATGACGGACAACCATGCGGCGCGGTTGGCACGTCAGATTTCGGGTATTGGACTGGTTTGATTTATTTGCACCACCTTGTGTCGGTGCTATGCTCTGTCGCCGTGACTGATTGGTCGCATTTTTGTTTGGTCTTTTCCTCAGGGGTTTCTTTATGCAGTTGAAAGACAAGGTTGCCGTCATTACGGGCGGTGCATCCGGTTTGGGTCTGGCTACCGTCAAGGCTTATCTGGCCAAAGGTGCCAAAGTCGCTATTTTTGATTTGAACGTAGAAGCGGGTAGTGCGGTGGCACAGGAGCTGGGTGCTGATGCCATGTTCTGTCGTACCAACGTGTCAGATGAAGCGTCGGTGCAGGAAGCATTGGCTGCTGTGGTCGCTCAATGGGGTGGAGTGCATATTGCGGTCAATTGCGCTGGTGTCGGCAGTGCGATGCGTACTGTGGGTAAAAATGGCCCGCACTCTCTGGATGTATTCAGCAAGGTGATCAGCATTAACCTGATCGGAACATTCAATGTGACGCGTCTGGCGGCGGCAGAAATGGCGAAAAATGAGCCAAATTCAGACGGTGAGCGCGGTGTGGTCATTAATACCGCATCAGTAGCGGCTTTTGATGGTCAGATTGGTCAGGTAGCGTATTCGGCTTCCAAGGGCGGTGTTGTTGGCATGACGTTGCCATTGGCTCGTGATCTGGCCGCGGTTGGTGTGCGTGTTAACACCATTGCCCCCGGTATTTTTAATACGCCGCTGATGAATGCTGCACCGGATACGGTCAAGCTGCCATTGATTGAAATGACGCAGTTCCCCAAGCGTTTGGGTCATCCGGATGAGTACGGCCAATTGGCGGTTCATATGGTGGAGAACAGCTTCCTGAATGGTGAAACCATCCGTATTGATGGTGCTATTCGGATGGCGCCTCGTTAATCGGCAGGTTGGTAGCCGGCCACTGCTGCTGTGCCCACTGCAGCAGTGCGTCTATGTCGGTTAGCAAGGGGGTGGCATCCAGTGTGCTGGTTGGGCGCTGAGCCATCAATTGTTCCAGGCGTTGTCGCAGTGCCGGTACGCCACAATAACGACAAGCGCCCAGTAAACGATGTAGCTCTTGCTGCCAGGCATTGGTGTTTTGGCTGTTCACCGCCTCCACAATGCGGTGGCGGGTGGCAGGCAAGTCATCGATCAGGGTACGTAGCAGGGTTTCGGCAAGTTCGGGCTTGCCGTTAGCCAGCTTGCGGCCTTCATTCCAGTCTACTAAAGCATCGGGTGCGGCGATAAAGCGTGTCCATTGCTGCAAAATATGCAGTAGTTGAGCATCCTGCAAGGGCTTGCTCAGATAGTCATCGATACCGTTGAGTGCGGTGTTCTGGCCAGCCTTCATGGCGTGTGCGGTGAGTGCCACAATAGGGACACGTTGTCCGTTCTTTTCCCCCGCACGTATTGCCTGTGCTGCTTCTATTCCGTTCATGCCCGGCATTTGAATATCCATAAATACCAGGTCAAACGGTTTTTGCAGTGCCATATGGACGGCCTCATGTCCAGACTCGGCACAAACTACGTCAATGCCATAATCACTTAGCCAGGCACGCATCAGTACCAGGTTGGCCGGGTGATCATCGACGACCAGAACACGTAGTGGTGGATTCAGTGCAGCTTGCAGGCGTTGCCCAATCGGCGTGGTCTGGGTAATGGATTGAAAGGGGTCTATTTCAGCACGCCAGAACACACTAAAGCAGCTACCTTGCCCAGCTTTGGAGCTGACCTTGATGTGTCCTTTCAGCAGATCAACGAGCTGTTTGGTGATGGTCAGCCCCAGCCCTGTGCCGCCAAAGCGCCTGGTGGTTGAGCTATCACCTTGCTGAAAGGCATCAAACAAGGTCGGGATCTGTGATGGCGGGATACCTATGCCGGTATCAATCACATCCAGTTGAAGCTCTATGGTATTGGTGTCGGAGCCAGGGCTGGCTTTAAGCGTAATGTCGACATGACCACTGGGTGTGAATTTGATGGCATTACTGAGCAGGTTGCTCAGGATTTGTCGCAAGCGCAATGAGTCGCCCAGAATGCTGGCGGGCACGCGGTGATCAATATGCTGTTGCAGTTCTACGGGTTTGTCGATAACCAGCGGCTGCATCATATCAATGGTGTCAGTGACCAGTTGACGCAGGTTGACCGGGGTTTCATCCAGAATCAGGCGTCCGGCCTCAATCTTTGACAGGTCCAGCAGGTCATTGAGCATGGCGAGCAAGTGCTCGGCAGCGCGGCTGAGGGATTCGACATGACTGAGCTGGTCCGGACTCAGGCGTGTGCGTCCCAGCAGTCGTGTAAATCCAATCAGACTATTGAGCGGCGTGCGGATTTCATGACTGATATTGGCCAGAAAGGCAGATTTCAACTGGTTGTTGGCAACGGCTTCCCGTCGTGCACTGTGTAACGCAATTTGCTGGCGCTCCATGGTTTCGATAGTTTCTGCCAGTTCTTCTTCCAGTTGCTCACATTGCGACCGCAGGATGACCAGTTCATCATCGGTTTTTTCAATATGTCGCGTTAATCGATCAGTGAGTTCTGGCCATAAAAATCTGGCCTGTTGCAGGTCTTCGTTCTCAACAAAATGACCTTGCTCATTCAGGCTGTGTACGACACGTGCAAATGGTCGCCAACTACGCTTGAGCTGGTATTGCAAAATCAGCGTCAGCACTGTGATAAAGGCTAACCACAGGAAAAATGCCTTGGCGATATATACCGTCATGATGACGCGCTGTGCCTCGTGATTGGGCAGTAATACGATGCGCCTGCCATCACTTAATAATTGTTGCGGCAGTGTTGTCATGTCATGGGGCAATGGCATGCTCTTGCCCAGCTCGAGTTCCAGCTGGCCTGCCTGATTCAGTACAGCAAGTCCGGTAATGCTGGATTCGCTTAAAATAGGGGCAATCAGTGCGGGTGTCAGTTCCTGGCGTTCAAGATGAGTGCTGAGTCGGGTGAGTGCCAGAGCGTGTGTGAGTTCTTCATTTTTTGCCAAGGCATCTTTCTGCTGAAAAATGGCCGTACCCTGAAAGCCTGCAATGAAAATGGCGACAGGAATCAGGACACTGAGCAGCAGGCGGGTATGTAGAGGCCAAGGATGCATAAAATATTCTCATGCGTTGTTGTGAGCACAGATTAGCACGTTGTACCGTTTCTCTTTACAATCGCCCGTCTCGGTTTTTTTGGGTGCTGTGTGATGATTTACCCCACGATTGCAGATTGCATTGGTAATACCCCGTTGGTGCGTCTCCAGCGCATGCCTGGCAATACGTCAAATACGATTCTGGTCAAGCTTGAGGGCAATAATCCGGCAGGTTCGGTGAAAGATCGTCCCGCCTTGTCAATGATCGTGGAAGCCGAGCAGCGTGGACAAATTCGCCCAGGTGATACCTTGATTGAGGCGACATCGGGTAATACCGGTATTGCGCTGGCCATGGCAGCGGCTATCAAGGGCTATCGCATGGTACTGGTGATGCCAGCCAATCAAAGTCAGGAACGCAAAGATGCAATGCTGGCCTATGGTGCCGAGCTGATTTCGGTGACCCAGCAAGAAGGTATGGAAGGTGCGCGTGATTTGGCGTTGCGTATGCAGGAAGAAGGCAAGGGCATCGTCTTGAACCAGTTTGGCAATAGTGACAATCCACTGGCTCATTTTCAGGGTACGGGGCCGGAAATCTGGCAACAGACTGGTGGCAGCATTACGCACTTTATTAGCTCGATGGGCACGACCGGGACGATCATGGGCGTGTCGCGTTATCTGAAGTCGCAAAACCCAAATATAGAGGTGGTGGGTTTGCAGCCGATTGATGGTGCGCAGATTCCTGGTATTCGTCGTTGGCCGGAAGCCTATCTGCCCACTATTTTTGAGCGTGATCGGGTGGATCTGGTGATGGATATTCCACAACCGGAGGCCGAGGCCACCATGCGCCGTTTGGCACGAGAAGAAGGTATCTTCTGTGGGGTCTCTTCAGGCGGCTCGGTATGGGCTGCACTGGAGCTGTCCAAAACTGTTGAAAATTCGGTAATTGTGGCGATTGTCTGTGATCGCGGTGATCGCTATTTGTCCACGGGTGTTTTTAGTGATACGGCAGATCAGTCATGAATACACTGGTGTTTGACATCGAAACCGTGCCCGATATTGCGGGTGGTCGGCGTCTGTATGGTTTGGAAGGGCTGGACGATGCCGCCGCCGCCGAAGCATTGTTCAAGCTGCGTCGGCAGGAAACCGGCGGTAGTGATTTCATTCGCCATTCATTGCAGCGCATTGTCTGTATTTCGGCGGTGTTGCGCACACGTGATGGTTTGAAGGTCTGGTCACTGGGTGAGTCTCATGCCTCGGAGGCCGAGATTATTCAGCGTTTTTTTGCCGGTCTTGAACGTTATGCCCCGACCTTGGTGTCGTGGAATGGCAGCGGTTTTGATTTGCCCGTGCTGCATTATCGTGCCTTGTTGCATGGTGTGCAGGCGCCAGCCTATTGGGATCAGGGCGAGTACAACCGTGATGCCAAATTCAATAATTACCTGGGCCGTTTTCACAGTCGCCATACCGATGTGATGGATTTGCTGGCGGGTTATCAGGCTCGCGCAGTTCAGCCATTGGATCAGATAGCCACGTTGTTGGGCTTCCCTGGCAAGATGGGCATGGATGGTGGTCAGGTCTGGCCCACTTTCCTGGCGGGTGACCTTGAGGCCATTCGCCATTATTGTGAAACCGATGTGCTGAACACCTATCTGGTTTATCTGCGTTTCCAGTTCATGCGCGGTCAATACGACGCGGCTGGCCTTGCTGCCGAATTTGAATTGGTGAAAAACACCTTGAAAGCTTCGGCGCAGCCGCATCTGCTGGCATTTCTGGATGCCTGGCAGACAGGCAGTGCGCAACTGCCTGAGCAGGACCCGCCACTTAATCTTCCTATTCTCTAATTCTGTGAGTCATCATGTCGCGTAGACGTCAACGTCGGCCTAATCTGCCACCCCAGGAAATGCTTGTTACCCGCCTCAGCCACGAGGGCAGGGGCATTGCCACACATGAAGATGGCAAAGTGGTTTTTGTTGACTTTGCCCTGCCGGGGGAGCGTGTCACGGTCAACATCACCGAGCAGCAGCGCAAGTACGATGAAGCAGAAGTGCTGGAGGTTCATGAGGCATCAGCGGATCGTGTGATGCCAGCCTGTCCGCATTTTGGCGTGTGTGGTGGTTGCTCGTTGCAGCATATGGACAGAGCCGCTCAGATCCGTTTCAAGCAGTCGGTATTGGCCGAGCATTTACAGCATTTTGGTGGGTTGCAGCCTGAGCAATGGTTGCCGCCGCTGGTGGATGACAACGTGGCGTATCGTCGCAAGGCGCGCCTGGGTGTGCGTTACGTCATCAAGAAAGAAAAGCTGCTGGTGGGTTTTCGTGAGCGCAAAGCCGGTTATCTGGCCGAAATGTCAGAGTGTCATGTGCTCGATGAGCGCATTGGTCATTCTATTACGGCATTAAGAGACATGATCACGACGCTGGATGGCCGTGACCATTTGCCGCAGATTGAAGTTGCCGCAGGTGATCCCACGCAGAACGATCCACAGCTTGCGCTGATATTCAGGCATTTGCAGGTATTGAGTGATCGTGATCGCGACATTATTCGTGATTTCTGTCAGCAGCGTGGCTGGCATTGTTATTTGCAACCAGCTGGCTATGACAGTGTGCATCGCATCTGGCCGGAAGACGGCGATAATCGCTTGTATTACCACCTGCCTGCCTTTGACTTGCGTTTGGCCTTTCATCCCAATGACTTTACTCAGGTCAATGCGGCCATTAATACGCGTATGGTCAGCTTGGCATTAAAGTTGCTTGAGCCTCAGGCAACGGAGCGGGTGCTGGATCTGTTTTGTGGTTTGGGTAACTTTACCTTGCCATTGGCAACGTGTGCGGCGGAAGTGGTGGGCGTTGAAGGGTCGCAAGAAATGGTTGAGCGAGGGGCAGAAAATGCGCGTGCCAACGGTTTGAGTAATGTGAGCTTTTATGCGCATGACTTGACTCAGGATGTCAGTGGCTTGCCCTGGGCTCAGGCAGGTTTTGACAAGGTTTTGATCGATCCGCCCCGAAGTGGTGCACTTGAAGTCTTGCCGCACGTTATTAAGCTGGCTCCCACCCGGATCGTTTATGTTTCCTGTAATCCGGCCACGTTGGCACGAGATGCTGGCGAGCTGGCACAGGCAGGTTATGTGTTGACCCAGGCGGGGGTGATGGACATGTTTACGCATACCACCCATGTTGAATCAATCGCGGTGTTTGAACGCCGGTAAATGAGGCTTGAATGGTCAAGGTTCGTGAGGACTATCCGTCCCATAGTGATGGCAGTGTTGATCTGGATTCGTGGATGGCGCGAATTGCGGCTCAGGTAGAGCTGCACGATGCCGATCAGCTCTTGTCTGCGTGTCAGTATGCCGAACGTGTCGATCGTGAGGCCAAGGCTCAGCACAACGTCTGGTCATCGAGAACTTCCAGCTTTCTGACCGGTCTGGCCATGGCCGACATTCTGGCCGAACTGCATCTTGACCAGGACTCACTGATGGCCGCGGTGCTGTATCGCAGTGTGCGTGAAGGCAAGATTACCCTGCTGGATGTGGAAAAGCGCTTTGGCCTGGATATTTCCACGCTGATTGATGGCGTGCTGCGCATGGCGGCGATCAGTCGTTTGATCAATCCCGATCATCGTCAAATAAGCAATGAGCAGCAGCAGCTGGATAATGTCCGCAAAATGCTGGTGGCGATGATTGATGATGTGCGGGTGCCATTGATCAAGCTGGCTGAACGTACCTTTGCCATTCGTGAAGTGCGTGATGCGTCTCCTGAGCGTCGACATCGGGTTGCGCGTGAAATTTTCGATATTTACGCACCACTGGCCCATCGTCTGGGTATTGGTCATATCAAGTGGGAGCTTGAGGATTTATCGTTCCGGTATCTGGAGCCTGAGGCGTACAAGCAGATTGCGGCGCTGCTGGATGAAAAGCGCATGCAGCGCGATGGCTACATCAATGAAGTCATTAATACCCTGCGCGATAATCTTGAACGCCTGGGTATTGGCAAGTTTGAAATCAGTGGCCGTGCCAAGCATATCTATTCAATCTGGCGAAAAATGCAGCGCAAGGGCATCAGTTTTCATGAGGTCTATGATGTCCGCGCCGTACGTATTTTATTGCCCGAAGTACGTGACTGTTATGCCGTACTGGGCGTAGTGCATTCGTTGTGGCGCCATATTCCACGTGAGTTTGACGACTATATTGCGACACCCAAGGAAAATGGTTATCGCTCATTGCATACCGCCGTTATTGGACCTTCCGGCAAGCCGCTGGAAGTGCAGATTCGTACCTTCGAAATGCATGAGGAAGCCGAGTTGGGTGTGTGCGCGCACTGGACTTACAAGGAAGGCAAGGCGTCACGTTCTGATGCCCGTTATGAGAACAAGATTGCCTGGCTGCGTCAGGTGCTGGAATGGCAGGACGATATTGGTGATCAGCGTCTGGATGATCTGGCCGAACAAATCAATCAAGCCATTCACGATGAGCGTATTTACGTCTTTACGCGAGATGGTCATGTCATTGATTTGCAGGTGGGTGCCACCCCGTTGGACTTTGCTTATCACATTCATACTGAAGTTGGGCATGGTTGCCGTGGCGCCAAGGTAAACGGTCGTATTGTGCCGCTGACCTACAAGCTGCAAACCGGCGAGCAGGTTGACATCATGACTGCCAAGGGCGGCGTGCCTAGTCGTGACTGGATGAATCCGGCCTCGGGTTATCTCGGTACCAGCCGTGCCCTGGCCAAGGTCAGGCATTGGTTCAAGCAGCAAGACCGCAGCGGTAATCTCAGCGAAGGCAAGGTGTTGCTGGAGCGCGAGCTGTCACGTCTGGGTGTGACCTTGTCGCGCTCGTCGCTGGAGTCGGTGGCTGATCGTTTTAATGTCAAAACCGCAGATGATGTGCTGGCAGGTATTGGTGCGGGTGATCTGGCATTGGCAAAAGTCACCCATGCCTTGACCGATGGCCTGGTGCAGGCTTCCCAGCAAGAGCTGGCGCTGCCTGAAACCGTGCGCAAGCCGTCAAAGGTCAATGGCAGCGGTATTGTGATTGAGGGTGTGGGTAACTTGCTGACGCATATAGCTGGTTGCTGTCAGCCAGTGCCAGGTGAGCCGATTGTGGGTTATGTCACCCAAGGGCGTGGCGTGAGTGTGCATGCACGGGGCTGCATGGATTATCAGCATCTGATCGAGGCTGATGCAGCGCGGGCCATTGATGTGCAGTGGCAGGTGAAAGCGAATGATGTGTATCCGGTGGAGATACTGGTTCGTGCCTGGGATCGCACGGGGCTGTTGCGTGATGTCACGTCGGTACTGGCCAATGAGCAGGTGAATGTGATTGGTGTGCAAACCCAGTC
Source organism: uncultured Paraperlucidibaca sp. (assembly GCA_964569335.1). GTDB lineage: Bacteria > Pseudomonadota > Gammaproteobacteria > Pseudomonadales > Moraxellaceae > Perlucidibaca. Next base: position 56,432 of record CAZMVL010000004.1, read on the forward strand.
TGATCGTCAGGATGGCTCGGCACTGATGCGTTTGACCATGGAGGTATCCAGTCTGGCCAAGCTGTCGCGTGTGCTGACCCGGATTGAGCAGTTACCAAATATCACCGAGGCACGTCGTGTGACTGAACATCGGGAGTCCACAGAGTGAGCCAGTCAGACCTGCCTCAGTTGCAGCGTTTGCTGGCCATCATGGCGCGCTTGCGTGATCCCGAACAGGGTTGTGAATGGGATCTGGCGCAAAGCGTGCAATCGTTGGCGCCTTTTGTGATTGAAGAGGCCTATGAGGTCGTTGATGCCATTCAGCGCGGTGATGTGCTGGATTGGCAGGAAGAGCTGGGTGACTTGCTGTTGCAAGTGGTGTTTCAGGCACAGTTGGCGGCAGAGCAGGGTGATTTTAGTTTTGATCAGGTGGCGGGTGTGATTGCTGACAAGTTGATTCGCCGTCATCCACATGTTTTTCCCGATGGCCGTATGGATTTGCCGCGCCTGACATTGACGCCTGAGCAGGTTAGTGCACAGTGGCAGGAGATCAAGACAGTCGAGAAGGCGCTGGCAGCAGAGGCACGTCGTCGGCTTGGCCTGTCGGTTTCGGCTCCCGCATTTCTGGATAAGGTGGGTGCTGGTCATGCGCCTTTGTTACGTGCCGAAAAGTTGTTAAGTCGGGCAGCTGAAGTGGGGTATGAGTGGACTGACCCTAAAGATCTGTTGCTTAAGCTGCGAGAGGAAGTGGATGAGCTTGAGCGGGCGATTGAAAACAGTGAAGGTGAAGCGGCCATTTGTGATGAGCTGGGTGATGTGCTGTTTTGTACGGTGAATCTGTCTCGAGTGTTGCGAGTGGATGCCGAGCAGGCATTACTAGCGGCGATGGACAAGTTCAAGCGTCGGTTTGCTTATATAGAGCAGACTTTGGCTGGGGTGGGTGAGTCTTTGTTGGAGGCCAGCCTGGAACGTATGGTGGTGTTGTGGCATGGGGCCAAACAGCAGGGGCTGTGATTTTTGTGTTGGTAAAAAAAGCGCCATCAGGCGCTTTTTTTACCAACTGAACAACACTTAGAAGTGGTAACGAGCACCCACTCTGATGGTTGAAAGTTCAAGGTCGCCAGCATTGTCGTCAATATCAACATAGCGATATTCAACAAAGCCAGAGATCTGGTCGGTCAGTTTGACCGCACCACCAACTTCGTACTCAACACCATCGCCGAGTGCATGAACATCCAGATAACCGACTTTTGCATAGGCGCTGATTTGATCAGTGAGGTTGACTTTACCACCGACCTTTACGGCATAGCCATTCTCACCACTACCGGCGGGGCGAAGGGTTAAGTTCACGTGCTCCAGTTCACCAGTCAGTGTGATTGCTTCAAGAGCATGTGAGTACTTCAAGCCAAGTCGAGTTTCCCTCAGGCTTTGGTCAAAGCCACCATCTTTCAGGTCACTTGATTGATGCAAGCCAGTGAAGCTGATGTTGTGCCCCAGCTCTGCCTCAGCTCTGACACCAGCACCATGGCCATCTGGGTCTAAACCACCGCCAAGATCAGCTTCGTTATAAACATAGAACACATCCAAGGTGCCACCGGCCACAGCGGTCATAGGGGCTAAAGCAACAGCAGCAGCTAGCAACGTGAGTTTAATTTTCATTGTGTTTCTCCTTGCGCTAACCCATATATCTAATGGGGTTAACCAAAGCTAGAACATGCCCATATTTGGTGCAATACTTTTTCAGATACATTTCTTTACATTTTAGACGAGCGGTTATTTTACGGGGGTAAGCGGCTTATTTTTATTTATTTTTAATAAAATCATTGTGTTGTAAGTTTGTTATGTTCTTTTCTCGAATGAAAATAGCTTTCGCATGCTTGTAAACCTTTGGTGCAGTGTCACCAAACTGTCACCAAAATGTACCGCCTCTGCAACATTTCCTCTGGATACTCGCTCCTGTTCCAACAGCAGCCATAGAGCCGCTTTGAACGTGATGCAGCGCGATGAGAGCGTCGACAAAGGCTCACTAAACTTAAAAATGCAGAGGTTTTATATGAAGCACGCAATCAAGATGACCGCTCTGGCAGTATTCGCAGCCTCCTTCGCTGCTCCTGCCCTGGCAGACACAGCAACTACTAAAGGTGGTTTTGAAATCAAGTCTGAAGATGGCAACTTTACGGCCAAGCTGGGTGGACGTATTCATTTCGATGGCAACTACGTGATCGAGGAAGACACTCTGCCAGCTGCTACGCAAAAATCAAACAGTACCACTGACTTCCGTCGTGCCCGTTTGTCCATTTCAGGTAAGGCCTATGACTGGACTTATCTGTTTGAAAATGATTTTGCAGGCCAAGCAGCCAACTCAGGCTCTGGTTTCCGCGAAATGTGGATTGGTCGCAAGGTATTGGGTGACAACACGCTGCGTATTGGTCAGGCCAAGCCATTCCGTGGCATGGAAGAACAAACAAGCTCCAATGACATCACCTTCATGGAGCGTCCATTTGCGACTGCTTCCGGCATTTATGGCAAGCAATTTACACAAGGTGTATTCCTGAACGGCACTCAGGGCATGCTGGGCTATGGTGTGGCTGCTTATAACAACAAGCAGGCAGGTGATGCGACTACCCAAGGTACAGGCTTTAACGGTCGCGCCTATTTGTTCCCGGTTAATGCCGATGGCAATACCATTCATCTGGGTGTGAGTGCTTCGGTTGATCGTAATGACACCACTGCTGCTGAAGTACGTCCTCGTATTACTCGTAACGCAGGTCTGCGCCCAACCATCGTGGGTGCTGTCGATGTGTTTGATCGTCAGCAAACAGTAGGTCTGGAAGCCGCTGCACAGTTTGGCCCATTTGTGGCTCAGGCGGAGTATGCCAAGTCTCAGTTCAGCAGCAAGACCACTGCTAATCCTGATGAAGATGTCGATGCCTATTATATTCAGGCCAGCTACTTTGTGACGGATCATGCTAAGCGCTATAACGTTGGACGTGGTGCTTTCGGTAATCCATCAGTCAAGCCGGGTGCAGGCGCCATTGAACTGAAGGCTCGCTACGACCACATTGAAAACAAGGACAGAAATGACCGTGAAGCGTCTTACTATGCGGTTGGTGTTAACTACTACGCCACGCCAAATACCCGCTTCATGCTGGAGTATGTAGATGGTCAGGCTAAAAATGGTACGCCAGCCGAGCTGGAAATATCTGCCATCACTGCACGTGCTCAGTTCAGCTTTTAAGCTCAACTGCGTCTCGTAAGTACCAACAACAGGAGCCTTAGAGGCTCCTGTTGTTTTTTTGCATGTGCTTTTCCGTTTCAAGCCTAAGGCTGTGCGTGGTAACATTCTTTCCCGTCGTTGTAGTGGCGCTGCCTGTGCCTTTTGATCAGCCTGATTGCCTGGATTTTTCATGACCAAATTTATTTTTGTCACTGGTGGTGTCGTGTCCTCATTGGGCAAAGGCATTTCTGCCGCTTCATTGGCTGCTTTGCTGGAAGCGCGAGGTTTGTCGGTTACCCTGATCAAGATGGATCCCTATATCAATGTGGATCCTGGCACCATGAGCCCGTATCAGCACGGCGAAGTATTTGTCACCGCTGACGGCGCTGAAACCGACCTCGATCTGGGGTATTACGAGCGCTTTTTACGCCATACCAAAATGACCAAGAAGAACAACTTCACGTCGGGTCGTATTTATCTGGATGTGATTCAGAAAGAGCGTCGTGGTGATTATCTGGGTGGTACGGTGCAGGTGATTCCTCATATCACTGATGCCATCAAGCAACGTGTGCGTGAAGGTGCGCGTGGCCAGGATGTGGCGATTGTTGAAATTGGTGGTACGGCGGGTGACATCGAGTCACAGCCATTCATGGAAGCAGTGCGTCAGCTGCGTATTGAGCTGGGTCATCAAGGTTCCTTGCTGATGCATCTGACCCTGATTCCCTATATTGCCTCTGCGGGTGAGCACAAAACCAAGCCTACCCAGCATTCGGTGAAAGAATTGCGTTCGATTGGTTTGCAGCCGGATGTGCTGATTTGCCGTTCGGAGCACAAGGTGCCCAATGACGCCAAGCGCAAGATTTCCCTGTTTACCAACGTGGATGAGCGTGCCGTTATCATTGCTGAGGATGCCAAGAGTATTTACCAGATTCCACGTCGTTTTCATGAGCAGGGTCTGGATGACCTGGTGGTTGAGCGCTTGGGCCTGACTGCACCAGCCGTGGATCTGAGTGACTGGGATGTGGTGGTTGACGGCTTGCTCAATCCTGAGCGCGAAGTTAACGTGGCCATGGTGGGCAAGTATGTTGAGTTGATTGATGCCTACAAGTCGATCAATGAGGCTTTGTTGCATGCCGGTATCCAGAACAAATCCAAAGTCCGTATTAATTACATTGATGCCGAAACCATCGAACAGCAGGGCACCAGTGTTCTGGCCAATGCCGATGCGATTTTGGTGCCCGGCGGATTTGGTGATCGCGGTACTGAAGGCAAGATCGAAACTGTCCGTTATGCGCGTGAAAACAAAGTGCCTTATTTGGGTATCTGTTTAGGGATGCAGGTTGCCGTGATTGAGTACGCACGTAATGTGGCTGGCATTAGTGGTGCGTATTCCAGTGAGTTTGACGTGAATTGTGAGCATCCGGTGATTGGTCTGATTACCGAGTGGATGACGGAAGAAGGCCAGGTTGAGCGTCGTAATGCCAATTCTGATCTGGGTGGAACCATGCGCCTGGGCGCTCAGGTTTGTCATTTGGCAGCAGGCTCGATGGCTCATCAGGCCTATGGTGAGGCGACCATTACCGAGCGTCATCGTCATCGTTATGAAGTGAATAATCAGTATCTGCCGCAGCTGGAAGCGGCTGGTTTGCGAATTGCCGGTAAAAGTGCCGATAATTCACTGGTTGAAATGGTGGAGATTCCTGACCATCCTTGGTTTGTGGCGTGTCAGTTCCACCCTGAGTTCACCAGTTCGCCACGTGATGGACACCCATTGTTCTCTGCGTTTATTCGCGCAGCGTTGCAACATGCAGGAAAATAACTACAACAAATCTGAATAAGGGAATGCCAAAGATGTCGACACAAAAAACCGTGATGGTGGGTGATATTGGGATCAATAACACCAAACCTTTTGTTTTGTTTGGTGGCATGAATGTGCTGGAGTCGCGTGATCTGGCCATGCAGATTTGCGAAAGCTACGTCACCATCACCCAAAAGCTGGGTATTCCTTATGTCTTCAAGGCGTCTTTTGACAAGGCCAATCGTTCGTCGGTGTCCTCTTATCGTGGGCCGGGCCTGGATGAAGGCCTGAAGATTTTTGAAGAAATCAAGAAAACCTTTAATGTGCCCATCATCACTGACGTGCACGAGCCTTATCAGTGTGCGCCAGTGGCCGAAGTGGCCGACATTATTCAGCTGCCGGCATTTTTGTCACGCCAGACTGATCTGGTGGTCGCAATGGCCAAGACCAATGCGGTGATCAATATCAAGAAGGCACAGTTTCTGGCACCCAAGGAAATGGGGCATATCCTGTCCAAGTTTGAAGAGGCGGGAAACGATAAGCTGATTTTGTGTGAGCGTGGCTCGTCATTTGGTTACAACAACCTGGTGGTGGACATGCTGGGCTTCGGCATCATGAAGCAGTTTAACTACCCGGTATTCTTTGATGTAACGCATGCTCTGCAAATGCCGGGTGGTCTGCCGAATGCGGCGGGTGGTCGTCGCGCCCAGGTGACTGAGCTGGCGCTGGCGGGTATGTCGCAGAAACTGGCCGGATTGTTTCTGGAAGCACACCCAGAGCCTGAAAAAGCGCGTTGTGACGGTCCATGTGCATTAAGACTATCTCAGCTGGAGGCATTCCTGAGCCAAGTAAAAGCGGTTGACGATCTGGTGAAAAACCTGCCTGAACTGGATACCCATTAAGCAAGTGAATGGCCCGCGATATCGGGCCATTTTTGATTATTAAACTGGAGAAGTGAGCATGGCGATCATCGTCGATATTCGCGGACGCGAAATCATGGATTCCCGTGGCAACCCCACCGTGGAAGCAGATGTAATTTTGGATAACGGCATCATGGGTCGTGCTACTGCACCGAGTGGTGCATCAACGGGTTCGCGTGAGGCACTTGAGCTGCGTGATGGCGACAAGTCACGTTATCTGGGCAAGGGCGTGTTAAATGCCGTGGCCAACATCAATGGCGATATTCGTGAATTGCTGGTGGGCAAGAACGTGTTTGAGCAGTCGGCACTGGATCACGCCATGATTCAGCTGGATGGCACCGAAACCAAATCCAAGCTGGGCGCTAACGCCATTCTTGCTGTGTCATTGGCGATTGCCAAAGCGGCAGCACAGGCCAAAGGCCAGCCACTGTATGCCTATATTGCGTCCTTGCGTGGTCAGGAACATTTCACCATGCCAGTGCCGATGATGAACATCATCAATGGTGGTGAGCATGCTGATAACACCGTCGATATTCAGGAGTTCATGATTGAGCCGGTTGGCTTTACATCATTTGCTGAAGCACTGCGTTGTGGTGCAGAGATTTTCCATGCCCTGAAAGGTGTGCTGAAAAAGCGCGGTTTGAATACTGCCGTGGGTGATGAAGGTGGTTTTGCACCTAACCTGAGCAGCAATGAAGAGGCTTTGCAGGTGATTGTGGAAGCCATCGGTATTGCCGGTTACAAGGCCGGTGAGAACGTCATGCTGGCGCTGGACTGCGCGTCTTCCGAGTTTTATCACGATGGCAAATACGTGCTTGAAGGTGAGGGCAACAAGTCATTCACCTCTGCCGAGTTTGTGGATTATCTGGCGGGTCTGTGTGATCGCTATCCGATTATTTCCATTGAAGACGGTCTGGATGAGTCCGACTGGGCTGGCTGGAAAATTCTGACCGACAAGTTGGGGCATCGTGTGCAGTTGGTCGGCGATGACCTGTTTGTGACCAATCCGGCAATTCTGCAGAAGGGTATTGATCAGGGTGTTGGCAATTCGATTCTGATCAAGTTCAACCAGATCGGTTCATTGACCGAAACATTGGATGCCATTTATCTGGCCAAGGAAAATGGTTACACCACGGTGATTTCGCATCGTTCCGGTGAAACTGAAGACGCCACCATTGCTGATCTGGCGGTTGCTACCGCAGCCGGTCAGATTAAAACCGGTTCTTTGTGTCGTTCTGATCGTGTGGCCAAGTACAACCAGTTGCTGCGTATTGAGCAGGAGCTGGACTACAGCGCACCTTATCGTGGCAAAGCCGAGTTCAAGGGGCTTAATTAAGCATGACAGAGGCCAGTCAAAGCGGGCGTTTATGGCTATGGCTGGCCGCTGCAATCTTCCTCATATTGCAGGGCAAACTGTGGTTTGGTGAAGGCGGCATTATGGCGGTGCATCGCATCAAGGACGCGGTGGCGCAGCAACATGCTGAAAATCAGAAACTCAAGCGCCGCAATGATGTGCTTGAGGCCGAAGTGTTGGATCTCAAGACGGGTAAAGAAGCCATCGAAGAGCGGGCACGGCTTGATCTGGGCATGATCCGCGATGATGAAACCTTTTATCTGATTACGGGTAAGGCACTATCTGGCTCAGCCTCTTCGTCTTCCTCGCAGTCCATCTCGACGCCAGTGACGGAGTCACCCTAAGTTGGCCGTGTATGCGGTAGTGCCTGCGGCAGGTACTGGCAAGCGTTTTGGTGCTGCATTGCCAAAGCAATATCTGGCGCTGACTGGCCTGACGATTCAACAGCATACGATTAATACCCTGACGACCATGTCTGAAATCAGTCGTGTGCTACTGGTGATCGCAGCGGACGATGAGCGTGCTCGAACACTGGCGTATCAGCAGTCGGATAAATTGAAGTATGTCATTGGCGGTGCCGAGCGTATGGACTCGGTGCTGGCGGGTCTGCTGGCTTTGCAGGCAAGTGGCGCACAGGCAGCAGACTGGGTGTTGGTGCACGATGTGGCCAGACCCTTGTTGCGTGCTGAAGATGTACGTGCCTTGTTGCTTGCCGTGCAGAATCATCCCGTGGGTGGCCTATTGGCCAGTCCGGTGCGTGACACCATGAAGCGGGCGAACGGGCAGGGGCTGGTTGATCATACTGTGGCCCGTGAAGGGTTATGGCATGCGTTAACGCCTCAGGTATTCCCGCTCGGTTTGTTGATTCAGGCGCTTCAGCAGGCGCAAGCAGATGCAGTCGTGGTGACTGACGAAGCGGTTGCCGTTGAGCGTTTGGGCTTGCAGCCTTTGTTATACCAAGGCGCGCGCGATAATTTGAAAATTACCTATTCTGATGATCTGGCCTTGGCTCATGCGCTGCTGGCGGCGCGTGATCTGACCGATCAATATACTGATCAAGAGGGCGACAAATGACGCTGCCACGCATAGGTCATGGCATTGATGTACACCGCTTTGGTGAGGGCGATGCGATTGTGCTGGCGGGTGTGCGCATTGCACACAGCCATGGTCTGGTTGCGCATTCCGATGGGGATGTCGTGTTGCATGCCCTGGCCGATGCGTTATTGGGTGCCTTGGCGTTGGGTGATATTGGTCAGCATTTCCCGGATACCGATGCGCAATATGCCGGTGCAGACAGCCGAGTGTTATTGCGCCATGTCATGGGGCTGGTTGCCAAAGCGGGTTATCAGGTGGCCAATGCCGATGTGACTGTGTTGGCACAGCAGCCTCGGCTGGCGTCTCATATTATTGCCATGCGTGAGTGTATTGCGGTGGATCTGGGTGTTGATGTGGCACGTATCAGCGTGAAGGCTACGACCACTGAAAAGCTGGGGTTTGTTGGTCGTGGCGAAGGCATTGAGGCACATGCGGTTGTGCTGTTATGGCCACTGACATGACGGCACTGACACCTGGCTCGTTTTTATCTCCCTGGGGAGAGCCTGTGGCCTCTGCTAAATTGAAAACAGTGGCGGAAGATTTTCAGGTTGAAGAGTTTCTGGAGTTCAGTCCGGATGGCAGCGGTGAGCACCTGTGGCTGTGGGTACAAAAGCGTGGGCTTAATACCGATCAGGTAGCGGCGGCAATTGCCAGGCAATTGCAGTTGCCTGCACGACAGATAAGTTATTCCGGGTTGAAGGATCGCCATGCCGTAACGCGTCAGTGGTTCAGCGTGCATTGGCCGGGTGGTGGCGATTGGCCTGAGCTGGCGACACTTATCGGTACGACTGATGCCGGATTTAGTGTGCTGTCTCAGCAGCGCAGTTCACGCAAATTGCGCCGGGGTGCTCATGCCGGCAACCGTTTCGAGATTATGCTGCGTGATATCGAAGGCGATCAGACTGTTATTGAGCAGCGTTTGACCGTGATGCGTGAGCAGGGTGTGCCTAACTATTTTGGTCTTCAGCGTTTTGGTCGCGATGCCAGCAATATTGGTCGAGGGCTTGCGTTGCTGGCAGCACGTAATAGTGGCCGTCGACGTCGGCAGGATGCTCGTGAAAGCTTGTGGTTATCCTCCATTCGTTCAGCCTTGTTCAATCAGGTATTGGTGGCACGTGTTGCTGATGGCAGCTGGCAGCAGGTGTTGTCGGGTGATGTGTTGCAGCTGGATGGCCGTGGCAGTTTCTTTACCCCGGAACCGGATGACAACAGTTGGCAGTCACGTTTTGATGAGCTGGCATTACACGTGACTGGGCCATTGCCGGGCGTTGGTGAGCCGGTAGTCAGTGCGGCAGTATTGGCGCTGGAGATCGAGCGGTTATCGGTCTGGCAGGATACCTGTGCTGCGCTGGCCGAGCTGGCATTGCCTGCTCAGCGTCGTGCCTTGCGGGTGCGTTTGCAGGATATGCAGTGGCACTGGCAGTCGGATACGACATTAGCACTATCATTTGCGCTGACTTCTGGTGCATTTGCCACCAGCGTGTTGCAATCATGTTTTCGTTTAACAGAGGATGATCATCATGCGCTTTCTGCTGAGCAATGATGATGGCGTACATGCGCCAGGCCTGATGGCCATGGCGGATGCTCTGGCCACAATTGGCGAGGTGACTGTCGTTGCGCCATTGGGGGAGTGCAGTGCATTTTCCAGTGCCTTGACACTGGATCGGCCACTGCGTCCGCAGTATCTGGACAATGGCTTTATCGCCATCAACGGCACCCCGGCAGACTGTGTGCATATTGCGCTTAACGGCCTGCTGGACTTCGTGCCGGACATCATTATTTCCGGCATTAATGCTGGTGCCAATCTGGGTGATGACGTGATCTATTCCGGTACGGTGGCAGCGGCATTGGAAGGGCGTTTTTTGGGGCGTCCATCCATTGCGGTGTCCTTGGTCGCCGAGCGCGCTAAAGCCCTGGGTATTGATGCTTATCGTCCGGCTGCTGAAATGGTGGTACGTCTGCTCAAGCAATGGGAGGCTCTGGTTTTGCCGCCAAGAACACTGCTTAATGTCAATGTGCCTGTTGGTGAATTGACCCATTTGAAGGGTTTCAAAGTGGCTCGTTTGGGACATCGTGGGCCCAGTGCGGATGTATTGCGTTTGCAGGACCCTCGTGGCCATGACGTATTCTGGATTGGTGCCTCGGGTGATCCTTTGGATAATGCCCCCGGTACAGATTTTCATGCCGTCAATGAAGGCTATGTCAGCATTACACCGATTGATGCGGATATGACGCGTTATAGCGTCATGCAGACGGTCGAGCATTGGGTGACAAAAGCGCATGCTTAAAGATGAGAGCGCAATACCGCTTCGTGATAGAGTCTGTTTCAGTGAGTAATAAGAAAATCAATCAACCATCATGACATCATCTTCGTTTGACCTGTTTGGCTCTGGCATGACCTCGGCACGTACGCGTGAGCGTATGGTGACTCGATTGATCAGTCAGGGTATTAAAGACTCTCGCGTCCTGGATGTGATGCGACAGACGCCGCGCCATATTTTTGTCGATGAGGCGTTGTCTCATCGTGCCTATGAAGATACAGCATTGCCAATTGGTCATGGTCAGACGCTGTCTCAACCTTATATTGTGGCGCGGATGTCGGAGCTTTTATTGGCCGATGGCCCACGTCAGAAAGTGCTGGAAATCGGTACAGGCTCTGGTTATCAAACAGCGGTGCTGGCGCAGTTGTTTGGTTATGTGCATTCGCTGGAGCGCATCAAGGCTTTACAGGAAAAGGCCAGAGAGCGTTTACATGGCCTGGGGTTGCACAATGTGCGTTTGCGTCATGCCGACGGCCTGCAGGGCTGGCCTGGTGAAAGCGGTTATGACGGCATCATCGGTACTGCGGCCGCTTTGGGTGTGCCAGCTACCTTAGTTGATTTGCTGGCACCGGGCGGTGTGATGGTGTTGCCTGTTGGTGGCACACATCAGCACTTGGTGCTGGTGCAAAAGGGTCTGGACGGTGTGGTGCAGCAACAGGTGATTGAGCCGGTCAAGTTTGTACCTATGTTGGGCGGCGTCATTGGTTAATGGCGCCCTCGAGACGATTTGAACGTCCGACCTGCCCCTTAGGAGGGGGCTGCTCTATCCAGCTGAGCTACGAGGGCAAGGCCCGAATTCTAGCGCAATCGGCTCTGCTTCTGACTATTCTTCTTCAAGAAAATTAGACTCGACTCCGTCTTCGGTTAACCACGCGCGCATTTTGCGTTGTGCGTCCAGCTGGATCTGTCGTGCCCGTTCACGGGTGTAACCAATATCTTTGGCGACTTCTTCCAGGGTAATTCTGGTATGACCAAACAGGCCATGTCGAAGACTCAATACCCGTTGTTCACGTGCACTGAGCTGTTTCATCCGCCGATGAATATGTTGGCATAAATCATCATGACCAATCTGTTGTTCAGGCTCACAAAATGAAGCAGCAGGCAGAATTTCGTGCCAGTGTGTATCGCTACTATTGTTGTCGATGGAGGTTGGCCTTTCCAGCCAGGGTAAAAGCTCGCGTACTTCGTCTGCCGGTGTATCCAGGTGTTTGGCAATGTCATCTGCACCAGCATCGCGACACAATTGCTGATTGAGTCTGCGTCCGGCACGGATATAGCGATTGAGTCGTTTTGCAATGTGCACAGGCAGACGTACTGTGCGTGCGGCGTTCATGATGCCGCGTTCAATGTATTGTCGTATCCACCAGATGGCGTACGTGGAAAAACGAAACCCCAGCTCTGGTTTGAATTTGTGTGTTGCATGCATGAGACCGAGGTTGCCTTCTTCAATGAGGTCTTCCAACGGCATGTCTGGATGCGAGTATTGTCTGGCGGTGCTGATTACCAGACGCAGATTGCCTCGAATCAGCAGGTGTCGAGCCGCTTCATCACCTTTGATCATGCGCTGACTCAGCCCTTGTTCTTCTTCAATGCTGAGCGGTGGGCAATGGCTTACGTCTTTGAAGTAACAGCTGAGCGCACTGGCATGCGCTCGCGAATCTTGCGAGTTTTTCATGGCGTCATCCTTGACGATAAAAGTTTAAGTCCTTGGCGCTCGGCAGTGGGCGCAACAGAAATTAAGCACAGGCAAGGTTGAGTCGCCACTAAGCCTATGGGGGTATCTGATGAGTGGGTGATGGTCTAAGCGAGCAGTCGCTGCAATATGCCCTCATACAGCGTTGTCAGTGTATCCAGGTCGTCCACGGCGACACATTCATTAACCTGATGAATGGTTTTGTTGACCGGGCCCAGCTCCAGTACTTGTGCTCCGGTCGGCGCAATAAAGCGGCCATCGGAGGTGCCGCCACTGGTGGACAGTGTGGTTTCACGTCCGGTGACATGACGAATACTATCGACTGCTGCCGTAACCAGGTCGCCTTCAGCGGTTAGAAATGGCTGGCCACTCAAGGTCCAGTCAATGCGGTAGTCGACTCCGTGCTTGTTCAGAATGGCTTCAGTGCGCTGGCGCAGAATGGATTCTGTCAGCTCGGTCGAAAAGCGGAAGTTAAAGACGACCTTCATCTCTCCTGGAATGACGTTGGTAGCGCCTGTCCCTGCGTTGATATTGGATACCTGAAAGCTGGTGGCAGGGAAAAAGGCATTGCCTTCATCCCATACTTCAGCGACCAGCTCATTAAGCGCAGGTGCCAATGTGTGGATCGGGTTGCTGGCCAGATGAGGGTAGGCGACATGACCCTGACGGCCATGTACGGTGAGTACGCCACCCAAGGAGCCACGACGCCCGTTCTTGATCACGTCTCCTACCTGGGTAGTACTGGAGGGTTCACCCACCAGACACCAGGTGATTTTTTCCTGTCGCGCTTCCAGCGTTTCTACGACTTTGACTGTGCCATCGGTAGCAACGCCTTCTTCATCCGCTGTAATCAAAAAGGCGATGGAGCCTTTATGATCTGGGTGGCTGGCAACGAAGCGCTCGCAGGCTACGACCATGGCGGCCAGTGAGCCTTTCATGTCGGCAGCACCACGTCCGGTCAAGATGCCGTTTTCAATACTGGGTTCGAAAGGTGGCACGGCCCAACGGTCAACCGGGCCAGTAGGAACGACATCGGTATGACCGGCAAAGGCAAACACCGGGCCCGTATTTCCGCGTCTGGCCCAGAAATTATCGACTTCACCAAAGCGCATGCGCTCTACCACAAAGCCAATGGCTTCCAGTCTGTTTATCATGATGCGTTGACAGTCGGCATCGTATGGTGTGACTGAAGGTTGACGTATCAAGTCCAGGGTTAGAGCAACAGTGGGGCTGAGCACAGCATTCATATCGAGTGTCCGGGTGCGGTATTTAAAGCAGGTATTGTAAGCTCAGGTGCTGCGTGTAATCTCGCCTTGATGCAGTCGTTTGCGGTAGTCCTTTAACTCCCGCTTGACGATAGGCATCAGCAGATACAGGCCAATCACATTAGGCACAGCCATCATGAAAATCATGGCATCGGAGAAGTTGATGACAGGGTCCAGGCTCATACTGGCACCGATAATGGCACAGCTACAAAAGAAGAGCTTGTAACCCATATCCACTGCACGGTTTTTGCCCAGCAAATAGGTCAGAGATTTCAAGCCATAGTAGAACCAGGATAGCGTGGTCGAGAAAGCGAACAGCACGACTGATACGGCGAGTACATAGGGAAACCAAGGCACCACGCTGGCAAAGGCATCCGAGGTCAGTTCGACGCCGGTTAGCGTCGTGTTATCCAGGCGACCGGTAATGATGATGGCCAATGCTGTCATGGTGCAGATAATGACGGTATCAATAAACGGCTCTAGCAGTGCAACATAACCTTCGGCGATGGGCTCCTTGGTACGTGCAGTCGCGTGAGCGATGGGTGCCGAGCCTAAGCCTGCTTCATTGGAGAATGCAGCCCGTTTGAAGCCCTGAATCAGTACGCCAATCACGCCACCTGCCACACCTTCACCGGTAAAGGCACCATCGATGATCTGGCCGAAAGCCCAGGGAATGCTGCTGAAATGACTGAAGATGATATACAGGCAGGCGCCGACATAAAGCACGACCATGAATGGCACGATGCGTGAGGTGGCACGGGCAATACTTTGTACGCCACCAATAATGACCGAGCCAATGAAAATGGCCAGTATCAAGCCGAATAACCAGGCCTTATCTGCAAAGAAGCTTTCTGTGCCCCCAGATACGGTGACTACCTGCTGATAGGCTTGGTTGATCTGAAACATATTGCCGGCACCGATGGAGCCACCAATACAGCAAATGGAAAAGATAACTGCCAGGACTTTACCGGTACGACTCCAGCCCAGATCAGCCAGACCTCGTGACAGATAAAACATCGGGCCGCCGGACACACTGCCGTCGGCATGGTAAATCCGGTATTTCAGCGCGAGGGTACATTCGGTGAATTTGGTGGCCATGCTGAGCAAGCCGGCCAGAATCATCCAGAAGGTGGCACCAGCGCCACCAATGCTGATGGCAACCGCCACACCAGCGATATTGCCCAGCCCAACAGTGCCAGACAGTGCCATGGTGAGCGCCTGGAAGTGAGAGGTTTCACCAGGCGTGTCGGGGTGTCCTGAGTAGTGTCCGCGTACCAGATGCCAGGAGTGGCGCCAGCTGCGTAGCTGAATGAAAGCGAAGTAGATGGTGAATACTATACTGGCAAAAACCAGCCAAGCCACAATGACAGGGAAGTCAGCACCAGCGACGGGAACAGTTGAAAAAACAGTATTTGCGATGGCGTCAGAGACCGGGGTTAGTACATCGTTGATGCGGGTGTCGAGGTTGCCTGCATAGACGCTGCTGCTAAACAAGCAGAGTACTGCTGTGAGTAGTGGATACATCACTGATTTTTCCTGCATCGGTTGTTCTGATTATGTAAGGTGCCTAGTAAGAACAACCGATGTTAGCAGAATCAACCATCTGGCGTGGTAATCCGGAAGTTCATGTCAGCAACTTGCACTGGTGTGCGAGCCTCGGCGGTACTGATGGCAATCGCATCATAATAACGTCGTATTTGCTGAACATAGTGCAGCGCCTGGCGGATATCAGGTACTGCACGGCCCCTGGCACGATTTTCCTGTACCAGTTGTGGCAGGTTGGCGGCCACGTCTTGCCAGCTGTCAGGGTTCTGGCCCAATCGAGCGGTCAGGCGTCTGGCGGCATTAACATGAGCAGGGCCCATGTTGTAACCGGCCAATGCCATCCAGGTGCGATCAGGCTGTGGCACGCTGTCCGGGATATTGTTGAGTACCTGTTTGAAGTACGCCGCACCACCACGAATACTTTGTTCCGGATGGGTTCGATCCTTTACGCCCATGGCAGATGCCGTGGCGTTGGTAAGCATCATCAGGCCACGCACGCCAGTGGGCGATACGGCTGATGGATCCCATTTGGACTCCTGATAAGAAATGGCGGCCAGCAACTGCCAATCCAGGTCAACCTTGGCGGCCTGACGCTCAAAAGCGTCCTGATAACGAGGCAGGCGCTGAGCAATGTCACGGTTAAACACATTGTTGCCGTAGCGATTAAATGAGTTGCCGGTGCTGTAAAACTGCGCCAGACGCTCCAAAGAGCCATCGGCCTTTTTACGTGACAAGAACTCTTGTGCGGCTTGATACAGGCTTTGATCCTGGGATTTCAGGAAAACCCAAGCCATGGCATCGGCCTGATTCAGGTCAATGCCTTCGCTGAGCTGAGGATACAGCGGGCGATGTGCATCAAAGTCCTGTGAGTGCATGGCCACCAGATCAACACGCTGGTCGTTCAGCAGATCAAGCAGGTCTTTGGCTTGCGCATTTCTGAACTCGACAATACGGACATCATTGACGCCGGACAGCATACTTTTCAGGGTCAGGGCTTCGGTACTGCCAGCGACGGTGGCAATGGTTTTTCCGGCCAACTCTTCGATGCCACGAGGTGCGCGCTGGCTGGTGTGATGAATCAATTGCTGGCTGACGGCAACAACAGGGTCACTCACCAGCAGACGGCCAAGTCTGGGGTCACTGCTGGTCAAGCCGGTCAGGGCGAGTTGTGCCTGATTACGCTGAATTGATTTGAGTACGCCTTCGGTGTTATCGACAGGATCAATCACCAGTTGAACACCCAATTCTTCGGCAAACTGGCGCGCCAGCTCATATTGCAGGCCATGTGTGTGGCCGTTTTGATGAATAAATGTGCTTGGGCTGGTAATGCCAACCAGATGCAGCTCACCACTGGCTCGTACACTTTGCAGTGCGGTCATGGTGGGGCTCAGTGCCATGCTGCTGGCGACCACCAGGCCACCGACGGCAAGACGAACGTGACGTGCCTTGATTTTCAGACGCTGACGCAGGCGCACGGCCTTGCTTTGGGTGCGAACCTTGCTGCGTTTTGAGCTGTGATGACACTTTTTCATGGCGTAATGCCTCGTGACGACGTCTTGTCTGACTATTAATTGAGCATGATAGTGACTTTGCCAGTATAGGTCGAATGTGATCCGACGAGTAAGAGGTGATTGTTAGACAATCTTTAGTCGCTTTTTTCGTTACAATACGCGCTTTAAAGCCGACCCGTTTGCTGCCCCGAGAGATGATTTCATGCTGATTCTGCCTGGCGCCAATGCGCTGACTGCGTTTCGTCAACAACGTTTGCTGCAAGACCTGCAATCTGTATCCCCCGAGTTAAGTGCCGTTTCGGCTGCATGGCTGCATGTTGTGGATACCGAGTTGTCAGAAGCACCAGCCGAGCTGAATAACTTGCTGAATTATGGTGAAGCACTTGTTGCGGAACCAACAGGGCGTCGTGTCATTGTCGGGCCGCGTCCTGGCACTATTTCCCCGTGGTCATCCAAAGCGACTGATATTGCACATAATGCCGGATTGACGGCGGTGCTGCGTATTGAGCGTGCCTGCTGTTACTGGTTGGTGGGTGTGGATGCATTGTCTGACGCTCAGTGGCAAGCGGTTGTTGCCAGATTGCACGACCGCATGACAGAGGCCGTATTTGCGGATGAAGCGGCATTAGCGGCTCTATTTCGTCATGATGCCCCGCGTGAAATGACTCAGGTGGATATTCTGGCAGGTGGTCGCGAGGCTCTGGTGGTAGCTAATCGTGAGCGTGGTTTTGCGCTCAGTGATGATGAAATTGATTATCTGGTAGAAAACTTCCAGCGTCTGCAACGCAACCCGAATGACATTGAGCTGATGATGTTTGCGCAGGCCAATTCGGAGCATTGCCGTCACAAGATTTTTAATGCCAGCTGGACGATTGATGGCCAGCCTGCGCCGCGCTCGCTGTTTGGCATGATCAAAAATACCTATGAGCATCACAGCACCGATATTTTGTCGGCTTATAAAGACAATGCGGCTGTGATTGCAGGGCATCAGGCCGAGCGTTTTTATCGTCAGGGTGGCGGCACAACCTATGGCTATAACTCGGAGCCTGTGCATATTCTGATGAAGGTGGAAACGCACAATCACCCGACGGCGATTTCTCCATTTGCCGGTGCGTCAACAGGTTCGGGTGGCGAAATTCGTGATGAAGGTGCGACCGGACGTGGTGGCAAACCCAAGGCTGGTCTGACCGGTTTTACCGTATCCAATTTGAATATTCCCGGCTTTGTGCAGCCCTGGGAGCAATCCTATGGCAAGCCTGCACGTATTGTTTCTGCGCTGGACATCATGATTCAGGGGCCGTTGGGTGGCGCAGCATTTAATAATGAATTTGGCCGTCCTGCCCTGTGTGGTTATTTCCGTACTTTTGAGCAGCGTGTGAATGGCATTAATGGCCCTGAAGTAATGGGTTATCACAAGCCCATCATGATTGCCGGTGGTTACGGCAATATTCGTGATGATCATGTGCAGAAAAATGCCATTCAGCCAGGTGATTTGCTGATTGTGCTGGGTGGCCCGGCCTTGTTGATCGGTCTGGGTGGCGGTGCGGCATCGTCAATGACCACGGGCAGCAGTGCAGAGAATCTGGATTTTGCCTCGGTGCAGCGTGACAACCCCGAAATGGAGCGTCGTGCGCAGGAGGTGCTGGATGCCTGCTGGAGTATGGCCGAGCACAACCCGATTGTGTCGGTACATGATGTCGGCGCTGGTGGTTTGTCCAATGCCATGCCTGAGCTGGTACATGAGCATGATCTGGGGGCAACGCTGAATCTGCGCGAAATTCCAAGCATGGAATCGGGCATGAGTCCGGTTGAGATCTGGTGTAACGAAGCCCAGGAGCGTTATGTGCTGGCCATTCGTCCGGCCAATCTTGAGCTGTTTGAGTCACTGTGCGCGCGTGAGCGTTGTCCGTTTGCGGTGCTCGGTGAAGCGACACAGGTTCAGCATTTGACGGTCAATGATCCATTGTTTGGCAATGCGCCGGTGGATATGCCCATGCAGGTGCTGCTGGGCAAGACCCCGAAAATGCAGCGTAGTTTTGAGCGTCAGGTGGTTAAGCAAGCACCTTTTGCCACGCAAAGTCTGAATTTGCAGGAGGCGGCCGAACGTGTTTTACGTCTGCCGTCGGTGGCCTCCAAACAGTTCCTGATCACCATTGGCGATCGTTCGATTACCGGCCTGGTGGTGCGTGATCAGATGGTCGGGCCGTGGCAGGTTCCGGTCGCTGATTGTGCGGTAACGGCGACGGGCTTTAAGTCATTGACCGGTGAAGCCATGGCGATGGGTGAGCGTACCCCCGTGGCGGTATTGTCGGCGGCGGCATCGGCACGTTTGGCGGTGGGTGAAACCATTACCAACCTGGCGGCATCGGATATCCGCAAGTTATCGGATGTGAAGCTGTCAGCGAACTGGATGGCAGCAGCGGGCGCTGGCAAGGAAGATGAAAACCTGTTTGATGCTGTGCATGCGGTGGGTATGGAGCTGTGTCCGGCGCTGAACCTGACCATTCCGGTGGGTAAGGATTCCATGTCCATGCGTACCGTATGGCAAGACGATGAGCAGTCAAAATCGGTGACCTCTCCTTTATCACTGATCGTGACCGGTTTTGCGCCAGTACAGGATGTCACCAGCACATTGACGCCTGAGTTGCGTCTGGGACAGCCCACGCGCCTGATGCTGATTGACCTGGGCCGTGGTCAGGCTCGTTTGGGTGGCTCGGCACTGGCACAGGTCTACGCTGAAATTGGTACTGTGCCTGCCGATGTCGATAGTCCGGCCTTGTTGCAGGATTTCTTTGATGGCATTCGTGCTTTGGCACAAAAGCAGTTGTTGCTGGCCTATCATGATCGCAGTGATGGTGGTTTGTTTGCCTGTGTGGCTGAAATGGCTTTTGCCAGCCGTGCCGGTGTGCGCATCAGTCTGGATGGTGGCAATCCGGGCGGCGCGGTGGAAGCGTTGTTTAATGAAGAGCTGGGTGCCGTGATTCAGGTGCCGGCTGATGCAGTTGATGCGGTATTAAATCAATTTGTCGGTACCAGCCTGGCAGGCCATGTGCATGATATTGGTGAGCCGACCCAGACTCGTGAGTTAAATTTCAGTTTGGATGGGCAACCGGTGTTGTCTCTGGATGCCGTGGTGGCTCAGCAGCACTGGGCAGAAACCAGCTTCCGTATTCAGGCCCTGCGTGACAATGCCGAATGTGCTCAGCAGGAATTCGACGGTATCGCCAGTCAGGATCAGGGGCTGCACATTGCCCTGAGTTATGACCTGAATGCCGACATTGCCGCACCATTTATCAATACCGGTGCGCGTCCACGCATGGCGATTTTGCGTGAGCAGGGTGTTAACGGTCATGTTGAAATGGCGGCTGCGTTTGATCGTGCAGGCTTTACCGCGATTGATGTACATATGAGTGATTTGTTGTCCGGACGTATTGAGCTGGACAGCTTTGCCGGTCTGGTGGCCTGTGGTGGTTTCTCTTATGGTGATGTACTGGGTGCCGGTGGTGGCTGGGCACGTTCCATCTTGTTCAATGCTCGCCTGCGTGACCAGTTCGCTGAATTCTTTGCTCGTCCGGATAGCCTGACACTGGGTGTCTGTAATGGTTGCCAGATGTTGTCGCAATTACATGAGCTGATTCCCGGTGCAGACCTGTGGCCGCGCTTTGAGCGTAATCGCAGTGAAGTGTTTGAAGCCCGCACGGTGATGGTTGAAGTGCAGTCATCACCATCGCTGTTCTTCAGCGGGATGGCCGGTTCGCGTATGCCGGTGGCGGTAGCTCATGGCGAAGGCCGTGTAGCGGATTCGGCAGATCGTATTACGGCATTGCAAGGCAGTGGTCTGGTGGCCTTGGCCTATGTGGATGGTCAGGGCCAGCGCAGTGAGCGTTATCCATTGAACCCCAACGGTTCACCGGCTGGTATGACGGCGGTTACTACGCGGGATGGTCGTGCCACCATCATGATGCCGCATCCTGAGCGTGTATTCCGGGCCAGTCAGCATAGCTGGCGTCCTGAGGGCTGGCAGGAAGATGGCCCCTGGATGCGTCTGTTCCGTAATGCACGGGTGGCTCTGAAGTAACCATGTCGACGACCTATAAGCTGACTTTTTACGTGCCCGCCACGCATCTTGAACAGGTGAAGGCGGCCGTATTTCAGGCCGGTGCAGGTCGTTTGGGTGACTACGATCAATGTGCCTGGGAAGTTCTGGGTCAGGGGCAGTTTCGCCCCTTGCCCGGCGCTAATCCTTTTCTGGGGGCGGTCGGTACGTTGGAGCAGGTAGCGGAATACCGTGTCGAAATGCTGGTTCAGGCCGAATTATTGTCAGCGGTGATCGCGGCACTCAGGCTGGCGCATCCTTATCAGACGCCAGCCTATGATGTCGTTGCAATACATGCTATTTAAGCTAATCATATTGGCGTTGCGCCATAATCAATTTCCAGCCGTTTCAAAGGACTAACCAGACCATGGCAGAGCGCACAGACGCGCCCATACTGTTGAGGTTGGCTTATCAGGCCATGCTGAAGGCAGGGCTTCCTGCTGATGAGGTACTGGCGCGCGCGCATATATCGCAAACCTGGCTGAATACGGACTCCATGGTACGTACGCCGTTTGCTGGTCAGCGTTTTTTCTGGCAGGCGCTGGAAGAGGTGTCTCAGGACCCGCACGTAGGTTTGCATCTTGGCGAATTCATGCCTATTTATCGTGGTCAGGTGCTGGAGTACCTGGTGTCATCCAGTCCTACCTTTGGTGAGGGGGTGCGTCGGGCACTGGCGTATCAGCGCTTGTTGACGGATGCCGTTAAAGTGCGTCTGGTGGAAGATGAGCAGGCTGTGTACTTTGCTGAATTAACCGATGGTACGCATTTGCGTCATTTTGCCGAAGCCTTGGTTATTGGCAGTATTCGTTTCTTTAATTCGTTGACTGACGGTCGATTTACGCCACTACAGGTGCATTTCAAGCATGCCGAGGGTGCGCCGATTGATGAGTACCTGCGGGTTTATGGTTGTCCGGTGACCTTGGGCTGTAGCGAAAACCGTCTCTATTTTGATCCTGAGGTGCTTAACCATCAGGTCTGGCATGCCGAGCCTGGTTTCCTGCGATTGCATGAGCGTCTGGCCAATGAAAAGTTGGTGGAACTGGCGCGTCTGGATCGTGTTGGTGAAGTAAAGCGCGCTATTGGCGAGATGCTGGAGTCAGGCAATACCACGCTGGAGGCAGTCGCCGAGCGTATTGGTATCCCCGAGCGTCGTCTGCGTACCGAGCTTGATGAGGCGGGAACCAGTTTTAATCATGTGCTGGCGGATTACCGTTCTCGTCTTGCCCGTCGCCTGTTGGCGCGCACGGATGAAAGTATCGAGCAGATTGTGTATCTGACCGGCTTTGCAGAACCAAGCACATTTTATCGGGCATTCAAGCGCTGGACCGGAGAAACGCCGGTTGAGTACCGCCGACGCAAGCAAGCTCAGTCGGCGGATACTCAAAAAGCGTCGGTTACTTGAGTTCTGCCGAGCTTTTGCCTAACAAGCGACGTGCAATAATCAATAACTGAATCTGTTGCGTGCCTTCGAAAATATCCAGAATCTTTGAGTCTCTGGCCCATTTCTCCAATAGCTCATCTTCTCCATAACCCAGCGATGCTGCCAGTTCGACGCATTTCAGCGTGACTTCGTTGGCGGTGCGACCGGCCTTGGCCTTGCAAATGGAAGCCTCTTTCGAATTGGGTATCCGGTTATCTGCCATCCATGCTGCTTTCATGGTCAGCAGGCGAGCTGCTTCATATTCGGCTTCCAGTCGATACAGTGTGGCTTCAGCATGTGACGCATTAAGCGGCAGGGTGCCATAGTTCAGGTCAATGACGTCGGCCAGTAACTCTTTGGTGCGTTCGATGGCAGCGCGAGCCACACCGACTGCCATGCCAGCCACCAGAGGGCGTGTATTGTCGAAGGTCTCCATGACCCCGGCAAAGCCCTTTTGCAGATCAATTTCAGGCGTTCCCAGCAGATTGGCTGCCGGTACCCGGCAATCGGTAAACATAATCGCCGCAGTATCGGAGGCCTTGATGCCGAGCTTGTGTTCCAGTCGAGTGACTTCCATACCAGGTGTACCGTGCTCGACCACAAATGACTTGATGGCAGCCTTGCCCAGGCTTTTATCCAGCGTGGCCCAGACTACAACGGCCTCAGCACGTTCACCGGAGGTGACAAAGATTTTCTCGCCATTCAGTACATAGTCATCACCGTCCTTGATGGCCGTGGTGCGAATGGCCGCGGAGTCTGAGCCACAACCTGGCTCGGTAATGGCCATGGCAGCCCACTTGCCCTTGAAGCGTGCCAATTGCTCGTCGTTGGCCACGGCAGCAATGGCGGCGTTGCCCAGCCCCTGACGTGGAATGGCCAATAACAGTCCGGTATCGCCGTAGCACAGCTCCATCACCCCTAATAATGAGGACAGATTGCCGCCATTCTTGTTGCCACTGTCCTGATCATTGGAAGGGCGCTTGCTGGCACTGGTGGCGCCAGCAGATTCGTCGGCTCCTTCGTTCATGCCATCCAGCAATGAGGCCAGCATATCCAGCTCTTTGGGGTAGGCGTGTTCGGCCTTGTCGTATTTGCGTGAAATGGGACGATAGAAGTTTTCAGCCACCTGGCGAGCCTGTGTGACCAGCATTTGGTACTTCTTGGGATTTTGTAAATTCATGATAGCTGTCTCCGGTCAGTCTGGCTTAGAGGTGAAGGCCGCCGTGGGCGATGGCGACAAAACGCAGGTCGCGATACCAGCGCTCGACAGGATGTTCCTTGGTAAAGCCGTGTCCGCCTAGCAGCTGCACACCATTGGTGCCAATTTGCATGGACTTTTCAGCACATAGCAGGCGAGCCAGATAGACCTCCCGGTGGAAGGGTTTACCGGCTTCCGCCAGTGATGCGGCATTCCAGGTCAGCATGCGCATGCTGTCGACCTCTATTGCCAGGTCAGCAACCATGAAAGCTACACCTTGGCGATGCGAAATGGGTTCGCCAAAAGCCACACGATCATTGCAATAGGGAATGACGTAATCCAGTACCGCCTGTGCGGTACCGACCGCAAGAGCGCACCAGGCCAGATAGCCAAAATCCAGGAACTGCTGATAGTCAAAATCCTGATCACCGAGCAGGGCATCTGCTGGCAGGGTGACGTTATCCAGACGCAATTTCATGGTGCCGGTGGCTTTCAGGCCCATGGCTTCATCGGCTTTCCAGCTGATGCCTTCTGTACCACCTTCAACGATAAATATCGCTGGCTTGTCATCTAGCATGGCAGCAACTAATAGCAGTTCGGCATCAGCGCCACACAGCACCAGACTTTTTTCGCCATTGAGCACAAAGCCATTACCGCTGCGTTTGGCTTGGGTGTTTAGCTGCATGGGATTAAACAAGGGGGTTGCTTCATTGATGGCAATGCTGGCCACAGGGGCCTGCTCACTGGCAAAGGCAGGCAGATAACGGTCTTGTTGATCGGCAGTACCCCAGCGGGTGAGTGCGTTAGCCACACTGATCGGAGCCAGAATGGCAGCAGCCAGACTGAAGTCGCCATGAGCCAGGTCTTCGGCAGCCAGCATTTGGGTGACAACGGACTGTTCGCTGGCGGCACCACCCATGGACTCTGGGACGGCATAGTAGGCCAGTCCCAGCTCGGCAGCCTGTGCCCGCAAGTCGGCTGGTAATGTAGCGTCGTGGTCAGCATGGTGTGCAGCGGGATAGAGCACATCGGCAGCAAAGCGCTGCACTGACTCACGAATCATGTTTTGTTCGTCGGTCAGACTCAGATCAAACAGATCGCTACGGGCGGGAGAGGGCAGGCGTTCACGATTTTTGTTGCCACTGGGCTTGAATGCTCTGGCACTGGCTCCGATGATTTGAAAGCCCGCTTTGCTGCCTTGATACAGCAGTTTCTCAAATGGTTTGCGTAGTTTCAGGCTGTCAATAATGTCCGATTGAGCCATGCGGCTGAGCACACTCAAACCAGCACCCTGCAGGTCTGTCATTTTCATTCTTATCTCCGATTAGCAACGGTGACTTAGCGTTCACGTTGTTTTGATAGTGCCTGAAAGTGGCCTGCCTGCATTGACTTAAATGACTGAATACATCGTCAAATTGAACGTGGTCAGATTTATGGTGTGCTGGTTGGGGAGGTAGGCAAGCGAATATCACTGATATGTACAGGGAAAGCATTGCGAACACGGTCTGCAAAATAATGGCGCAAGGTCAGCTTGACTGAGCGGAAGGCGAGTTGATCCCAGGGAATTTCTGCTTCACTGAACAGGCGGGTTTCCAGTGACTCGATGCCGACACCAAACTTGCCCTCGGCCAACTCGCCCCGAAAAAGCATATAGACCTGATTGATGTAGGGAATATTGAAGATTGTGTAGAGCTGTAGATTATTGACGTTGGCCTCGGCCTCTTCCCAGGTTTCGCGTGCAGCGCCTTCGGCCACGGTTTCGCCGTTTTCCATAAAACCTGCGGGTAGTGTCCAGAAGCCGTAACGAGGCTCGATGGCTCGTCGGCAGAGTAGAACCTTGCCTTCCCATACCGGCAAGCAACCGGCAATGATGTTCGGATTTTGATAGTGCACGGTATGACAGCTTGGGCATATATGGCGCAGGCGAGAGTCGCCTTCAGGAATACGATGTTCAACCTGGTGGCCACACTGACTGCAAAACTTCATAAATCGTCCTCTTTAATTCGTATCAGTATAACGACTCTTGTTGGGATTTCTCTGCTACAGCTACTGCCAGAAACGGGTCAGTCTGTGTAATATCGACGAATGACTGAACATTCATTGATTCAAACACTGCGTAAAAATCTGGACCCTCAGGCTGCTTTATTGTCGCAGGCTGATGCGGCCGTGTTAATGCCCGTTATTCAAGGCAGTGAACCATCCTTGTTATTGACCAGACGTGCCTTGCACATGAACTCTCATGCGGGTGAGGTGGCGTTTCCTGGCGGACGTTTTGAGCCACAGGATATACATCTGGCCATGACTGCCTTGCGTGAATGTGAGGAAGAAGTTGCGGTGCCCTGTGACAGCGTGGAAATCATTGGCAGCTTGCGTCCCACGCGTTCCAAGGCAGGTTTGCTGGTGCAGCCTGTGGTTGGGCTGGTGCAGGGTCAGCCTGAAATTGTCGGTAATCCGGACGAAATCGAAAGTGTATTTCAGGTACCCCTTCGGTTCTTCATGGAAGAAAAGCCGGCGCGTGATTATCACATTAACTTTCGTGGCATTGAGTTGGTAGTGCCTTGTTATCGTTATGACAATTACGTTATCTGGGGACTGACTGCACGGCTTGTAGTGGATTTTCTGGCAGATGGTCTGGATCATCATGTCGATTTTCCATGGCCGCCGGTATTGCCCGCATTTATGTCGGCCAAGGGTCCCATTTCATAGAGGGTATGATGATGTTGTATAGCTTGGGTGATCGACGTGTTAGCTGCGCTGGCGACTATTGGGTGGCAGATAATGCCACCGTTATTGGTTCAGTGAGTTTGGCCGAAAACGTCAGTGTCTGGTTTAATGCGGTGATTCGTGGTGACTGCGAGCAGATCAGTATTGGTGCCAACAGCAATGTTCAGGATGGTTCGGTGCTGCATGCGGATTATGGCAAGCCGTTGGTGATTGGTGCCAATGTGACTATTGGTCATCAGGCCATGCTGCATGGTTGCGAGATTGGTGATGGTTCGCTGATTGGTATTGGTGCCGTGATTCTGAATGGCGCCAAGATTGGCAAAGGCTGCATTATCGGTGCCAAAGCCTTGATTCCTGAAGGCAAGGAAATTCCGGATGGGTCCTTGGTGGTGGGTGCGCCAGGCAAGGTGGTACGTACATTGTCCGAGCCAGAGCAGCAGATGTTATTGCTGAGCGCACAGCACTATGTGCAAAACTCCAGGCATTTTCGTGAGCAGATGAAGCCGCAAGACTGATTCGCCAACAAGGTCTGAACACGGCTAAACTACGCCCCCTCTTTTTTTATTGCTCAGGAGCTTCGGCATGAACCTGTCTCAGCTTGGTACCCCTTTTTCTCCATCTGCCGTGCGTGTTTTGCTGCTGGGTGCTGGTGAATTGGGGCGTGAAGTCATTATCGAGCTGAAGCGTTTGGGCTGTGAGGTAATTGCGGTTGACCGTTATGCCGATGCGCCTGGCATGCAGGTAGCTGACCGCAGCCACGTGATTTCCATGCTGGATGGTGCGGCGTTGCGGCGTGTCGTTGAGCAGGAAAAACCAGCCTTGATCGTGCCTGAAATCGAAGCGATTGCGACGGATGAACTGGTGGCTCTGGAAGCCGAGGGTTGGCATGTAGTGCCTACTGCCAGAGCAGCGCAGCTCACCATGAATCGTGAAGGCATTCGCCGTCTGGCAGCCGAAACGCTGGCTATTCCGACTTCTCCTTTTGTATTCGCTGACAATCTGGTCGATTTTGAAGCTGCCATTGCGCAGGTGGGCATGCCCTGTGTGGTGAAGCCGATCATGTCCTCGTCTGGTAAGGGCCAAAGTGTGGTGAAGGCTCAGGCTGATGTATTGCCTGCTTGGGAGTACGCGCAATCCGGTGGTCGTGCCGGTGGTGGTCGCGTCATTGTTGAAGGCTTTATTGATTTTGATTACGAGATCACGCTGCTGACCGTGCGTCATATTCACGGGGTGTCGTTTTGTCAGCCCATTGGACATTTGCAGATAGCGGGCGATTACCGCGAATCGTGGCAGCCACAGCCAATGTCAGCAGCAGCGCTGGCGGCCTCGCAAGAGATTGCCGAGCGGATTACGGCAGCCTTGGGTGGCTTTGGTTTGTTTGGTGTTGAATTGTTTGTGAAGGGCGATCAGGTCTGGTTCAGTGAGGTGTCACCGCGTCCGCATGACACCGGGCTGGTCACCTTGATATCACAGCAGTTGTCTGAGTTTGCCCTGCATGCGCGTGCGATTTTAGGGCTGCCTATTCCCAATATTCGTCAGCACGGTGCGGCGGCATCGTGTGCGCTGTTGGTAGAAGGTGAGTCGCAGCAGATGCAGTTTGGTGGTTTTGCAGCGGCATTGGCCGAGCCTGACACTTCATTCAGTTTATTTGCCAAGCCGGAAGTGGTGGGGCAGCGTCGTCTGGGTGTGGCATTGGCGTTGGCGGATGATGTGGAGGCGGCTCGTGCTAAGGCTCGGCATGTGGTGGCTAGCGTTAAGGTCAGTTTGTGACGGACTAGAGGGGATGAGTACCTGGCTGACCACGCCGTGAATACGTCCATGTAGGCTCGGCTCGGCATCCATGCCTCGCACGGGTCTGCCAGGTACTCATCCCCTCGTCTGGCAGGAGAACTGTTCAAAACTCAGCAGAAGTGCTTGGTCGTTCGGCGTTAAGGCTGGCCTTCAGTCAGCTCACTCAGGCGAGCTGATTTGATCAGATGCCCACGCAGTTGCAACACATCAATCTGGTAGTTATTAATGCGCAGGCTGACAGGAGCCTCAGGGATTGTCTCCAGATAATCCAGTAGCAGGCCATTAAGCGTGCGTGAGCCGTGGCTGGGCAACTCCCAGCCCAAGGTGCGGTTGATGGTGCGCAGGCTGGCCGCACCGTCAATCAGATAACTGTGTTCACTTTCGGGGGTAATGTCCGGGTGCCGGTCAGCGGCACGGGTGGTGAACTCTCCAACCAGCTCTTCCAGAATGGCTTCCAGCGTCACGATACCTTGCACATCGCCGTATTCATCTACTACCAGGCCCAGTCGCCGACGATGTTTCTGAAACTCCAGCAGCTGTGCTGGCAGCGGTGTGCGCTCAGGCAGGTAATAAGGTGATCGGCAAAATTGCACCAGCTCTGATTTACTGATCTGGCCACGTCCAATCAGGCGGGACACATTGCGCATATGCAAAATGCCGATGGTGTGGTTCAGGTCGCCACGATAGATCGGCAGGCGCGTATGTTGGGTGGTGCGCAGCACCTGCATGATACTGTCGATATTGTCTTCCAGATCAATGCCGGTCACGGCCTGACGTGGAATCATGATGTCGTTGACGCTGATGTTGTCCAGCTCCAGCAGTCCTTGCAGCATGCGTTGATGCAGTGGTGGTAGTACCTGGCGCAGTAGCTGGCTCAACACATATCGGCTGCGCGAGCCTTTGCCTGCGAGCATTCGCTGTTTTAATCGGTAGCCAATCAGCAGCAATGCCAGAGCAACGGCAACGATAATCAAGCCGATAGTCATGCGCGTCAGCCTTGAGTCAGAATCATTTCAATGACTATCTTGCTGCCAATAAAGCCCAGCAGCAACAAGGCAAAGCCCATCAGGGTGACACGGACAGCTGTTTTGCCACGCCAGCCACGCCATACTCGGCCAATCAACAAGGTGGCAAACAGCAGCCAGGCCAGGATGGTGAATACGGTTTTGTGGAGTACTTGCTGCGCCAGAGGGTCATCCAGTACCAGCGCACCAGAAAGAATGGCGGCGCTGAGTAAAATGAAGCCGATGCCGATCAGCTCAAACAGCATGCGTTCCATGGTTTGCAGTGCAGGCATGGTGAGTAGCAGGCGACGTCTGTGTTGACGCAGGGCAGCATCCTGTAATCCCACCAGAATGGCTTGTAGTGCCGCAATGCTCAGCAGGCTGTAAGCCATGATAGAGAGCAGAACATGAATCTGAATGCCGGTGCTTAGTTGTAGGGGCGTGTTGTCTGAAGTCTGCCCCAGACTGCCGATAAACAACTCCAGTGCAGCCAGGGGAGCAGCGATCAGGAAAATACCTTGTACTGGCCGATAGGCGTTGACCAGTATGGCGAGCAAGGCGATTAACCAGGCATGTAATATGGCGATGCTGTAAAAGCCCAGTTGCAGTCCCTGTGAGTGAATCAGGTTGTTGTGCAGCAATACACCGTGTATTACCAGAGCGCTGGTCATCAGGGTCAGACTCAGGCCGCGGCGAGGGGCTTCTCGTCGGGCAAGCGAACGTGCAATGGCGCCAGCAGTAGCCAGATAGAGTATTGTTGCCAGTAAAGACAGGGTGGCGTTGAGCGCTTCCATACAGTCGTAATAGTGGTTGAAAACAGGATCACGAGTTTGGCATAGACAAGTGCTCGTGCGCTAGGCGGTTGGCATGCCTATAATGGCGGCACATTTGCCGCCGATGATGAGACGGAACAGAACTATGTTTGACAATTTGAGTGACCGATTAGGTGCCAGCCTGCGTGCCATCACGGGTGGTGGCCGTCTGAATGAAGACAATATCAAAGACACCCTGCGCGAAGTACGCATGGCGCTGCTGGAGGCGGATGTTGCCTTGTCAGTGGTCAAGGAGTTTATCGAGCGGATCAAGGAGCAGGCTCTGGGGCAGGATTTCCTGACTCAGTTGCAACCGGGTCAGGCCTTCGTCAAACTGGTGCATGAAGAGCTTGTACGCACACTGGGTAGCCAGAATGAAGGGCTTGATCTGGCGACTACGCCACCTGCCGTTATTCTGATGGCGGGTTTGCAGGGTGCGGGTAAAACCACCACGGTCGGCAAGCTGGCGCGTTATCTGAAGGGTCAGAAAAAAACGGTATTGGTGGCATCGGCGGATATTTATCGTCCGGCTGCTATCAAGCAGCTGGAAACCCTGGCCCGTGATATTGATGTGCTGTTTTTTCCGTCGGATGCGGGGCAGGACCCTGTCACCATTGCTCGTAATGCCGTTGCTGAAGGCAAGCTGAAGTTTGCTGATGTGGTCATTATCGATACCGCTGGCCGTTTGGCTATCGATGAAGAAATGATGGCGGAAATTCAGCGTGTGCATGCGGCCATCAAGCCGATTGAAACCTTGTTTGTGGTTGATGCCATGACAGGTCAGGATGCCGCCAATACCGCCAAGGCATTTAATGATGCGCTGCCATTGACGGGCGTGGTGCTGGCCAAGGCCGATGGTGATGCCCGTGGTGGTGCGGCTCTGTCGGTACGAACCATTACCGGCAAACCGATCAAGTTTATTGGTGTCGGTGAAAAAACCGATGCACTCGAACTATTCCATCCTGATCGTATTGCCCAGCGTATTTTGGGTATGGGTGATGTGCTTTCGCTGGTGGAAGAAGTCGAGCGCAAGATCGACAAGGACAAAGCGGAAAAGCTGGCCAAAAAGCTGCAAAAAGGCAAAGGCTTTGACTTACAGGACATGCTGGAACAGTTCCAGCAGATGCGCAATCTGGGTGGCATGGGTGGATTGCTGGACAAGTTGCCCGGCATGAATGCAGCGTCGGTGCAGCAGGCCATGGCAGGTGGCGCGCCGGAAAAACAAATGAAGCGCATGGAAGCCATTATTCAGTCCATGACGCCAGGCGAGCGGCGCAAACCGGAGCTGATCAATGGCTCACGCAAGCGCCGTATTGCCAATGGTTCCGGTACCACGATTCAGGACGTGAATCGTGTGCTCAAGCAGCATGGTCAGATGGCCAAGATGATGAAGAAGTTTTCCAGTCCGGGCGGCATGATGAAAATGATGCGTGGCATGCAGGGCAAGCTGCCTCCCGGCATGCTGGACGATATGCCGGGTATGCCTGGTATGGGTTCGGGCAAGGGCTCTGCGCAATCACCTGCTGGTTTGCCCGGCTTGGGTGGTCCTGGCTTCCCCGGACTGCCCGGCATGCTGCCGCCTGGCTTTAAGAAGCGCTGATTATGACTGAACCGGCATTTGTGGAAAAACGTATTTCAGGCTGGGGCAATTATCCTCAGGTGGATAGCAGACTGGCGCGAGTGGAGCGTTATGCCGAGCTGGCCGATTGGGCGCATCGTCCCTGTCTGGCCAGAGGGTTGGGTCGTGCCTATGGCGATGCGGCGGTGAGTTTGCAGGGGCATACGCTGCTGACTACGCGTCTGAATCGCTTTCTCAGTTTTGACCCGGTGTCTGGTCTGCTTTGTGCAGAGGCTGGGGTCAGTCTGGATGAAATCCTGCGTGTCATCTTGCCGCAGGGCTGGTTTCTGCCGGTGACGCCGGGTACGCGTTATGTGACGTTGGGCGGAGCCATTGCCAGTGATGTGCATGGCAAAAACCATCATCATGTTGGCAGCTTCAGTGCCTTTGTAAAAAGTCTGGTGCTGTTTACCGTGCATGGTCCGATACGTTGTTCTGCCGAAGAAAACCCGCAGGTGTTTTGGGCGACTGTTGGCGGCATGGGCATGACCGGCCTGATTGGCGAAGTGGTGCTGCAACTGAAGTCGATTGCTTCGGCCGATATGCTGGTGACGCATGTGCCAGCGGCCAATTTGCGCGAAATCTTTGCCTTGCTGCGCGATCCTGCTCAGGACGATGAATATTCCGTGGCCTGGATAGACTGTCTGGCGCAAGGCGAGGAGTTGGGGCGTTCGGTGCTGATGCGTGGTCATCATACCGATGGTGCTTTGGCTCATGCGCCCGGTGATGCACGTTTGAGCATGCCGTTTAACCTGCCCGGTTTTGCCCTGAACAGTCACAGTGTTCGTGCCTTCAATTCGTTGTATTACCGCTGGCAGTCACGCAAGACCGAGCCGCATCGAGTGCCGTTGGCACCGTTTTTTTATCCGCTGGATGGTGTTCGTGACTGGCCACGTATGTATGGTAAATCGGGTTTTGTGCAGTATCAGTTTGTGCTGCCGGAGGATACTGCCGAGGTTGGTATTCGCGAGGTCTTGAAGCGTATCAGCGAGGGTGGCAATGCCAGTTTCCTGGCTGTGCTAAAGCGCTTTGGTGCAGAAGGTGAGGGCCTGCTTTCCTTCCCCATGCCGGGCTTTACGTTGGCACTGGACATTCCCCTGCGTGCGGGTACGTTAACCCTGCTGGATACCCTGGACACGATTGTGCTGGCGCACGGTGGGCGGGTGTATCTGGCCAAAGACGCACGCATGTCGGCTAGTACCTTGCAGCAAATGTATCCACGTCTGGCGGAGTGGCAATCAATTCGGCATCAACTGGATCCTGACGGCCTGTATGTGTCTGCCCTGGGGCAGCGTTTGGAGATGTGTTGATGACGCAAATTCTGATAGTGGGCGCTACCTCTGCCATGGCCAGAGGTGCGGCTTTTGCCTGGGCAGCCCAGGGTCATCGTCTGTTGTTGGCGGGTCGTGATCTGGCCGAGTTGGCACGTCTTGCCAGTGATATTCAGGTGCGTTTCCAGACACGGGCAGATCTGGTGGAGCTGGATCTGGACAGCAATACCGATCGGCCAGAATGGGTAGCTGCTTTGGAGTCCGAGTACGGTCAGGTTGATGGTGTCTTGTTGGCGGCAGGATGGATGCCGGAGGCAGACAGCATGCGTCGTGGCGATACGGCACTGCAGGTGATTCAGCGTAATTTTACCGGGCCGGTGGCGTTGCTGAATGCGTTTGCAGATGTGTTTGAGCAGCGCGAACAAGGCTTTATTGTCGGTATTGCCTCGGTAGCCGGTGATCGGGGTCGTCAAAGTAACTATCCCTATGGTGCGGCAAAGGCGGGCTTTGCGACTTATCTGGCTGGATTGCGTAATCGCCTGTTTCATGCCGGTGTGGCGGTGATGACGGTTAAACCTGGTTTTGTTGATACACGCATGACCTTTGGTATGCCCGGTTTGTTTCTGGTGGCTGATCCCATGCAGGTTGGTGCCACTATTGTTCGTGCACAACGACAAGGGCGAAATGAAATTTATGTGCCGGGTTTCTGGCGGCTTATTTTGTTGATTATCCGGCATGTTCCGGAGCTTATTTTCAAGAGACTGAAATTGTGACCGTGATTGTTCGTAAACCACGTGTTGTGGCCTTTGACTTCGATGGCACGCTGACCTACGGCGAGTCTTTTTTTCGTTTTCTGTGGTTTGCGACTCCTGCTTGGCGCTTTGTCTGGAGTGCGTTGTGTTCACTGCCGGTTTTGTTGCGTTATGCATTGAAGCAGGTCAGCAATGAGCAGGCCAAAGAGCAGGTGGTGGCTTGTTTTCTGGCGGGGCAGTCGGCGCAATATATTCAGACTAAAGCAGAGGCCTTTGCTCGTGATGTGATTCCACGCAATTTGCGGCCACAGGCTGTTGCTCGCCTGCATGGGCATTTGAAACAAGGCCATGTCTGTGTCTTGGTGAGTGCAACACTGGCGGTCTATCTGCGCCCCTGGGCGTATGAAATGGGCTTTGACACCGTGCTGGCTACCGAGCTGGAAGTAGATGCCGGTGGTCGTTATACCGGCAAGCTGGCGACACCAAATTGTTATGGTGAAGAAAAGGCCGCACGCTTGCGTCAGCATTATCAGCTGGACAGTATTCTGGCGGCATATGGTGACACTCAGGGTGATCGTGAAATGTTGGCGCTGGCTGAACAGGCGCATTTTCGTCCGTGGCATTAAGCAGGGAGAAAGTAATGTCACTGATTAAATTAATGCGCCCACATCAGTGGATTAAAAATGGTTTTGTGCTGACCGGATTATTGTTTGGTCATGCCTGGACTGAGCCAACCTTGGTACAGGCTGCATTATTGGCCTTGTTTGCATTTTGCCTTGCTTCCAGCAGCGTTTATGTTTTTAACGACCTGTTTGATCGGGAGCAGGATCAGCTGCACCCGGTCAAATGTCGTCGGCCTTTGGCATCGGGCGCAGTAACGACCAGTCAGGGCTGGATGCTCAGTATAGGTCTGGCGATTGCGGCCCTGGTGCTGGCGAGAGCGGCCAGTCCCTTGGTGATGACTTACGTGTTGGCCTATTTGTCATTGAATGTGGTTTATACCCTGCGTCTGAAGCAGGTCGTGATTCTGGACATCTTCTGTATTTCGGCTGGTTTTATGTTGCGTATTCTGGCCGGTACCGATGGTATTGAAATTCCACCGTCCAATTGGCTGGTGATCTGTGGTTTGTGGACCACCTTGTTTCTGGGCTTTATCAAGCGTCGTGCCGAAATATTTACACTGGCAGAAGAAGGTGGAGAGCATCGTGCGGTACTGGATGACTACAGCCCGACTTTGCTGGACAAGCTGATTGGCATTACCTGTACCGGCATGATACTGAGTTACAGCCTGTACACCATGGATGAAAATATCATGCTGTTTCATGGCACTGATCGGCTGTATTACACCGTGCCGTTTGTGATGTACGCCTGTTTTCGTTATCTGTTTCTGCTGCACAAATCCTCTGGTGGTGGCGACCCTTCGCGTGACTTGATTCGCGATCCTCATATTGCGTTTGCCGGTCTTGGCTGGCTGGTGACGGTGCTGTCTCTGGTGGCGCTATGAATCTGGGCCCGCGTCGGCAGCGTTTATTGTGGTTGTCGGTGGCATTGAGTGCGGCTGGCTATCTGGTGTTTGCGTTGTGGTCCGGCTGGCAGGATGTGTGGTCGGCGGTCAAGCAAATCGGAGCATGGCCAATTGTGTTTGCCCTGATGTTGTCGTTGTTGAACTATGGCCTGCGTGGTGAGCGTTGGCATCTGTTCTTGCGGCGTTGGCATTACACCGTTCCTCGTTTATTGAATCAGCGTATTTATTTTGCCGGTTTTGCACTGACCACCACACCGGGTAAGGCGGGGGAGCTGATTCGTAGCGTTTTCCTGCGTCCTTATGGCGTGGTCTGGCACCGTTCGGCCGCCATGTTTTTTAGTGAGCGATTGGCGGACTTGGTAGCGATTGTGGTGCTGACCGCATTGGGACTGACTTATTTGCCGCAGGGAGAGTGGGCATTTGTGGCGCTGATGCTGGCGCTGCTGTCATGTTTATTGCTGCTGCGCACGCGTTGGCCGGAGCAGATCCTGCGCAGATTGGGTGGGCAGCGTAAAAGTGTGCACTGGCTGGCAGATGTGGCATCCAGTAGTCGCCCGTTGTGGCAAGGTCGGTTGTTGTGGCAATCACAGGCCTTGAGTCTGGTGGCATGGCTGGCGGAAGGGATAGGCGCATGGCTGATCCTGCGTACCTTGATGCCGGAAATCAGTCTGGAAGCGGCGTTGTTTATTTATGGTTTTGCCATGCTGGTGGGCGCACTGAGTTTTCTGCCCGGTGGTTTGGGCGGGACTGAAGCGACCATGACAGGTCTTTTGGTGTTGCAGGGTCTGGCTTTGCCAGAGGCGGTTGCAGCGACTGTCATTATTCGTCTGGCGACGCTGTGGTTCGCGGTTGCGCTGGGCATGATTGCAGTGCTGAGTCTGCCACCTGCACCAGCAGCCAGTGATGCACATTTGTAGGAGTTGGGCGCTGTGAATCAGTACATGACGCGTTGGTTGGATTCTCCCTGGGCCGTGATTGTTGGCACCTTGCTGGTGATCAAGCTGGTTTTGGCCTGGGCACTACCGATGACGGGAGACGAGGCCTACTTTGTGCTTTGGGGCCGCCATCTCGATTATGGCTACTACGATCATCCGCCTATGGCTGGCTGGATGATGTGGCTGCAATTACTGGTTAGCGATCATCGTGTCTGGCTGAGAATGCCTGGCCTGCTCAGTGAGCTGATTATTGCCTGGGCGTTCTATCGTCTGATGCAGCCACACGATGTCATCAAGGCACGTTGGCTGGCTCTGCTGCTGCTGCTGAGTCCGATGAGCCTGCTCAATGTGTTTACACTGACAGATACCGGCTGCATCTTGTTTGCGGCCTTGTCTTTTGTGGCGGCAGCACGTGGATTGATCAGTAATCGATTGGCCTGGGCGGCGCTGGCGGGTGTGGGCTTGGGGCTGGCGTTTTTATCGAAGTATTTCTCGGTATTGCTGGGGCTGGGTTATCTGGTTTTTTATTTTGTGGTGGCTCCCGCCTATTGGCGTCATGGTGTGGTGCTGGTATTGGCAGCTATTCCATTTGGTCTGCTCAATCTGCATTGGAACCTGATGAATTGCTGGGCCAACCTGCTGTTCAATCTGGTTAATCGCAATGAAGACAATGCGGGCATCCAGTGGGCTGCCGTCGCCAGTTACTTGGTGATGATGGCGTATGTGCTGTTGCCACCTGTGCTGCGTGGTTTGAATCAGGCGCGTCAGCAAGTCAGTGAAGTGGCTGTTCAGCCCATCTTGCGTCTGGCTGCTACCTTGGCGGCGACTGCTCTGGTCGGTTTCCTGCTGGTTAGTTTGGGCAAGAATATTGGTCTGCATTGGGTGTTGTGGTTCCATCCGTTCTGTCTTTTGCTGTTGTGGAGCCTGCCACTGTCTCGTTGGCAGCAGATCACTCGCCAGGTGAGCTGGTATGGTCTGGCGCATGTGGTCATTGTGCTGGCGGTGATTGCCATGCCGCTGTCGGTATGGGATGCAAAACCCAAGTTGCAGCGCGATATTCTGGCGGCTTACGAGGGTGACAAGGTGTTGGCGCTGGCACGTACAACAGCGAGTCAGCTAGCGTCGGAAGATATCAATCAGATACCGCTGGCGACACAGGGTTATACCTCAGCAGCAGTGCTGGCCTATTTATCGCGTGAGCCGGTGATGGTGTTGGGGACAGGCTCCAAATACGCCCGTCAGGATGATTTCATTACCGATTTCCGTACGCTGGATGGCAAAAATGTGCTGCTGTTCATGAAGCGCCCATCCGAAGTCGACAAGGCAGCGCCGTGGTTTGCGTCACATCAGGCGTTTCAGGTCGACTACAAGGGTCAGCAGTTTGATTTCATGCTGGGGCAGGGCTTTGACTATGCCGGTTATCACGCCACTGTCCTGAGTCAGATTCGTGATGACTACTATCGTTTCCCTGACTGGTTGCCAGATTGCCGTTGTGATTTCGTCAGCCGTTATTTTGATTAGTTCCTTGCGCAAGTGAGTTGCGGCGTCGCTCCAAGCAGAGCAGAGTAGCAACAAAGATGATGACGGTGCCTGCCACGGCGTAGGCGTCCGGGATCTCATCCCAGATCAGCCAGGCCCAGATGCCTGCAAAGACAATGGCCTGGTAGGCAGCCGGGCCTATTTTTCCCGCCGGTGCCAGGCTATAGGCGCGTGACATGGCTAACTGACTTAAGGTGGCCAGTAGACCCGCTCCTATGACCAACAGCGTTTCTTCGCTGGTCAGCGGACGCCATGCCCAGAACATGGGAATGGCGGATATCAAGGCTGAAATCAGTGAAAAATAAAATACGATGCGGGTAGTTGGCTCGGTGCGTGACAATGAGCGCACGGTGACAAAGGCCATGGCAGCGAGCAGGCTGGAGCTGATGCCGATAGCCGCCATCCACAGACTGCCGGTGGCTTCGGGCCGACACACCAGTACCACACCAACAAGCCCCAGGCAGGCCGCAATGCCCATACGCGGTGTCATGCGTTCACGTAAAAACAGCCACGCCACCAGCGGAATAAAAATAGGCGAGGAGTAGGTGAACAGCATGGCGCTGGACAGTGGTAAGTTGGCGATGGCATAAAAAAAGCCATACATGGCGGCCAGCCCCACCAATGCGCGCCATAGATGTTGCAGCGGAACCTGTGTCTTGAACAGGTTGACGCCGTGCACGGCGACCAGAGGCAGTAGCAAAATGGTGCCAGTCAGGTTGCGCATGAACACAATGGTTTCATTATTGACGCTATAAGAAGCCATGCGAATCAGCACACCCATGGCGGAAAACAGTAGTGCAGACAGCGTGAGCAGAGCCAGTCCACGCAGGGTGGATTGGATAGGTGCCTGGTAGTGCATGCAGTCGTGTTTCCCGGTCAAAGCTCAAGGTGGCGAAGCCTAGCAGATTCTGCTGAATTGGCGTACAATCCGCGACCTTCCGTGTCCAGTTGAGTTCTGTGGCGCTGGCTACGGACCGAAAAACCACAGAAACCTGTTTGAGGAAATCATTATGGTCACTATTCGTTTAGCTCGTGGCGGTGCCAAAAAGCGTCCGTTTTATTCAATCGTTGTTACTGACAGCCGCAATGCCCGCGATGGCCGCTTTATCGAGCGCGTTGGTTTCTTCAACCCGGTTTCCCGCGGTCAGGAAGAGCGTCTGCGTCTGAACGGTGAGCGTTATGCTTACTGGGTTTCTCAAGGTGCGCAGCCTTCTGAGCGTGTTGCTCAACTGGCTAAAGGTGCTCTGAAGAACGCCTAATGGTCATGCAGACATCCCCAGACCGTGACAGCCTGATGCAGGTGGGTCACATCCATAATGCGTATGGCATTCAGGGTTGGGTCTGGGTGATGTCTCGTACAGACCCTATTGCCAATATTTTTGACTATGCGCCCTGGTATGTAGAGACGCCTGGTGGATTCAAGGCCGTCGAGCTGGCTGGCAAGCGTAGTCAAGGTAAGGGTCTGGTGGCGAAAGTGGCAGGTTGTGAAGATCGTAATGCCGCTGAAAAGCTGTTGGGTTTGCCGATCTGGGTGCCGCGTTCGTCGTTGCCCAGTCTGGCGGATGACGAGTATTACTGGTCTGACCTGATTGATATGCGTGTGATCAACGAGCAGGGAATTCTGCTGGGTCGCCTGCATGCCATGATGGAAACCGGCGCCAATGATGTGATGGTGCTGCGTGGCTGCGAAGGCAGCGTGGATCAGGAAGAGCGTTTATTGCCCTGGTTGCCGGGGCAAGTAGTGCGTTTTGTTGACCGTGAGCGTCAGTGCATAACGGTTGACTGGGATCCTTCGTACTAGTCGACTGTCATGAGTTGATGGGGGCACTGCCATGTGGGTTGGCCTGATCACGCTGTTTCCGGACATGTTCCGGGCGATTAGTGAGTCAGGGGTAACTGCGCGTGCAGTGGCTACCGGCAAGCTGACGCTGGCCAGCTGGAACCCCAGAGACTTTACGGAAGACAACTATCGACGTGTGGATGATCGCCCCTATGGTGGTGGCCCCGGCATGTTGATGCAGATTGAGCCTTTGCGACGAGCCATACAGGCCGCGCGCGAGGCAGCCCTGGCACAGGGTTTGACGCCTGTGGTGATTTATCTGTCACCGCAGGGTCAGGTGTTGACACAGGCAGCCGTTAAAACGCTGTCAACCCAGCAGCAGGCATTGATCTTGCTGTGTGGTCGTTATGAAGGCGTGGATGAGCGCCTGATCGCGAGTGAAGTCGACGCAGAATGGTCGATTGGCGATTATGTGTTGTCAGGTGGTGAGCTGCCGGCAATGGTGCTGATTGATGCCGTTGCACGTTTATTGCCCGGGGTGCTGAACAGTGCAGCCTCGGCAGAAGAAGATT
Source organism: uncultured Paraperlucidibaca sp. (assembly GCA_964569335.1). Classification (GTDB taxonomy): domain Bacteria; phylum Pseudomonadota; class Gammaproteobacteria; order Pseudomonadales; family Moraxellaceae; genus Perlucidibaca. The sequence continues at coordinate 96,167 of CAZMVL010000004.1, forward strand.
CGTTTGTGGATGGTTTATTGGACTGTCCGCATTACACCCGTCCTGAAGTGTATGACGGGGTTGCGGTGCCCGAGGTGTTGTTGAGCGGAGATCATGCCGCGATACGCCGTTGGCGCTTGCAGCAAAGTTTATGGCGTACCCAGTTGCGAAGGCCGGACTTGCTGGCACAACGTCAACTGAGCGCCGAAGAACACGCCTTGTTGGCGGCGATGGCTGAACAGCCAAAACCCTGACGGTGTGCACGTGGATCATAAGCGATTAGCCTCTGTGATCTTAGTCTGATGGGTCAGTATGCGCTTAGCCTCTGTGACCGGAAGTGGAGAGACAAACCATGAGTGGCAAGCACCCCTTGGTTCAAGCAGTAGAAACCGCCCAGCTGAAGCAGGACATTCCGTCTTTTGCTCCAGGTGACACGGTTGTTGTTCAAGTGAAAGTAAAGGAAGGCGAGCGTGAGCGTCTCCAGGCCTATGAAGGCGTGGTGATTGCAATCAAAAATCGTGGCCTGAACTCGGCTTTCACCGTTCGTAAGATTTCCAATGGTGTGGGTGTGGAGCGTGTGTTCCAGACTCATTCGCCGCTGGTTGCGAGCATTGAAGTCAAACGTCGCGGTGATGTTCGCCGTGCCAAGCTGTACTACCTCCGCGATCGTTCGGGTAAATCCGCACGTATCAAAGAGAAGCTGGCACCACGCGTGGCCAAGTAATTACTTCGGTAATACTCGGTCGGCTTATGCCACAGCTAGTGAAAGAGCCCGCCTTGTGCGGGTTCTTTCTTTTCTGGCCTGGTTTATAGTTGGCAAATGACCACAGCTTATTTAACTCCTGCCCAAATTCCCGAACAATCAGATGCATTGTTAACGGCATTTCGTCATCAGTTGTCGGCGGAAGGTTTGAGTGTGCATACCCGTAAGGCTTATGTTTCCGACCTGGCGCTGGTGGCGCAGTGGTGGGCGCCCAAGTCCTTGTCGGTACTGGATGCGGCTGGCTTGAGTGCCTATTTTGCTGATGCCACTGTCATGTCCAAAAGTTCGCGCTCGGTGGCCAGGCTTCAGTCTGCCTGTCGTCATGCCTGGCAGGGCTGGCTTAAACGGGGTCTGGTAGCGGTTGATATCACCATCAACCTGGAGTCGCCACGTTTGGGGCGGCCTTTGCCTAAGGACTTGTCAGAAGCTGATGTGGAAGCATTGCTGGCCGCGCCCGACACCGGCACAGCGCTGGGGCTGCGTGACAAGGCCATGATCGAGCTGCTGTATGCCTGTGGTTTGCGAGTCAGTGAACTGGTGAATTTGCCAGTGGCGGCACTGAATCTGTCAGCGGGTTATCTGCGGGTCATGGGCAAGGGGCAAAAAGAACGTCTGGTTCCGCTGGGAGATGAGGCGGTAGTGTGGTTGCAGCGCTATATCGAGCAGGCTCGTCCTGAGCTGGCGGCAGGCAAGGTAGTGGCTGCTCTGTTTTTAAGTCGTCGTGCCACGGCCATGACACGTGAAAACTTCTGGCATCTGATCAAGCGCTATACCATTTTGGCGGGTATCACCAAAGTGGTGTCACCACATACGTTGCGTCATGCGTTTGCGACACATCTGCTCAACCACGGGGCGGACTTGCGCGTTATTCAATTGCTGCTGGGTCATAGTGACTTGTCCACTACCCAGATTTATACCCATGTTGCACGTCAGCGTTTGCAGACACTGCATGCGCAACACCATCCACGAGGCTGACGCATGGGCGGCTATGCCGTATGCTCACGCTGGCACAATGTACGCAGGCTCGAAAACAGGAGAATAAAATGCGTTTATCCAACAGCCACCGGCTGGCTGCGGTGTTATTAGGTTCGGTTCTGATGACTGGTTGCTTGCAGGCAGATGAGTCGGCCTCTGCCAAGAAAGCGGCTCCCAGCAAGGCGACAGAGCTGGTTGATAAGAGCTTTAGCGCTGTGCGTGCCAGCTTGTTGAGATTTTCACCGGATGTCCCGATTCAGCATATTCGCGCCTCGGCTATTCCCGGTATTGCCGAGGTTGAACTCGATAGCGGCATTATTTATCTCAGTAATGATGGTCAGTACCTGATTCGTGGCGATATTTCCCGTCTGGATGGCAAGAGCATGGTGAGTCTGACCGATGAAGCCATGGGACGTAAGCGGGTGGAAGTCATGAAGACCTTGAAGCATCAGGATATGGTGGTATTCCCGGCCAAAGGCAAGGCCAAGGAAGTGGTGACTGTGTTTACGGATACCGATTGCAGCTTCTGTCGTCGCCTGCATGAAGAAGTGCCCGAGATGAACCGTCTGGGTATTGAGGTGCGTTATCTGGCCTATCCACGCAACTTGCCGCGCACAGGGCCAGAGGCCGGTACCAGCAAAGTGATGCGTGATATCTGGTGTCATCCCAAGCCCGATCAGGCCATGACCATCGTCAAGCAGGGCGGGCGTGTGGCGGATGCCAAGGCGGGTTGTAAAGCACCGATTGAGGAGCAATACCTGATCGGTCAGAAAATGGGTGTGCAAGGCACGCCAGCGATCTATAACAGCAAGGGTGTCAACGTGGGTGGTTATCTCACCGCGGCTAAATTAGCCGAACGTTTACAACTGAAATAGCCTTAGGGAAGGTTCGACAAACGAGAGGCTGCCGGTATAATGCGCAGTCTCTTTTTTTGCTGCGCCGACAATGAGTCGGCGCTCTGCTATTACCAACATCAGGTGGGCTTGTGAAACCGGTCAATATTGGAATCGTCGGTCTTGGCACCGTCGGCGGTGGTGCCCTGGATCTTCTGCGCGATAACGCAGCGGAATTGTCACGTCGTACTGGTCGTACGATTGTTGTGTCTCATGTCGGCGTGCGTCGTGATCGCCCTGACCTGGCGGCATTAGGCATTACCGTTAGCACGGATATCATGGCCGTGGTGCAGGATCCGGCAGTTGATATTGTGGTGGAAGTCATTGGTGGGATTACCGATGCACATGCGCTGGTGATGGCTGCCATTGCCAATGGCAAGCATGTCGTGACGGCCAACAAGTGGCTGCTGGCCGAGTATGGCAATGAGATTTTTGCAGCGGCTGAAGCCAAAGGCGTGCATGTCGCATTTGAAGCCGCTGTTGCTGGTGGTGTGCCGATTATCAAGGTATTGCGTGAAGGCCTGGCCGCTAACCGGATTGATTGGTTGGCCGGTATTATCAACGGTACGGGCAATTTCATTCTGACCGAAATGCGTGAAAAGGGTCGTGACTTTGCTGATGTGCTGGCCGAAGCGCAGGCGTTGGGTTATGCCGAAGCTGATCCGGCCTTTGACGTTGAAGGCAATGATGCCGCGCACAAACTGACCATCATGGCATCGTTGGCGTTTGGTGTGCCTTTGCAGTTCAGTAAAGTGTTTATGGAAGGCATTACCCAACTGACGCGGGACGATGTGTCCTATGCCGAAGAGCTGGGTTTCCGTATCAAGCATCTGGGTATTGCGCGTCGATCAGCCAAGGGTATTGAGCTGCGTGTGCACCCCACACTGATTCCGCAGGATCGCCTGATTGCCAATGTGAATGGTGTCAAGAATGCCATTCTGGTGCAGTCCGACCCGGTTGGCGCAACGCTGTATTATGGGGCTGGCGCGGGTGCTGGCCCGACAGCATCGGCAGTAGTGGCCGACGTGGTGGATCTGGTACGTGCCCTGACTGCTGAAAAGCTGCACAGTGTGCCGCATCTGGCGTTTATGCCGCATGCCATTGCTGATACGCCCATCCTGCCAATAGATGAAGTGGTGACCGCGTACTACCTGCGTTTGCAGGCGGTGGATCGTCCAGGGGTACTGGCTGACGTGACACGTATTTTGAGTCAGCAGGGCATCAGTATCGAGGCCATTCTGCAAAAGCCGGTGGATGCTGCCGTTGGCACTGTCCCCGTTATTATTCTGACTAAACCGGTGCTGGAGCGTGACATGAACGCGGCCATCACTGAACTGCAGGCGTTGGCAGGTATTGTTGCGCCAGTTACCCGTATTCGCATGGAGACTCTGGCATGACTTTCGGCAATCGCTACACCGGCCTGATCAACAAGTACCGCGACCATTTGCCGGTGTCGGATGACACCCGCCTGATCTCGCTGGGCGAGGGCAATACGCCGCTGATCAAATTGCAGAATATTCCGCGTGTGCTCGGCAAGAACGTTGATATCTACGTCAAGTATGAAGGCCTGAACCCCACCGGTTCATTCAAGGATCGTGGCATGACCATGGCCGTGACCAAGGCGGTGGAAGAAGGCTCCAAAGCCATTATCTGTGCCTCTACCGGTAACACCTCGGCTGCTGCCGCGGCTTATGCTGCGCGCGCTGGCATCAAGGCATTTGTGCTGATTCCGGAAGGCAAGATCGCGATGGGCAAGCTGGCTCAGGCCATGATGTACGGTGCCATCACCTTGCAGATTCGTGGCAATTTCGACGAGGGCATGGAACTGGTCAAGCAGGTTGCTGCACATGCGCCAGTGACTATCGTCAACTCGATCAATCCTTACCGTTTGCAAGGTCAAAAAACCGCTGCCTTTGAAATCATTGAAGAGCTGGGTTTTGCACCGGACTTCCATTGTTTGCCAGTAGGCAACGCGGGCAACATCACGGCGCATTGGATGGGTTACAGCGAATACCACGAGCGTGGTTTCTCCAATAGCCTGCCCAAGATGATTGGTTATCAGGCTGCGGGTTCAGCACCGTTCATGCGTGGTGGCCCGGTAGCCAATCCAGAGACCGTGGCCACGGCCATTCGCATTGGCAACCCTCAGTCCTGGGATAAGGCCTGGGATTTGCAGAAAGTATCAGGCGGCTGGTTTGATGAGCTGACCGATCAGGAAATTCTTGATACTCAGCGTCTGCTGGCACAAACCGAAGGTGTGTTCTGTGAACCAGCTTCGGCAGCTTCGCTGGGCGGCGCTATCCGTGATATCAAGTCGGGCAAGATTCCGGAAGGTTCGAAAATTGTCTGCACCTTGACCGGTAATGGTCTGAAGGATCCGGATACGGCGATTGGTCAATGCCAAAATGCCGTGCTCAAGACTATTGATGCTGAATTGGCTCAGGTACGCGATAGCATTTTGCAAACCATGGGCGTGTAAGTGTTACGGAAATAATATAAGGCCGCCTGTGGGCGGCCTTTGCTTTTGTGGCCGATAGATACGGGAGCGGTGATGTTGACAAGCAAGGTCTGGCGACAGCGTGACATTCCGGAGGCGTTGACGCTGCCCGGTGTGCCGCCGTTGTTGGCGCGCCTCTATGCTGCTCGTGGTGTGCGCAGTCCGGATGATCTGGCACAGGCCTTGACTGCGTTGCAACCTGCCAGTGCCCTGCGTGGGCTGGAAGCAGCGCTGGCCTTGCTTGAGCAGGCGCTGCGTGAACGCTGGCGAATTCTCATTATTGGTGATTTTGATGCCGACGGCGCGACCAGCACAGCGCTGTCCGTGCGTGCTTTGCGTGCGCTGGGCGCTGCCCATGTCGATTTTCTGGTGCCTAATCGTTTTACCTATGGTTATGGTCTGACTCCTGAAATTGTCGCCGTGGCATTGGCCGAAAAACAACCAGACCTTATTGTGACTGTCGATAACGGCATTGCCAGTCTGGATGGCGTGCGGGCGGCACAGGCGGCAGGGGTGAAGGTGCTGATCACCGATCATCATTTACCCGGTGACGAGTTGCCGCCAGCCGAAGCCATTGTTAATCCCAACCAGCCTGATTGTGACTTCCCCAGCAAGCATCTGGCGGGTGTTGGTGTGGTGTTTTATGTGTTGTCAGTGCTGCGCTCGCGTTTGCGTACGGCTGGCTGGTTCGCTGAGCAAGGGCTGGTCGAGCCGAATATGGCGGACTACCTCGACCTGGTTGCGCTTGGTACAGTCGCTGATGTTGTCACGCTTGATGCCAACAATCGTTTGCTGGTACGTCAGGGTCTGGCGCGTATCCGTGCCGGTCGCTGTTGTGCGGGTATCACGGCTCTGTTGAAGGTGGCCGAGCGTGATCCGGCACGACTGGTGGCCAGTGACCTAGGCTTCGTGGTGGCACCACGGCTGAATGCTGCCGGTCGTCTTGATGATATGGCCGAAGGCATTCTCTGTCTGCTCACTGATTCGCCGGAACAGGCTTTACGCATGGCGCGTGAGTTGGATGCACTTAATCATGAGCGTCGTGATATCGAGTCCGGTATGCAGCAAGAGGCGCTGTCAGCCCTGCAAGCGTTGCAGCTTCATGATGACAATGTGCCGCCTGGGCTGGTGCTCTATGACCGTTACTGGCATCAGGGCGTGATCGGCATTCTGGCTGGGCGCATCAAGGAGCGTTTTCATCGTCCGACCATTGCTTTTGCGCCAGCGCAGGCTCCGGCCCATGGTGAAACGCCTGCCGAGCTGAAGGGTTCGGCGCGCTCAATTCCGGGTGTGCACATCCGCGATGTGCTGGATGCTGTTGCTACCCGCAATCCGGGATTGATCACACGCTTTGGTGGACATGCCATGGCTGCTGGTTTGAGCCTGCCATCGACAAATCTGGTGGCTTTTCGTGAAGCGTTTACACGCACGCTGGCGGAGTGGGTTGACCCAAGCACGTTTGAAGCTGTGCTGCTGACGGATGGCGAGCTGGCAGCCAGTGATTTCACCGAGGCAGTGGCTCGATTGGTACGCGAAGGAGGCCCTTGGGGACAGGCGTTTCCAGAGCCTTTGTTTGAAGGTGAGTTTATTTGTCTTGAGCAGCGTTTGCTCAAGGACAAGCACCTCAAGCTCAGCCTTTGCCATCCGGACTCAAATCGTGTGATGGATGGCATTGCCTTTAATATCGACCGGGCATGTTGGCCAAATCCGATCTGTAAGCGAGTTCGTTTGGCGTATCGGCTGGATCTGAACTATTTCCGTGGCATGGAAACCTTGCAGTTGCGTATCGAGTCATTAAAAGCGCTTTGACACTTTTTCCGGTACAATTTCGCCCTTTGTTTATCTTTGGTTTTTGATGTCATGGAAATTAATCCCTACCTGCTTCGTATCAAAGATCTCAGCGAGCGCAGTGAGTCGCTCCGGGGGTATCTTTGACTATGATCTTAAGCAAGAGCGCCTAGAAGAAGTTCTGCGCGAGCTGGAAGATCCTGCCCTGTGGAATGACCCTGCCCGAGCTCAGGCAATCGGCAAGGAACGTACAGCACTGGAAAATGTGGTTGTCACGATTGATAAGCTCACCAATGGCCTGGTGGATGCCCGCGATCTGCTGGATCTGGCTGTTGAAGAAGATGATGAAGATACGCTGGGCGATGTCGCTGCCGAGCTGGATGGCCTCGATAAGCTGGTATCCGAACTTGAGTTCCGCCGCATGTTTTCCGGCGAAATGGATGCCAACAATGCCTTCCTGGATATTCAGGCCGGTGCCGGTGGTACCGAAGCTCAGGACTGGGCCAGCATGTTGCTGCGCATGTATCTGCGCTGGGCCGATCAGCATGACTTCAAGGCCGAAGTGATGGAGGTGTCGGACGGTGATGTCGCGGGTATCAAGTCGGCCACCATTCGTATTGAAGGCGAGTATGCCTTTGGCTGGCTGCGTACTGAAACCGGTATTCATCGTCTGGTGCGTAAATCCCCGTTTGACTCGGATAATCGCCGCCATACCTCGTTCACAGCCGTGTTTGTGTCACCGGAAATTGATGATGATATTGAAATCGACATCAATCCGGCGGATGTGCGTACTGATACTTATCGTGCCAGTGGTGCCGGTGGTCAGCACATCAACAAAACCGATTCGGCAGTGCGTCTAACCCACATTCCGACCAATACCGTGGTGGCCTGTCAGAATGAGCGTTCTCAGCATGCCAACCGTGATCGCGCCTGGAAAATGCTGCGTGCGCGTTTGTATGAGCTCGAAATCATGAAGCGCAGCGAAGCCAAACAGGCGCTGGAAGACACCAAGTCTGATATTGGCTGGGGACATCAGATTCGTTCCTATGTGCTGGATCAGTCTCGCGTGAAGGATCTGCGCAGCAATATCGAAAACTCCAATCCTAACGCCGTCCTGGACGGTGATATTGACGACTTTATTGAAGCCTCACTGAAAATGGGCTTGTAAGAGAGAATCATCATGACTGACAACACGCCCAATAATGCTGCTACAAGCAATGCCGCTGAAGCTCCCGTTCAGGACGTCAATAAGCTGATTGCCGAGCGCAAGCAGAAGCTCGCGGGTCTGCGTGCCCAGGGCCAGGCGTTTCCCAACGATTTTCGTCGTGATGCGCTGGCGTCTGATCTGCATGCGCGTTTTGATGCGGTTGAGTCAGACGTGTTGGCAGCCGAGCAACATCGTTTTTCGATTGCCGGTCGCATGATGCTCAAGCGCGTTATGGGCAAGGCCAGCTTTGCCACCATTCAGGATATGGGCGGACGCATTCAGCTGTACATTTCGCGTGATGCCATTGGTGAAGAAACCTATGCCGCATTCAAGCACAGTGATCTGGGCGACATTTTTGGTGCTCAGGGTTATGTGTTCAAAACCAAGACAGGCGAGCTGTCGTTGCATGTGGAAAGCCTGCGACTGCTGACCAAGGGTTTGCGTCCATTGCCGGACAAGTTCCACGGCATGGCCGATCAGGAAATGAAGTATCGTCAGCGTTATGTCGATCTGATTGTCAGTGAAGATACGCGACGCGCTTTCCGTATTCGTTCTCAGGTAATTGAAGGCATTCGCCGTTTCATGGCCGGTCGTGACTTTATGGAAGTGGAAACACCCATGATGCACGTCATTCCAGGTGGTGCAGCGGCCAAGCCGTTCAATACGCATCACAATGCACTGGATATGCCGCTGTTTTTGCGTATTGCACCTGAGCTGTATCTGAAGCGTCTGGTAGTGGGTGGTTTTGAGCGAGTGTTCGAGATTAACCGCAACTTCCGCAATGAAGGCGTATCAACACGCCATAACCCTGAATTCACCATGATCGAGTTCTATCAGGCCTATGCCGATTATCGCGACCTGATGGATTTGACCGAAGACATGTTGCGTACTCTGGCCAGTGATATTCTGGGTTCGACACAAGTGCCTTATCAAGGTGAGGTGTTTGACTTTGGTGCCAAGTTTGATCGTCTGTCCATGGTAGACGCCATTCTGAAGTACAACCCGCATCTGACGCGTGAGCAGTTGTGGGATTATGATCAGGCTGCCGAGGTGGTGCGTAGCCAGTTGAAAATGCAGGTCAAGTCGATCTGGGGCATTGGCAAGCTGCATACGTTGATCTTTGAAGAAACGGTAGAGACGCAGCTGCGTCAGCCCACGTTTATTACTGAATATCCAGCCGAGGTGTCACCGCTGGCTCGTCGTAATGATGACAATGAATTTATCACTGATCGTTTTGAGTTCTTTATCGGTGGTCGTGAAATTGCCAATGGCTTCTCTGAGCTGAATGACCCTGAAGATCAGGCTGAACGTTTCCTGCAACAGGTGCGTGAGAAGGATGCAGGTGATGATGAAGCCATGCATTACGACGCTGACTATATTCGTGCGCTGGAATATGGCTTGCCGCCAACAGCAGGCGAGGGTATTGGTATTGATCGTCTGGTGATGTTGTTTACTGACTCACCCAGCATTCGGGATGTGATTTTGTTCCCGCATATGCGACCTGAAAGTTAAGTTGTTGAGGTAATAAAAAAGCCCCGCAATGCGGGGCTTTTTTATGGTTTGGGAACCACTCCCATTATGGGAATGGCAGCCCTGGGAAGCCACCGGGCGCCAGTCCACCTAGTGCACCGGCTAAGCCAGTCAGTAGGCCAGGAAGTCCTAGCAACAAGCCAGCAATTTCTTCTGGTGTACCGGCAGGGTTGCTTGTGAATCCACCAATGATTTCATTGAGACCAGCAATAAGTGGTTCTAGTCCTTCTTCATCCGTTGCAATCAGGCCTTGAACCAGTTCGGACAAGGGTCCGAGTGGACCTGTTTCAGTATTGCTGAGATCATTTAGTGGACCAGTCAATGCAGCCAACGCACCTGGATCATTTGGGTTTGCGCTTGCCAGGGCGGCAACCAGATCACGTATTGGTACAATGGCAGTGTCATCAGTCAGGTTACTGACAATGGACTCGACAATATCAATTAATCCAGCGGACTCACAGGCATCACCGATTTCAGGGTCGCCAAATGTGTCGTTTTGATTAGGGTTTACTACCAGCGGACAGTTGTCATCGGTGTTGGGTACGCCGTCGCCGTCGATGTCGATGTCGCAGGCATCACCGATGCCGTCTTCATCCAAATCTTCCTGGCCGGGGTTGGCAACCAGTGGGCAGTTGTCGTCGCTGTTGAGTACGCCATCACCGTCGATGTCGGTGTCGCAGACATCACCTGTACCGTCGCCATCAGTGTCTTTTTGATCAGCGTTGGCAACGGTCGGGCAGTTGTCGATGTGATCCTGCACGCCGTCGCCATCCTCGTCGCCTTCACAGACATCACCGATTCCATTGTTATTGATATCTTCTTGGTCAGGGTTGGGTGCGGACGGGCAGTTGTCGTCGTCATTGGGGATGCCATCGCCGTCAAGGTCGGAATCGCAGACATCACCTATACCGTCGCCATCAACATCTGACTGATCAGTGTTAGGGATAGCTGGGCAGTTGTCCTGATCATCAGGTACTCCATCACCATCTTGGTCGTTGTCGCAGGCATCACCGATACCGTCACCGTCAAGGTCTTCCTGGCCGGGGTTGGCAACTAGTGGGCAGTTGTCGTCGCTGTTGGGCACGCCATCACCGTCGCTGTCGTTGTCGCAGGCATCACCGATGCCGTCGCCATCAGTATCTTTTTGGTCGGGGTTGGCTACGACCGGACAGTTGTCGAGGTCATCGCGGATACCGTCGCCATCTTGGTCACCTTCGCAGGCGTCGCCGATGCCGTTGCCATCAGTATCTGTCTGGTCTGGGTTGGGCGCGAATGGACAGTTGTCGTCGTCATTAGGTACGCCATCGTTGTCTATGTCGCTGTCACAGGCGTTACCAATACCGTCGCCATCGGTATCGAGCTGATCCTGGTTGGGCACGGTAGGACAGTTGTCCTGATGGTCAGGTACTCCGTCACCATCTTGGTCGCAGGCATCACCTACGCCATCGCTGTTGCTGTCTTCTTGATTGGGGTTGGCGACCAGTGGGCAGTTGTCGCTGTCGTTGGGTATGCCATCACCATCGATGTCGGTATCGCAGGCATCGCCGATGCCATCGCCATCAGTATCCTTTTGGTCGGGGTTGGCTACGGACGGACAGTTGTCAGATGTATTGGGGATACCATCGCGGTCTGTGTCACCGTCACGCACCTCGTTGCCACAGCCGACAAGTGTCAGTGTGAGGGCAACGGTCAGTGCGCTGAGCAGGGATTTGGTTTTTAGCATGGTCGGTTACTCTCCGGTAGCCTGATTAGCAGACTGGTCACTGCCAACGGTTGTTGGTTGATCTGCGGCTGACAGCAGCAGCTCTACGCGGCGGTTGCGATCTCGCCCTTCCTGTGTGTCATTTCCTGTCCGCGGGAAGCTGTCGCCGAGGCCAATGGCTTTCAGGCGATCTGCTGCAATACCTCGTGTGACCAGAGCTTGAACAACAGTTTTTGCACGCGCTTCGGACAGACGTTGGTTGTATGCGCCACCACCAATATTGTCAGTATGGCCGGCGACTACAGCGCGTAGATTGCTCTGGCTGTTCAGGAACTTCGTCGTGGCTTCCAGAATGGATTCAGTGCTAGGACGCAGTGTGGCCTTGTTGAAGTCGAACTCGATGTTCTCCAAGGTCAGTGTCTGGGCGAGTGCACAGCCACGGTTGTCAGTGCGTACACCAGGCAATGTGTCTGGGCAGTCATCGCGTACATCAGGAATGCCATCGCCATCGGTATCCAATGGAGCAATCTCAAGCTCCTTGATAATCTCTTTGGGTACTTCGCGAATGACTTCGACCTGGCGCTCCACAGTTTCCGTGCGGATGCGACCCAGTGGCATTTCGATGCCGGCGGTAATAATGGCGTCAAGCAGGCCGTGTTGGCGCTGGTAGTCATCGTAAATACCGCGTACGTCAATACGTCCGCGCACGACATTGCCCGGTAGCATGCCAGTCAGGCCTGCCCCGATGTTGGCCATGAAGGTGGTCTTGTCTAGTGTGTCGGGGGATACGTCATTACGTGCTACGCCAACGCCTGCAAGAATGAAGGGCGTGAGTTTGTCACGGTCGCCAAAAGCATATTGCAGGTCGGCGGTCAGGCTGCGGCGTATAAAGTTACTGGCCAATGCCTTGTCTGTTTTCCAGGTGATGTCATTTCCACCTAGTTCCAGATGCAGACGATTTGACAGGAAGTGCAGGGGTATGCCGACGGCGGCAGTGAAGCCGTAGCCGTACTCGGTTTGGGCGCGGTTTTGGTCTGGTTGACCATAGAGCGCGCCTATATAGACGTGGTACATACTTTTCTTATTAACCTTGGGGAGTGTGTCACTGTCGTCAGCCAGTGCTATTGGGCTGGATGCAATGAGAACGGCAGCAGCTAAAGGCGTTAGAAATTTGTTCATGTTATGGCCTATGCGATTTATTGATTATAGCTTTTGAGTAAGTTACCAACTTTTTCTAAAATTTACTCAGTTGTTTAGGAATTTATACGACATTTGTACAAAGTAACGTCAACCTTTTTGTTGTGAGTGCCTGCAGAAACATATTTTTCCCCTCAACCTCGACAAAAGTCTTAACGAATGCCGTACAATCCGCCGGTTTGTGAGAGGTGTGACGCCAAAGTCACACTGTGTCGATGCCATTTGCCTGTTGCTACTTTTATTAGTCGGGCAGTGAGGAAGAGGACAAACCATGCTGATTGGCATTCCAAAAGAGACCGTTGCCGGTGAAACACGTGTTGCTGCAACACCAGAGACCGTCAAAAAATTTGCAGCCCTTGGGCTCAATGTCGTGGTTCAGTCGGGCGCAGGCTTAGCGTCAAGCGCGACTGACGCTGCTTATGAAACTGCAGGTGCAAAAATTGCTGCTGATGCAGCAGCTACATTGGCCGACGCAGATATTGTGCTGAAAGTCGTTGCTCCGACAGCAGAAGAAACCGCACTGATTAAGCAAGGCGCCACCGTGCTGGCAGCATTTGCTCCGCATCAAAACGAGTTTCTGGATGCCTATGCAGCCAGAGGCCTGACCTGTGTATCGATGGAATTGATTCCACGTATTACGCGTGCACAAAGCTCTGACATTCTGTCATCGCAAGCCAACCTGGCGGGCTACAAGGCAGTTCTGCTGGCGGCTAACGAATACGCGGGTTTGTTCCCCATGATGATGACCGCGGCAGGCACTATCAAGCCAGCACGTACGGTTGTGCTGGGCGTCGGTGTGGCGGGTTTGCAGGCAATTGCAACGGCCAAGCGTCTGGGCTCGGTGGTAGAAGCTTCTGACTTGCGTCCAGCAGCCAAAGAGCAGGTCGAGTCGTTGGGTGGTCGCTGGTTGGACGTGCCAATGTCTGACGAAGAAAAAGCGAAGGCATTGGGTACCGGTGGTTATGCCTGGCAGCCATCACCTGAATACATTCGTGATCAGGCTGTGGTAGTCGACAAGGCCGTATCAAACGCCAACATTGTTATTACTACTGCACAGATTCCTGGTCGCAAGGCGCCCGTGCTGGTGAAAGCCGAGACGGTTGCCAAAATGAAGCCTGGTTCAATCATTGTTGATATGGCGGTGAGCTCCGGCGGTAACGTTGAAGGCTCCAAGCTGGATGAAACCGTAGTCACTGAAAATGGCGTGCGTATTGTTGGTATCGGCAATATTCCGGCGCTGGTTGCTGCTGAAGCGTCTGCACTATATGCCCGCAATATGCTGAATCTCTTGTCGCCAATGGCTGACAAGGAAGCAGGCAGCATTGTGCTCAATCGTGAAGACGACATGGTCAAGCCCACGTTAATCGTGGACAACGGCCAAGTGCTTTATAAAAAGCCTTGATGGAGAGTGTGCGAATGAACGAATTAACTCAAAGCGTTGAGCAGGCCGTTGGTGTTCCCTTCGTAGCCGTGTTCACGATTTTTGTGCTGGCAATCTATGTTGGCTACTACGTGGTATGGAGTGTGACGCCTGCGTTGCATACCCCATTGATGGCAGTAACCAATGCGGTGTCTTCCATCATTATTGTGGGTGCGATGCTGCAAACCATTACTTTTGACGGCGAAATTACGCTGACCACGATTCTTGGCGCTGTCGCCGTGCTCTTGGCAAGTATCAACATCTTCGGTGGCTTTGCGGTGACCGATCGTATGTTGGACATGTTCAAGAAAAAGAAGTAAGGAGCCATATCAATGCAAAACTTTGCACAATACGCTGATTGGGCCTACTTGGTTGGTGCCATTCTTTTCATCTTGACCTTGCGTGGTCTGTCGTCACCGACTACTGCAGTAGCGGGTAACCGTTACGGCATGATCGGTATGGCATTGGCTGTTGCCGCTACCTTCTTTGTTGCACCTAACCCTGCCTTGCTGCTGATTATTGGCGCAATGGTGATTGGTGCGGTGATTGGTTTGTACCGTGCACGTACCGTACCGATGACTCAGATGCCTGAAACAGTGGCGATGATGCACTCGCTGGTCGGTATGTCTGCTGTGCTGATTGCAGTAGCTGCGGTGTTGAATCCAGATACCAACTTCAGCACCGTATTCCGCTTTGAGCTGTTTATTGGTTGCTTTGTGGGTGCTATCACCTTCACGGCATCGGTGATTGCCTGGGGTAAATTGTCAGCCAAGCTGGCGGCAAAACCACTCAAGGGTTTCTGGGTCAAGCCAACACAGGCCATTCTGTTCCTGGCCATGTTGGGTTTTGGTACACACTACTTCCTGACTGATTCGCTGCAATCATTCCTGATCATGACCGCCATCGCACTGGTGTTCGGTTATTTCTGGATTGCGCCAATCGGTGGTGGTGACATGCCGGTGGTGGTGTCGTTGCTGAACTCGTTGTCAGGCTGGGCTGCTGCCGGTATCGGTTTCACATTAAGCAACTCCATGCTGATCATCGCTGGTTCGCTGGTGGGTTCTTCTGGTGCCATCCTGTCCTACATCATGTGTAAGGCAATGAACCGTTCATTGCTGAATGTGTTGTTTGGTGGCTTTGGTGCCAGTGCTTCTGCGGCTGGTGCTGAAGGTGATGGTACTGAGAAGACCTACAAGTCCGGTTCTGCTGAAGATGCGGCTTTCATGATGGCCAATGCTGATTCTGTAGTGATTGTGCCTGGTTATGGTCTGGCACAGGCCCGTGCGCAAAACGCGGTGAAAGAGCTGGCGACTGTGCTGAAAGAGCAGGGCGTGACTGTGCGTTATGCGATCCATCCAGTTGCTGGTCGTATGCCTGGTCACATGAACGTGTTGTTGGCTGAAGCCGATGTGCCGTACGAAGATGTCTGTGAAATGGAGGAGATCAACTCTGACTTTGCATCGACTGACGTGGTACTGGTGATTGGCGCTAACGACGTGGTTAACCCGGCGGCCAAGGACGATCCATCGTCACCAATTTATGGTATGCCGATTCTGGAAGCCAACCGTGCGCGTACCATTATGGTGATCAAGCGCTCGATGTCTCCTGGTTACGCTGGCTTGGATAATGACCTGTTCTACATGGATAAAACCATGATGATCTTTGGTGATGCCAAGAAAGTACTGGAAGAAATGGTAAAAGGTGTCACCGGTGGTGGTCACTAATAGGTGATCATATTTTAACCGTTTGTCGCTGATAAAAGGCCTTGTACGAAAGTATGAGGCCTTTTATTTTTGTACGAGGTAACGGTTTCCGGAGACCTCGTATGAAAAAAACAACATTGATTTTACTGGTCGTGAGTTTGCATGCTCCCTTGGCTCATGCGGCTTGGGGCGACTTGTTGAATGCTGCGGCTAATATTGCCAGTCAGAAGTCGGGTAATCCGCAGGCTGCGGTGGCTGCTGCCGCATTGACCGGGGCACAAAATCCATATGCAGCTCTGGCCGCTGATCCGGCGACTATTCAGCAGGGAATGGCTCAGGCTTTGGCTGCGCAGGCACAGGCCAATGGTCAGGTATTAACGCCGCAACAACAGCAAAGTCTGGTGGCTGCCTATGCCCAGGCAGCAGCAAACTCCAATGGTCAATCGGCTGTATTGTCTGCGCAACAGCAACAGTTGCTGCTTCAGCAGGGTTTGACTCAGGCACAGGTGCAGTCATATGCCCAGTTGCAGGGAGCTAATCCTGCTCAATTGCAGGCATTGGCTCAAGCCTATAACCAAACTCAGGTACAAGCTCAGGCTCAGCAGGTAGCCAGTGCCTGTCAGCCAGGTACGGCTCCCAAGGCGGGTGGCATGGGCGGTATGTTTGGTCGTATGGCTGGCGGGGCGCTGCGCTCTGGTCTGGTACCGGGCATGTCAGCGGAAGCAGCAGCGACTGCGGCGACGGTGGCAGAAAGTGCCGCTTCAATGGCTGATTGCGCACCTGCACAATAGTGAGTCGTTCAGGTTCGAATGGCGCGACGTTGCAATAACGTCAATGCGTGACTTACTGCCAGCAGACCCATGCTGGCAGTAACGGTCATGGCCGATCCGTAACCACTGCAGTTGAGACCACTGCTCTCGCAGACATCTGCTGGTGTTTGTATGGGTTCGTCAGAATAAACACAGTGAATGCCAAAGGGCTTGCCTGGTTCTTGTGGGTAGCCATGATGTTTACGCAGGCGTTTGCGTAAACGAGCCAGCAAGGGGTCTTGTTCACAGCGCGCGATATCTTCTATGTGTAAGCGGCCTGGATCAGTTTTGCCACCTGCGGCACCACATACGACCAATACATTTCTATGGCGACGGGCATGTAGCACCAGCGTGAGCTTGGCCTTGGCATCGTCACAGCAGTCCATGATCAGGTCGGGCTGTGGGGTCAGAATGTCGGTGGCGTTTTCCCGGGTTAAGAAGTCATCCACGATACGGACTTTTGCTCGGGGATTAATGCCGCGAATGCGGTCAGCCAGCACGTCGGCCTTGTTGCGGCCAAACTCGGTGGTCAGGGCGGTCAGCTGGCGGTTCACGTTCGAGGAAACCACCACATCCATATCGACCAGCGTGAAGCGTCCAATACCGTTGCGTGCCAGCGCTTCAACCACCCAGGAACCAACACCACCCAGGCCGACAATCACGGCATGAGAGCGCTCAAAACGCTGCAGCGCGTGGTCACCATATACTCTGGCGACACCCGCAAAACGGCGGGTGTAGTCATCTTCTTCGGGCATTATGTCGGGCGCAGTATTCATGCCGCCATTATACCGCCCGCTCCGGTTCGCTGACGCCGCTTTTTGTGACGGGTACTGCCGGTGCCATCAGGAAATACATGACCGGGGTTACCAGGCGTGCCAGGAAAGTGGATGAAATCAGACCACCAATGATGACCCAGGCCAGTGGTGAATATAATGGTGAACCTTGAATGACCAGCGGGGTCAGACCACCAATCGCGGTCAGGGACGTGAGCAGGATGGGCAGAAAACGAATTTCGCCAGCTTCCTGAATGGCCTCCATCAAACTTCGACCTTGTTGTCGTAGCTGGTTGGTAAAGTCGACCAGAAGTATAGAGTTTTTAATCTCGATACCGATGAGCGCAATGAAGCCAATGGTGGCCGTGAATGAAATAGACAGGCCGGCAAGGAACAGTGCAATGATGCCTCCCATGATGCCCAACGGGATGACACCAGCCACAATAGCGGTGCTCTTGAAGCTGCCAAACTCCAGCACAAGGATTGCCAGAATGCCGAAAATGGCCACCATGGCAGCAGTTTCAATGCCACCGAAGCTGTTGGCCCGGGCTTCTACCTGACCGGCCACTTTGTAACGATAACCGTCCGGCCAGTCCATTGCCTCTAGTTGATCGACTACAGCACCAGTGACTTTTTCCGTGTTAAAGCCTTCGCTGGTATAGGCCGTAATGGTGATTGCACGCTGACGTTGATAACGAGGAATCTTGCTGGGCGCGGCTATCAGTCCGGGATTGGTCAGCTGACTTAAAGGTACGGCTTCTCCGCTAATGGAGCTCAGGTAGATCTGATCCAGACTGGACAGACGAGAGTGACCATCTTGTGGAGGCAGGCGCAGGTTGATGTCGTATTCATCACCATTAGCCTCGCGGAATTGGCCAATGCTTTCACCGGCAATTGCCAGGCGGGTGGTGCGATCAATATCAATCAGTGGAATGCCCAGTAACGCGGCTTTTTCCCGATCAATATTGAGGTCAATGTCGGTACGTAATAAACGGGCAGGGTTGCCTACGTCACGCGTACCCGATGTCTGCTGGATCAGGCTCTCCACCGTGATGGCCAATTCGCGCAGCTCATCAATTTCTGGGCCAATGACACGAATGGCAATGGGGGCATCAATGGGAGGGCCATTTTCAAACGGTTTGACGATAATGCGTGCATTGGGGTAGTTGTCAAAAGTCTCGCGCAGTTTTTCGTGAAAGGCCGGTGTGCGTTTGGTGTGATATTCGTGTAATTCGACAAACAGGTCGCCAACGGTACTGCGCGTTTCTGTGGGGAACACATTATAAAAAATACGTGGATTGCCTCGGCCAGCGTTGGCAAAGACGGTTTTAACTTCGGGTGAGCTTAATAAAATCTGCTCCACAAAATGTACCGCACGATCCGTCTCATCCAGTGAGCTGCCAGTGGGAGTTTCAATCGAGATACGTAGCTGAGGCGTGTCGGCATTGGGGAATAGGCTGACCCCTATCAAAGGAATCAGGCCGAGTGTAGCTACAAAGCCCAGCGCGGTGAAACTCAGCGTTTTGCGCGGATGGTTGAGCGCCCAAGCCAGCAGTGGACGATAGAAAGTGTGGATGCCGCGCATCACCAGCTGCAGCACTTTATTACCTTCGGGGTCTTCGTCTTTGGATAACCAGCGGCTGGCTAAAAATGGAATGATGGTGAGTGATACCACCAGTGAGGCGAGCACGGTGAACGTAACCGCCGCTGGCAGTGATCTAATAAATTTACCCGCGCCCTCAGGCAGGAAAAACAAAGGCAGGAAAGCAAATAACAGTGTGGCGGTACAGCCCAGTACGGCCAGATAGATTTGTCCTGTGGCCTTGATAGCGGCCTCGGTGCGGCTGTAGCCCATGCGCAAGAAGCGGGCAATATTTTCTGTGACCACAATGGAGTCGTCGACCAGCAGGCTGAGCGCCAGCACAAAGCCTGCAATGGATAGCTGGTTGAGTGAAAAGCCACTGAAATACAGTAAGGCAACGCCCATCGCCATGGATAATGGAATTGACACCATGACCACACCAGCGGCGCGCAAGCCCAGTGGCAACAAGGTAATTGTGACCAGGCTGAGCGCGATGAGAAGGTCTGCACCCAAGCGGCCTAAGCGTTTGTCTACATTTTTGGATTGGTCAAAGCCAACTTCCAGGCGGTAGTCCAGCGGCAGGCTGGCGCGGAATGACTCCAATTCTGCCAGCAGGCCATCACGTACACTGTAAATATTCTGGTTGTCTTTCTGGTTGGCTGTAATGAAGACGGCTTTTTGTCCCTGATAGCGCGTGCGGTGGTTTTCTTCCTGATAATCCCAATGCACCTCGGCAACATCCTTCAGGCGCAAAATTTCTCGACCATTGCTGGCAATCACCACGTTGGCGATTTCATCCAGATTGTTAAAGCTGCCCGAGGTACGTACGTTGAAGCGGCTTTGTCCCAGTACCAGCGAGCCACCGGGAATATTGGTGTTTTCGGTTTGCAGAATCTGGGCGACGCGATTGACCGGAATGCGATGCTGAGCCAGCTTGGCCAGATCCAGTGCAATTTGCACTTCGCTGGTTGGCAGGCCCCAGATTGCGATATCGCGTACGCCGGGTACTTGTTCCAAACGGTCTTTCAGACGCTCAGACAGGGTGTGCATTTCGCGCGGAGAGCCATTGGGGCCAATCAGGGCCATCTGCATGATATTGACCAGGCCAGGGCTGGCCTTGATGATCTCCTGAGAGCGCACACCAGCGGGTAGCTCATTGCGGATGGCATTTATTTCACGCAGTGTTTCATCGTACTTTTTCTCGGCGTCTTTGCTCCAGTCAAACTCTACTCGTACGATGGACAAGCCATCCTCACTGTCACTCCAGATATTCTTCACGTCTTCAATGCGGTTGATGGCGCGCTCAACCGGTTCGGTGACCAGCTTTTCCATATCGGATGGATCAGCACCCGGAAATACGGTGATGATGGAGACGACGGGAATGGCAAAAGTGGGGTCTTCACCGCGTGGAATATTGTTGAAGGCATGCCAGCCAATGGCCGCCATCATAAAAAACATGACTAATGTGAACTGAAAATTACGTACTGAAAATGCCGCAAAACCCATGATGAAACTCCTTATGCGAGGTTGCTGGCCGGGTTAGGGCAAGATGCGTACGGGGCTGTCAGGGTTGAGCCAGGCAGCACCTTCAACTACCAGACGCTCACCATTATTCAGACCTTCACTGATCAGAATATGGCCGTCCTTGATGCGACCAAGTTTGATGGTGCGTTTGCGTGCAATATTTTCATCATCAATGACATAGACATAGGCGCTGTCCTTGTTGCCTTCCAGAATGGCGGTCAGGGGAGCACTGATTTGCGGTGTGTCTGTTTGCGTGAGTTCAATGCTGACATCGGCTACCTGTCCTGATAACAGTCGATGTTCGGGCAGGCTGGGTAATGGCAATGTCACACTGATGGTGCCCGAGCGTGGATCACTGGCAGAGCCCAGTTCACGTACCTGACTGTTTATTAACAGATCAGGATAGGAGCGTAGTCGTATCTGTGCTTTATCGTTCAGATTGACGCGCACGGCGTCACGCTCACTGAGTCCGGCACGAATAATCCAGCCCAAATCCTGTCTGGCCAGTGTGACAATTGGACTGCCGGGGCCAACCAGCTCGCCTGGTTCGGCAAAGCGCTGCAAGATGACGCCATTGCCAGCGGCACGAATAACACTATGCTGTTGATTAAAACGTGCGCTGGATAAGGCAGCTTCTGCCAATGACAGTTGGGTACGGGCATCCTGTGCTACCTGCTCTGCGATAACGCCCTGATTAAAGAGTTCCTGTGCCCGGGCCAAGTCGCGTTTGGCCTTATCAACATTGGCGCTGGCTTGTTTGAGCTGGGCATCCAGCTCGGTGCTATCGAGCCGTGCCAGTATTTGTCCGGCCTTTACCTGATCTCCGGCTTCGACGGCAATATTGCGTATCAATCCACCGGTTTTAAAGCTCAGGCGTATTTCTTCCTGACTGGCCAGCGTGCCGGTAATACTGATCTGGCTGCTGTCATTACTCATGCCGACCACATTGATGCGTACTGGGGTGGTTTCGATGCTTTCAGGTTCCGTGGTTTGGCTGCAGGCAAATAACAGGCCACAAGTCAGCATTAACAAGGGAAGACGGTGTGATACGAGCATGGGCAAGTTCCTGGCAACAATAAAAATGAGCTGAGCCTAAACATACTGATGAGTATGTTGCTTGGGATATTGCGCCGTATCTTGGAATTTGACAATGACTGTAGTGACAGTTGTTGCTGAAGATTTTGTTAGTCAGGGTTTATTGCGGTAGTTCTGGCAATGGGCAGGCCAGAATAAAGGGCTCAAACAGCTGTCCTATATACAGTGTGCTGTTAATGATGATGGCTTGTGATACGGCGCTGATGAATGAGCCATCGTTGGCAAATAGTTTGGTGACGTGCGCTGTGGCGGGATTGACTTCGTACAGTACGGAGGGAGAGGGCCGTGAATCTCTGCGCCAATGCCAGAATAGTTGGAATAGAGAGGGGTGCGCCGGTGCCATCAAATGACCGTTGCGTCCGGCGGTAATGGCATCCAGCAGCGATAGGTTGGTTAATTTTTCCTGGAGCTGAAAGCGGCCATCCGGCTGGATCTGGTATTTATTGATGCCTTCTCCCAGCGTCTGGCTGACATAGGCGACATCTTTATTGAGCCAAATGCCGTTGGCAAATGATAGTTCATTGGCTGCGACCTGCCAGCCCTGGCCTCTGCGATAGTGAATTACCCCGGACTTTTGTTGCAGGAAGATCATCTCGGTAATGCTGCCACCATTTTCGCGCTCAATAGTGACGTAAAGGTCGCCGTTATCATGGATGACGATGTCATTGGGCGCACTCAGCAAGGGTGAGGTCATTATCCGGCGGAAGTGCAGTACATCATCAACCAGTTCATAGACCACAATGCTGTGTTGGTCGCTGAACACTTCCTTGTCGTGGGAAATAACGTATAGCCACCAGTTGCCATTGCGCTTTTGGGCATCCATACCATGTGGTCGCAGGCGTAAGGACTCTGGCTCTCCTGAACGTGTCAGGGTGCTCATGGTTTTCTGGTTCAGGTCATAGCGATAAATTTCACCTGTGCGTGCAAAGCGCCGACGGTCATGACTGGAGATCAGGATTTGGTGGTGGTCATCAAGGTAGACCAGATTCTCAGGGCCAGGACCGGTGTCAATGCGTTGGCACTGGTCTGCCGTGATCAGTGGTTCTGCCTGCGCCGTTTGAACGGGCAGTAAAAATAGGCAGCATAAAAACAAGCAATATTTACGCAGCATGTGTGAGGCCTGTACAACAACGAATATGCACACACTAACCAGCTTATTGCTGGCTTTCCAGTGCTTGCAGACGAGCGGACTTAAGCTCCAGCAGACGTTGTGTATCGGCATTCATGTCTTCGATGGCACGAATTTCTTCTTCCAGCGTTTCGTTTTCCAGAGCAATGGCGTCATTGGCCTCTTCCAGCATGGTCAGGTCAGTGACTTCAGCACTTGCAGCAGGTGCTGAATTACGCCACTGGTGCCAGCTGTAAGACAGCAGCACGACGATTGCGGCAAGAATCAGGATAAACAGCAATCGTCGTGACATGTCATTCTACCAAGCTAGGGCGCCACCGGTTTGATACTCGGTGACACGGGTTTCGAAGAAGTTCTTTTCCTTGCGAAGGTCCATGATTTCGGACATCCAGGGGAAGGGGTTTTTTACCCCGGGGAACTGTTCTGGCAAGCCTAACTGTACAAGGCGACGATTGGCAATAAACTGCAGATATTCTTCCATCATGGCAGCGTTCATGCCCAGCACACCACGTGGCATGGTGTCACGGGCGTACTCCACTTCAAGCTGTGTGCCTTCCAGCAACATCTGAATGACTTCCTGCTGGAAAGACTTGGTCCACAGATGCGGGTTCTCGTTTTTAATCTGGTTGATGACATCAATGCCAAAGTTCACGTGCATTGATTCATCACGCAGAATGTACTGGAACTGTTCGGCCACACCGGTCATCTTGTTGCGACGGCCCATGGACAGAATCTGGGTAAAGCCGCAATAAAAGAACATGCCTTCCAGTACACAGTAGAATCCGATCAGATTGCGCAGCAAGTGCTGGTCAGCTTCTGGCGTGCCGGTTTTGAAGGTGGGGTCGCTCAGGCTTTGTGTAAAGCGCAGACCCCAGGATGCCTTGCGTGCCACGCTGGGTACTTCGCGATACATGTTAAAAACTTCACCTTCATCAATGCCCAGCGATTGAATGCAATATTGATAGGCATGCGTATGAATGGCCTCTTCAAATGCCTGACGCAGCAGATATTGGCGGCATTCCGGGTTGGTGATGTGGCGATAAATGGCCAGCACCAGGTTATTGGCTACCAACGAGTCAGCGGTTGAGAAAAAGCCCAGTGAGCGCATGACGATCAGGCGTTCATCGGCTGTCAGTTGACCGTCATTGCCTTTCCACATGGACACATCTTTCGACATGTTCACTTCCTGTGGCATCCAGTGATTGGCACAGCCATCCAGATACTTCTGCCAGGCCCACTCATATTTAAAGGGCACCAGCTGATTCAGGTCGGCACGGCAATTAATCATGCGCTTGTCATCCACCTGAATACGTTCGGCACCCATTTCCAGCTCTTCCAGCCCCGGTGCCACATCCAGCTGAGCCAGGGCGGCGGCGGCACGAGCATGTGCCGAACCTTCCGTTTCAGTCTGCAGATTGGCATTTACTCGGCTGATAGCTTCATTGACGACGGTAGCAGGGGTCTCAAGTCCACGAATATCAGGCTCTGTTGCGGGTGCATCAGCAGATACCACTGCTGGTGCCGACGTAGCTGCTGTGCCCGGAGCTGTTTGCGCAGCTCTTGGCGCCGCAGGCGGTGCTTTCTCGGTGCGCTTGTCGTCCTCATTGAAATCATCCCAGCTAATCATGTGCGAACTCCTAAAATCGTTGGCTTATTGACAGGCTTCACAGTCAGGGTTGTCGATAGAGCAGGCCAGCGGCACGGGTGCCGGCTCTGCAATTTCTTCAATCTGAGCGCGTACTGCATTGAGTGCACCGTCAGATACCGTGGACTTTTCAGCGGCAGTGGCACCGATAGCACGCAGGTAATACGTGGTTTTCAGGCCGCGATACCATGCCATGCGATAGGTGATGTCCAGCTTTTTGCCGGAAGCTTCAGCCAGATACAGGTTTAGTGATTGCGCCTGATCAATCCACTTTTGACGACGTGAAGCGGCATCAACCAACCAGCGTGGCTCAATTTCGAACGCGGTGGCGTAAATGGCTTTCATGTCGGCGGGGATGCGATCGAGTTTTTGTACCGAACCATCGTAATACTTCAGGTCGTTGACCATGACGGAGTCCCACAAGCCGCGATCTTTCAGTTCGCGTACCAGATAGGGGTTGACCACGGTAAATTCGCCCGACAGGTTCGATTTTACATACAGGTTCTGATAGGTCGGTTCGATGGATTGCGACACGCCACAGATGTTTGAAATCGTCGCTGTGGGGGCAATCGCCATGACGTTGGAGTTACGCATGCCGACGGTTTTTACTGTTTCGCGCAGAGTTGCCCAGTCCAGCGTTTGGCTGAAATCGACTTCAACATATTCTGCACCACGGTGTTCAGCGATGGCCCAGAGCGAGTCAATCGGCAGTACACCACGGCTCCACAATGAGCCATCAAAGGTGGGGTAACGACCACGCTCAGCGGCTAACTCGCTGGATGCAGCAATAGCGTGATAGCTGATGACTTCCATGGAGCGGTCGGCAAACTCGACGGCAGCGTTGCTGGCATAGGCAATGCTCTGTTTGTACAGGGCATCCTGGAAGCCCATGATGCCCAGTCCTACCGGACGGTGACGCATATTGGAGTTGCGTGCGGTTTCGACAGCGTAGTAGTTCAGGTCAATCACGTTGTCCAGCATGCGTACAGCGGTTTTGACTGTGCGCGCCAGCTTGTCATGATCCAGCCCGTCAGAGCCGACATGGTTGACCAGGTTGATTGAACCCAGGTTACACACCGCAATTTCATCTTTGCTGGTATTGAGCGTGAT
>CAZMVL010000004.1:121497-171685 GCA_964569335.1 uncultured Paraperlucidibaca sp.
TGATTTCGGTACACAGGTTGGAAGAGTGCACGACGCCGACGTGTTGCTGTGGTGAGCGCAGGTTGCAAACATCCTTGAAGGTGACCCATGGGTGACCTGTTTCGAACAGCATGGACAGCATCTTGCGCCACAGATCCTGTGCCTGCACACGCTTGTACAGACGCATCTCTCCCTGGTCACAGAGTTGTTCGTATTCGGTATAACGACGCTCAAATGCCTTGCCGTAGAGATCGTGCAGATCAGGCACGTCAGAAGGAGAGAACAGTGTCCAGCTGCCGTTATCAAACACACGTTTCATGAACAGATCAGGTACCCAGTTGGCAGTGTTCATGTCATGGGTACGACGACGGTCGTCGCCGGTGTTTTTACGCAGTTCCAAGAACTCTTCAATGTCCAGATGCCAGGTTTCCAGATAGGCGCAGACAGCACCTTTGCGCTTGCCACCCTGGTTGACGGCAACGGCGGTGTCGTTGGCTACCTTGAGAAAGGGAACCACGCCTTGTGAACGTCCGTTGGTGCCTTTGATATAGGCGCCCAGAGCGCGTACGGGGGTCCAGTCGTTGCCCAGACCACCAGCCCATTTGGACAGCATGGCATTGTCCTGAATGGAGCCATAAATGCCGTGCAGGTCGTCTGGTACTGTGGTGAGGTAGCAGGAAGAGAGCTGTGGACGCAGCGTACCGGCATTGAACAAGGTGGGTGTTGATGCCATGTAGTCGAAGCTGGACAGCAGGTTGTAGAACTCGATGGCACGTGCTTCGCGGTCGCCTTCCTCTTTGAGTGCCAGACCCATGGCAACACGCATGAAGAATACCTGTGGCAATTCAAAGCGGATGTCATTGCTGTGCAGGAAGTAGCGGTCGTACAGGGTTTGCAGGCCTAGATAGGTGAACTGGAAGTCGCGTTCGTGTTGCAGTGCCGCGCCCAGACGTGCCATATCATAACTGGCCAGGTCGGGTGAAATCAGTTCCAGTTCAATACCACGTTGAATGAAGGCACTGAGCGCTTGTGGGTAGAAATCTGCCATTTCATTGTGTGTGGCCGAGTCAGCCAGCTTCAGGAAGCTCAGTCCTTCTGAACGCAGGTGATCCAGCAGCAGACGGGCAGTGACGTAGGTGTAGTTTGGCTCCTGTTCAATCTGAACGCGGGCACACATCACCATGACGTTGTTGATATCTTCTTCGCGGGCGCCGTCGTAGAGGTTGCGCAGGACATCATCAATAATGGCTTGTGGCTCAACGGCAGCCAGATCGGTACAGGCTGTCTTGACCAGATCTTCCAAACGACCCAGATCCAGTAGTGCACGCTCACCGTTTGCTTTTACAACATGCAGTGTGGGGTGGTGGCGTGTGCTGATCACGGCATCCACATCACGTGCGCGGGAGCGCTCATCGCGATAAAGCACATAGGCACGTGCGGTTTTTTGTTCGCCGGAACGCATCAGTGCCAGTTCGACCTGATCCTGAATTTCCTCAATATGCACCATGCCACCTGATGGCATGCGACGACGGAAAGTAGAGCTGACCATGGTGGTGAGCTGGGCAACAGTTTCATGAATGCGAGCCGAGTTGGCTGCACCAGATCCTTCTACCGCCAGAAATGCTTTGCTGATGGCCAGCGCAATTTTGCTGTCGTCATAACTGACTACGGTGCCGTTGCGCTTGATGACGCGAATCTGGCCGGGTGCCAAGGCAGCGCTGTCCGTGTTGGCAGCGTCGGGGTCGGCTTTGGTTTTACCGGGGGCGCTAGCAAAAATATCGGCTTGCATAAGTGAGATCCTCAATACTGACTGTAATTGCTGTTGGGTCTGGCAAAAGCGATGGTGTGGTTGCCCTGTTTCTGGTCAGAAACCCAACATGTTGTGTCTATATGGCGTCGGCCTTACTTATTATTCTGCTTGCCCACAACGCCGTTTTACGATGTTTATAAGACGATAATTCTACCCATATGTCCAATTAAATTTTAGAAAATTTAGCTATATCTTGTGTGTTGTATATGGTGTTGGACACTAGATGTGCTATTTTTGTACACATAATAAGGTGCCTTGGCTGTGGATAAGTTGTGGGTTGTCAGGGGGTAAGTGTGTGGGTAAGTCGCTAGGCTACTGAAATTTTTGCTGCTTGGCTGACACCACAAGATGTAGTGTGTAAATTAAGTCGATGAGACTCTTGGGTTGTGTCTGCGCATCCCTTATGATTCTGTTACAAAGAGTCCTAACGCAAAACAATAAGTGCGTTTGCAAACAACATGTTGTTGCATGTGTAAACGACGATAAGGAGTAAGACGAATGTCCTCGCCAGAAAGCCCGCCGCGTATCCTCATTGTGGAAGATGACCAACGCCTAGCTGAGCTGACGCAAGAGTACCTGATCCGTAATGGCATGGAGGTCAGTATAGAAGGGGACGGGTTGCGCGCTATTCGCCGTATTATTGATGAGCAACCAGATCTGGTGGTGTTGGACTTGATGCTGCCTGGCGCTGATGGTCTGACCATCTGCCGTGAGGTGCGTAATCATTATCTGCATCCTATTGTCATGTTGACTGCACGTACGGATGACATGGATCAGGTGCTGGGTCTGGAAATGGGTGCGGATGATTATGTGCCCAAGCCGGTTCAGCCCCGGGTGTTGCTGGCTCGTATTCGTGCCCAGCTGCGTCGCGGTGACAAGACCGATAATAATGTGCCACAGCGTCTGGTGTTTGGTGAGCTGGTCATCGATAACGGTGCACGTTCGGTGGTGTTGCGCGGTGACATGGTTGAACTTACCAGCGCGGAATATGATTTGTTGTGGCTGCTTTCGTCCAGTGCAGGTCGCATTCTGTCGCGCGAAGATATTTTCTCGCAGTTGCGCGGTATTGAATACGACGGTCAGGATCGCTCCATTGATGTGCGTATCTCTCGTATCCGTCCCAAAATCGGCGATGATCCTGATAGTCCTCGGATGATCAAAACAGTACGCGGCAAAGGTTATCTGTTCGTCAAGGATAGCGCCGCTTAATGCCCAGGCTGTTTCGCTCGAAAAGCATTTTTGTCGCCATTTATGGCGGCATCCTGTTGATAGTGCTGAGCGTAGGCCTGCTTGGATATTTTTCACTTAGCCTGATTAACAAGCATCGGGCTCAGGTTTATACAGAGGAAGTGGCGACCGCGATGTTTCATATCGCGGCGGTTTCTGTTGCCCGACAGCACGAAACCCAGCGTGCACTTTGGCTCGAGGATGCCTCTGTTCTGGTCGGTGCGCCCATGCGCTTGCAGCCCAGCTTGCCGTTTTCTCCCAATAGTGAAGAGATGGCTCGTCTGAATGATGGCCGTGCCGTGGTGCGCCGTCAGAGAGGAGATCGTTTCAGCGATATCTGGATTCGTGTGCCCTTGCCAGGAAAACCATTGTATCTGGCCACCCGTCTGGATGGTTTCGGGGAGCAGCAAGTGCGTGCGGCAGCCACCTTTTTCCTGGAGGATCTGGCGTATTACCCGGGACAAGAGGCGTTACGTCTTAAAACACTCTCGCCGTTTATTGGCTTTTCCATGCAGTTGATGCCAATTTCTGCTGCTGGCCTGGATAGTGAAAAGATCCGTCGTCTGAATCATGATGAGATCATTGTTCGCTTAACAGAGTCCGCTATTGCCGGTAGTAACCAATTAACGGTTTTTGCACCTAGCCAGACTAAAGAGGGTGAGTTGCTGGTAGTAGGGCCTGTGGCCATGTTTGACCGATTGCCCGTGGGCTTGATGGTCATGGCCTCGATTTTGTCTTTATTGCTTATTACTTTGGGAGCCTACGGCATTGTTCACTTGTTTGAGCGACGCCTGGCTCGCCTGGCTAAAACGGTGGAGCGTTTGCGTTCTGGTGATTTGAGTGCGCGCATGGAGCTGGATGGAGAAGATGAAATTTCCCATTTAGGTGAAACAGTTAACCAGATGGCCGGGCATATTCAGCGACTTCTGGATGTGCAGCGCGAATTGACTCAGGCAGTTTCGCATGAATTAAGGACACCACTGGCCAGGCTGCGATTCGGGATGGAGATGCTGGCAGAGACCGATGATATTGATGATCGTTATCGGCAGCTTGATCAACTGGATGAGGATATTGGTCAGCTGAATCTGCTTATTGATGAAATTTTGACTTATGCCAGTCTTGAGCAGGGCTCGCCTCAACTGGATTTTGAGGCGGTTGATATGGACGTTTTGCTGACACGGATCGAGCGCGAAACAAAAGGTCTTAACAAGCCTGCAAAGCTGCATATCGAGGTCGAGCCAGGGCTGGTGGTGGATGCTGTGCCACGTTATTTGCATCGGGTAATTCAAAATCTGGTGGGAAATGCGTTGCGCTATGCCAGTCAGGAAGTGTTGTTGCGCTTTGAGGTGCGTCAGGGAACGGCTTTTTTAAGTGTGGAAGACGATGGGCCTGGCATTCCAGAAGAAGACTGGAAGCGTGTATTTGAACCATTCACCCGTCTGGATGACAGTAGAACGCGCAGTACCGGTGGTTATGGTCTGGGGCTGTCGATTGTGAATCGTATTGCGTATTGGTTTGGCGGGAATATCAGGGTCGGGCGTAGTGTGCCTTTAGGTGGTGCCAGTTTTATTATGCGCTGGCCAGCCAAACGACTGGTTGTTTAGTGCTTTACAAAAAGCTACATAATATGACTTATGTTGACTTGTGCAGGCGTCAAAATCTTGGCATCGTTTGTTCATGGTTTTGGTCAGCCGCTGCAAACAGTGTTTTTTTGCTTCACAGCTTTTAGGGTTCTCATACGAAGGGCCCTTTTTTTTGTCAGAAAATTCCTACATGGCGTGTAGGAAAAGTCTTGATGTTTCTGTGAAAAAATTCTTATCTTAATGATTTAATTGAAAATACTCTTGTGCTGTATATGTACCACTGGCGTTGATGAGTAAATTGCAGCTTTTCTTCACTATATTCACTGCATGCCAAGGTTGGCAGGCAACAAGATGTTCAGCTTCTGTAAGGGATGACGGGCAAGGATTACGGCATCGGGATGATGCCAGCTCATGGATGAGTGCAGGGATGCAGCCGACTATTTAATGAAAAAGGGACCGATAAGGTCCCTTTTTTATGCGAGCGTTTTTATATGGGCGGCAAGATGTTACTTTTCCAGATACTGCAGTTTGCCTTTAACACCATCCCATTCCTTGCCATCGGCAGGGCGCTCACCAATTTCGGTAATATTTGGCCAAACATCCGCTAGGTCGGCATTCAGTTGGATGAATTCCTTTTGATCGGCAGGCACTTCATCTTCAGAGAAAATGGCGTTGGCCGGGCATTCAGGCTCACATAATGCGCAGTCGATGCATTCGTCTGGGTGAATGACCAAAAAGTTCGGGCCTTCATAAAAGCAATCAACCGGGCAAACCTCAACGCAGTCTTGGTATTTGCACTTGATGCAGTTTTCAGTAACGACGAATGTCATAGGTCATATCCCCAGTGTGCTTCAAATCGGCGGCTAGTCTAATCGCGGATATGCGCTAAGGCAATTGAAGAAAGCTGTTACGCCATATCAGTTCCGCTTATTAGTGCTGTAGCTGCTTCAGTTCATACAGTATATCAAGTGCCTGACGCGGGCTTAATTCATCTGGATTAAGTGCCTGCAAACGTAGATCGGTGGCACTAGGCTCGGCCACGGCAAACAAGTCATTTTGATGCATGGTATGGTGTTGATTGCCAGGGCTGCTTTGTCTGGCCTGCACGGATTGTGTTTCCAGCCATTGCAGACGCTGCTTTGCAGCCTTGATCACACTATTGGGAATTCCGGCCAATTGCGCCACTTGCAGGCCGTAGCTCTGATTGGCAGGGCCTGGTTTGACGCTGTGCAGGAAAATCACCTGACCATCATGTTCGGCGGCCGACAAATGCACATTACGAATACCATCGAGCTGATCAGCTAGGCTGGTCAGCTCAAAATAGTGAGTGGCAAATAATGTCATTGCCTTGCGTTGCAGGGCCAGATGCTCTGCTGCTGCCCAAGCTAGTGACAAGCCGTCAAAAGTGCTGGTGCCGCGTCCAATTTCATCCATGATGACCAGACTTTGCGGTGTGGCGTTATGCAGGATATTGGCCGCTTCGGTCATTTCTACCATGAAGGTGGAGCGGCCGGAGGCCAGATCATCTGATGAACCAATACGAGTGAAAATACGATCGACTACACCAATTTCCGCGCTTGTGGCTGGCACATGACTGCCGATATGTGCCAATAGCACAATCAGCGCAATTTGCCGCATATAAGTCGATTTACCACCCATATTGGGGCCGGTAATGACCAGCATGCGTTGTTCGGGTGATAACAGCACATCGTTGGCGGTAAAGGCAGTGGTGAGCATGCGCTCAACCACGGGATGGCGTCCGCCTTCAATGACAATGCCGGTATTGGCCGTCAGTACCGGACATGTCCAGTTAAGTGCGTCGGAGCGCTCACTGAAGCAGGACAACACATCCAGTTCGGCCAGGGCGTGGCAGAGTGCCTGTAGTGGTTCCAGCGTGATAAGCAGTGTGTCTAATAAAGACTCATAGAGTTGTTTCTCTCGTGCCAGAGCACGGGCAGAGGCGGATAGTGCCTTATCTTCAAAAGCCTTGAGCTCTGGTGTGATAAAGCGTTCGGCATTTTTCAGGGTCTGGCGGCGAATAAAGTGTGCTGGTGCCTGCTCGGCTTGTAGGCGACTGAGTTCAAAGTAATAACCACTGACCCGGTTATAGCCAATTTTCAGGCTGGCAATACCGGTGCGTTCGCGTTCTTCGTTTTCCAGCTTGACCAGATGATCACCAGCGTTGGTGCTGATAGCGCGCAGCTCATCAAGCTCTGCATCAAAGCCGGTGGCAATGACGCCGCCATCACGCAGTACAACTGGCGGGGCTTCAACAATGGCCTGTTGCAGCGTGGCGGCCAGTTCAGGAAACGGTTTGATGTGCTGGCATAGTGCCGTCAAACGCGTGCTTTGTTGCTGGCTGAGCCAATCATGTAATTGCGGCAGCAGTGCCAGCAAGTCGCGCAGACGAGCCAGATCGCGTGGCCTGGCGGTGCGCAGCGCAACACGCGACAAGATGCGTTCGCCATCACCCATCTGATTCAGTGCGTCGCCGATGCTTTCCCAGGATCGACAGGCCAATAACTCGGCAACTGCCTGTTGGCGCTCCAGCAGAATATGCTGATTGCGAATGGGTTGATGAAGCCAGCGGCGCAGCAGGCGGCTGCCCATGGGTGAACGGGTCTGATCCAGCACCGAGGCCAAAGTGGCTTCGCTGCTGCCTTGAATATTCTGTGTGAGTTCCAGATTACGTCGCGTTGCCACATCAAGTTGCAAAATATCGTCGGTTTGCTCAACCGAGAGACATCTCAGGTGCGGCAGCGTGGAGCGTTGGGTTTCTCTGGCATAGGCCAGCAAAGCACCTGCTGCCGTGGTGGCTGCCTTCAGGTGTTCGCAGCCAAAGCCCTGCAAATCGTGTACGTCGAAATGCTGGCATAACAGACGGTGATTGCTGTCTACCTCAAAATGCCAGGGCATGCGTGAGCGTAATCCTTTGCAGTCACTTAACAGCGATTGCCAGGAAGCATCTTCTGGATATAACACTTCCGCCGGGCTGTAGCGTGCCAGTTCGGCTTGTAATAGCTCGTCGCTGTTTAACTCCTGGACACAGAAGCGTCCGCTGGCCATATCCAGGCAGGCCAGCCCCCAGTGTTTCCCGACACGACACACTGCCGCCAACAGGTTTTCTCGCAGCGCATCCAGCAGCGCTTCATCACTGACCGTGCCAGGTGTCAGGATGCGTACTACCTTGCGCTCCATCGGGCCTTTTTGTGCGCCAGGCTCACCTATCTGCTCGCAAATCACCACGGACTCGCCTTGACGAATCAGGCGTGCCAGATAGTTTTCGACGGCATGATAGGGCACACCCGCCATCGGGATGGGCTCACCTGCCGAGCGGCCACGATGGGTTAGTGAAATGTCGAGCAGGCGTGCAGCGCGTTTGGCGTCATCAAAAAAGAGCTCGTAGAAATCTCCCATGCGGTAGAACACCAGCTCATTCGGGTGTTCCGCTTTGATGCGTAAAAATTGCTGCATCATGGGAGTGTGGTCTTGCAGGTGGTTTGCTGACTCAGACACGGTTCATGCCACCCAAACAGAGATATTGCAATTCTAGATACTCATCAATGCCATGATGCGAGCCTTCACGGCCCAGACCAGACTCTTTCATGCCGCCAAACGGGGCGACTTCGTTGGAAATAATACCTTCGTTAATGCCCACCATGCCGTATTCCAGACGCTCGGCAATTGACCAGACACGTTGCAACTGGTTGCCATAGAGATAGGCGGCCAATCCTGCCGGGACGGCATTGGCCAGGGCAATGGCCTCTTCATCCGAGTGAATACGAATGAGTGGTGCCACTGGGCCAAAACTCTCTTCACGGGCAATAGGCATGTCATTGCTGACATTCAGCAGGACGGTAGGCTGGTAAAAATTGCCACCCAGGGAGTGACGACTGCCGCCCAGCGCACATTCGGCACCTTGTTGCACAGAGGCATTAACCAGGCGCTCAACCTTATCGACGGCGGCGGCATTGATCAGTGGGCCAATCTGAGTGTTGTCATTGGCTCCGTTGCCTACGGTGAAGGCACCTACGGCTGCGGTTAATTTGCTGGCGAAGGCATCGTAGACCCGGTCATGTACCAGAAAGCGGTTGGCACATACGCAGGTTTGTCCGGCATTGCGATATTTGGAGGCTAATGCTCCGACAACAGCGGCATCCAGATCGGCGTCATCAAGCACAATAAAGGGCGCGTTGCCGCCAAGTTCCAGCGACAGGCGTTTGACGGTTCCGGCACAGGCGGCCATCAGTTGTTTGCCAATGGCGGTAGAGCCGGTAAATGACAGTTTTCGCACAATGGGGTTGCGTGTCAGCTCATCACCCACGGCGGCTGGTGAGGCGGTAGTAATAATATTCAGCACACCAGCCGGAATACCAGCCTGTTCGGCCAGTGCGGCCAGTGCCAAGGCACACAAAGGCGTGGCTTCGGCGGGTTTCACCACGGCAGTACAGCCAGCGGCCAGAGCGGGCGCTACCTTGCGGGTGATCATCGCGACCGGAAAATTCCACGGCGTGATCGCTGCGGTGACTCCGACAGGTTGTTTAAGCACAATCAGACGTCGATCAACGGTGGGAGCCGGAATGGTTTCGCCATAAACTCGTTTGGCTTCTTCGGCAAACCATTCAATGAATGAAGCGCCATAGGCTACTTCCCCACGTGCTTCGGCCAGTGGTTTGCCTTGTTCGGCGGTCATCAGTTGTGCCAGGTTTTCCTGATGCAATATGACCAGATCAAACCATTTGCGCAGTAGCTGGCTGCGCTCTTTGGCGGTGCGTGAGCGCCAGCCAGGGAGTGCGGCATGTGCCGCATCAATGGCCATGCGGGTTTCTTCACCCCTCATATCGGGTACGGTAGCAATCAGCTCGCCGGTGGCTGGATTGTGAACAGCGTGACTGGCGCCAGACAGGGCATGTTGCCATTGGCCATTGATAAAGGCTTGTTGGCGCAGGAGCGGGTTGGTAAACGACATGGATAATCTCGGTTAAATCAGCAGACGGCGCAGGGCATCGCGTGTCTCTTCTGGGATGGCGGTAGGGCGGCCACTGATGCGATCAACATAGACATGGACAAAATAACCTGCCGCTGAGACTTCGTTGTCGTCATCGCGGAACAAGCCGACTTCGTAACGCACGCTGCGATCCTTGAGCTGGGCCACACGAATGCCTGCGGTGACAATTTCCGGAAAGGTAATCGGGCGAAAATACTGGCAGCTGGTTTCCACCACAAAGCCGACAATCGAGCCGCCGTGAATATCGAGCACACCGTTATCAATCAGATAGCGGTTCACGGCGGTGTCAAAAAAGCTGTAATAGTTCACATTGTTGACGTGGCCGTAGATGTCGTTGTCCATCCAGCGGGTGGGAATGGCCAAAAAGTGTTTGTAGTCGGCACGGGTTTGGCTTTTTGCCGTTGCAGGGCTTGGGTTCATAAGCAGACTTCTTGATTATTTTTAATAAACAGAACGATAAATGGCCAGGGCATCGTCATAACTGACATCCCGTGGATTATTGACCAGTAAGCGCTGAACGGCCATGGCATCCTTGGCCAGCATGGGTAAATCGGCCTCAGGCACTCCGTGCGCTGAAAGACGCTGGGCAAAAGGCATTTCGCTGACCAGCTGGGTCATGCGATGAATAAATGCGTTAGATGCTGCTTCATCGTCAGAGCTGGCCTGGTTATTCAGGTGACGTTCCAGCTCGGCGTAATGAGTGCTGGCGGCCGGTTGATTAAAGGCCAGTACGGGTGCCAATACCAGCGCATTGGTTAATCCATGCGGCAGATGATAGTGGCCGCCCAATGGATAGGCCAAGGCATGTACGGCGGCGACGGGTGCGTTGGCAAAGGCCATACCTGCCAGCAAGGAGCCCAGCAGCATGGCTTCACGTGCGTCGGCATTGCGGCCATCGCTTAATACGCTGCGAATATTGTCGTGCAGCAATTGCAGTGCCTTTAATGCCAATACATCAGATAGCGGGTTCTTTTTGTGACGGCTGGTGTAGGCCTCGATGGCGTGCACCATGGCATCAATGCCAGTGGCTGCGGTAATCGGTGCGGGCAGGCCGAGTGTCAACAGGCTGTCGAGCACGGCCAAGTCAGGATACAGCAAGTCAGAGACCACGCCTTTTTTCTCATCATTGGGAGTGGTCAAAATGGAAATAGCGGTGACTTCAGAGCCGGTACCTGCGGTGGTGGGCACCTGAATCAGCGGCAGGCGTGGTCCGCGCGCCAGATTGATGCCGTAAATATCGTTGATGCGCTGTGGTGTTTTGACCAACAGGGCAACCAGTTTGGCAGTGTCCATTGAGCTGCCGCCACCAAAACCGATGACACAGTCTGCACCTGCTGCGGTTGCTGCTGCGATGGCGGCTTCGACGCTGGCTTCTGGCGGATCGGCAACGACATCGGTGTACAGGGTATGACGTAGTCCTTCGGCATGTAGGGATTCAAGCAGGCCGGAGGTTAGCCCGCTGTTATGCAGAAAAGGGTCGGTGACGATAAACACATGACGGGCACCCAATGCCTTGGCGTGAGTGCCCAGTTTGCTGGCGCTGCCTTGCTCGCACACAATGCGCGGGCTGGTGGCAAAAACAAATCCGTTCATTACAGGCAAGCCTCATAAATACGACGAGATACTTCGAGTGTCACTGCCTGATGCTCTCCCAGCTTAACCATGCCGTGTGCCTCGAGCTGTGCCACCAGAGCATCAATATGTTGTGCGCCGATGTTATAAGCAGACAGTCGTGTTGGTACACCCAGTTGCTCAAAGAACTGGCGAGTTTGGGCAATGGCGGCATCAATGCGCTGGTCTTCACTGCCAGTGTCAATTTGCCAGATGCGTTGTGCATATTGCAGCAGTTTTTCGCGCTTGGTGTTACGTTGATCGTGCAGCATGGCGGGCAGCACAATGGCCAGAGTTTGCGCATGATCCAGGCCATGCAGCGCGGTCAGTTCATGGCCCAGCATATGGGTTGCCCAGTCCTGAGGAACGCCTGCACCAATCAGACCATTCAGTGCCTGGCTGGCGGCCCACATCAGATTGGCGCGCACTTCCACATTATCTGGTTGTGACAAGGCTTTGGGGCCATCTTCAATCAATGTCAGCAAAATGCCCTCGGCAAAGCGATCCTGAATCTTGCCGTTGACCGGGTAAGTCAGATATTGCTCCATGACGTGCACAAAGGCGTCGACGACACCATTGCTGACCTGACGGACGGGCAAGGTCAGCGTTTTGCTGGGGTCCATGACGGCAAATTGCGGGTAGATATGCGGGCTGAAAAAGCCGGTCTTGGTGTGTGTGCTGAGCTCGGTGACGACGGCTGCCGAGTTGGTTTCAGAGCCTGTGGCGGCCAGAGTTACTACGACGCCGAGTGGCAGGGCACGACGAATAATGCGGCCTCGGCTGCGCAGCACTTCAATCGGGTCGTTCTCATCAAAGGCAATGGCGGCCAGATACTTGCTGCCATCAATAACAGAGCCTCCGCCCACAGCCAATATATAGCCGATTTGTTCCTGTTTGATCACATCGAGTGCTTTCAGCAGCGTTTCTACGCTCGGGTTGGGCTCAATGCCACCAAACTCGAATACGGTGTGATTGGTCAGTGCGGCTTTGACTTCATCGAGTGTGCCATTACGTTTAATGCTGCCGCCGCCATAAGTGATCAGTACACGACTTCCGCTGGGGATTTCTTTTGATATCTGTGCGCAGGAGCCGCTGCCAAAAATAACTTTTACAGGGTTGCGGTAGCTGAAGTTGAGCATGAGTATAGTGTTCCTGTTATGTGTTTCAGGTTTGGCTGAGCATACCGTCTCTGGAGGCAAGATGTCGTTATCTGTATCAAATGCCTGGCTGCAATGGCAACACGATATTAATCAGCAGGTCGAGCGGTTGGCGTTGTTATGTCAGCAGCGAAAATTGTTATTGACCACGGCTGAGTCCTGTACGGGTGGCGGGATAGCCGAGGCCTTTACGCGAATATCGGGTTCGTCGGCGTGGTTTGAGCAGGCTTGGGTGACTTATAGCAATGCGGCCAAATCTGCTCGGCTGGGTGTTTCGGAGTTGTTGCTGGCAGAGCATGGTGCGGTCAGCGAGCCGGTAGTTCGGGTGATGGCTGTGGGTGCTCGAACGCGTGCTGCGGCTGACTGGGCGGTGGCCGTTAGTGGTATTGCTGGGCCGGATGGGGGAAGTGCTGAAAAGCCGGTTGGTCTGGTTTGGATGGCATGGGCAGGACCTGGTGGTGAAGTTACCGAGGCGAAGGTTTTTACGGGTGATCGTGCCGCAATACGTGTGCAAACCGTTTTACATGTGGTCAGCCGACTAACGACATTAATCGATACTGGCGGAGTCTAAAACCCTGTGCCATAATACTGTACGAAAGGACAGCTAATTGCTGTTTTCATCCATTAATGAGGTCATGGCCAATGAACGAAAATAAACAGAAGGCATTAAGTGCAGCACTGGCACAAATTGACAAGCAATTTGGCAAGGGTTCGGTCATGCGCCTGGGTGATCAACCGGCCAGCGGTGCTATTCCGGCCATCTCCACGGGATCTTTGGGGCTGGATATTGCCCTGGGTATTGGTGGTTTGCCCAAAGGACGTATTGTTGAAATTTATGGCCCTGAGTCATCCGGTAAAACCACATTGACCTTGCAGGTCATTGCGGCCTGTCAGCGTGCCGGTGGTACGGCGGCCTTCATTGATGCCGAGCATGCGCTGGATCCTCAATATGCAGGCAAGCTGGGGGTTGATGTTGAAAACCTGTTTGTGTCGCAGCCAGATACGGGTGAGCAGGCACTGGAAATTGCCGACATGCTGGTTCGTTCTTCGGCGGTTGACATTATTGTTATCGACTCAGTGGCTGCATTAACGCCACGTGCTGAAATTGAAGGTGATATGGGCGATACCCATGTCGGTTTGCAAGCACGTTTGATGTCACAGGCCCTGCGTAAAATCACGGGTAATATCAAGCGCTCCAACTGTCTGGTGATTTTCATCAACCAGATTCGTATGAAGATTGGTGTGATGTTTGGTAATCCTGAAACGACAACTGGTGGTAATGCGCTGAAATTTTACGCCTCGGTGCGTCTGGATATTCGTCGTATTGGTGCGGTCAAGGAAGGTGAAGAGGTAGTAGGTTCGGAAACACGGGTCAAGGTGGTGAAGAACAAAGTGGCTCCTCCTTTCCGTGAAGCAGAGTTCCAGATTTTGTATGGTCAGGGTATTAATCGCCAAGGCGAAATTATCGATCTGGGTGTGAAGCTGGGTCTGGTTGACAAGTCGGGTGCCTGGTATGCCTATCAGGGCAGCAAGATTGGTCAAGGCAAGAGCAATGCCTGCAAGTATTTGCTGGAAAATCCGGATATCGCCAAAGTGATCGAAAGCCAGGTACGCGATCAGTTAATTGGTCCGATTGCTGTGTCTGCTGACGTTGAGAGTGATGCGGATGAGCTGGAAGAAGCGGGCTTCTGAGGAGGCTTCTGAAGAAAGTGGCAGTCTGGAATGGACTGCTGATCAACTTTGGTCAAAGGTGCTGGCCTGGCAAACACGTCGTGAACATTCACGACGTGAGCTTGAGCAAAAGCTCAAGCGTATTCAGGCCGGGCCTGATCAAATTGAAGCCGTGCTGACTAAATTGACGGATTACAACCTGCAGAGCGATCAGCGTTATGCCGAGAGTCTGGTGCGCAGTCAGGTTCAGCGTGGCAGGGCGGCACGAGTGATACGGCAGCGTTTGCAAGTGGCAGGTATCAGCTCGGATGAGCCTGAAGTGGTGGCGCAGCTAAATGAGATTGACTGGGTGACACAAGCCACCGAGCAGTTGCGCAAGCGGTTTGGTCAGCCACTGTCTGTTGAGCCCAAGGAAAGGGCGCGTTATGTTCGTTTTCTGCAATATCGTGGTTATTCGATGGCACACGCCCTGGCTGCGATGACTCGTCTGGGTGTGGCACCAGATGATGACTTCTTTTATTAAATAAACTTCAAATACGCTTTTTTGCTGGAATTCGCTACGAAAGCCTGCGGTCTATCGCTATAATTTACGGTCTTTTGCCCTTGTTCAGCCCGCGTTGCGGGAGTCAGGTTTGGAGCTGTGAATGAAAAGCGCTGAAATTCGTGACGCTTTCCTGCGTTTTTTTGAAGAAAAAGGCCACACTCGAGTTGCTTCCAGCTCGTTGATACCTGCTAACGACCCGACATTGCTCTTTACCAATGCCGGTATGAATCAGTTCAAGGACTGCTTTCTTGGTCTGGACAAGCGTGCTTATACCCGTGCGGTGTCGTCTCAGAAATGTGTTCGTGCTGGCGGCAAGCATAACGACCTGGAAAATGTGGGTTATACCGCTCGACATCACACCTTTTTTGAAATGCTGGGCAACTTCAGCTTTGGTGATTATTTCAAGCAAGACGCTATTGCCTATGCCTGGGAGTTTTTGACCTCTCCAGCCTGGCTGAATATTCCGCAAGAAAAATTGCTGGTGACAGTTTATGCCTCGGATGATGAGGCATTTGGCATTTGGGCCGACACTATTGGTGTGCCAGCCGAGCGCATTATTCGTATTGGTGACAATAAGGGCGCGCCTTACGCATCAGATAATTTCTGGGCGATGGGTGATACCGGGCCTTGTGGTCCCTGCACCGAAATTTTCTATGATCACGGCGCTCATATCCCAGGTGGCCCGCCCGGTTCTCCGGATGAAGATGGTGATCGCTTTATTGAAATCTGGAACAACGTCTTTATGCAGTTCAATCGGACTGCGGATGGTGTTTTGCATCCGCTGCCTGCTCCCAGCGTGGATACCGGCATGGGGCTGGAGCGCATTTCGGCAGTGATGCAAAAGGTACACGCCAACTATGAAATTGACCTGTTTCAGTCACTGTTGGTGGCAGCTGCTAATGCCATTGGCTGTGAACAGGCGAATCAGTCGTCACTGAAAGTGGTCGCCGACCATATTCGTTCCTGCTCATTTTTAATTGCGGATGGTGTGCTGCCCTCTAATGAAGGTCGCGGTTATGTATTGCGCCGCATTATTCGTCGGGCTTGCCGTCATGGTAACAAGTTGGGTGCGACCGGCAGCTTTTTCTATCGTGTAGTGGATGCCCTGGTGCGTGAAATGGGCGCTGCCTATCCGGAACTAAAGGCGCAGCAGGCACATATCGAGAAAGTTTTACAACAGGAAGAAGAGCAGTTTGCTCGTACTCTGGAGCAGGGCCTGCGTATTCTGGATCAAGATTTAGAGACGCTGGCTGGCAATGTAATTCCGGGCGATACAGTATTCCGTTTGTACGACACCTATGGTTTTCCCGTCGATTTAACTGGTGATATTGCGCGTGAGCGGGGCTTGACGCTGGATATGCCCGGTTTTGAACAGGCCATGCAGGCTCAGCGTGAGCGCGCACGTGCCAGCTCGCGTTTTGATCTGGACTACAACAGTCTGATCAATGTGGATGGCAGCACCGTGTTTGTGGGCTATCAGAAACTCAGCACAACGACTCATGTACGTGCGATTTATCGTGCTGGAGAATCCGTCACGCAGGCAAGCGAAGGTGATGAGGTCTTGCTGGTGCTGGATCAGACGCCTTTTTATGCAGAGTCTGGTGGTCAGGCCGGTGACAGTGGTTATCTGCGTGGTCAGGGTGTAGTGCTGTATGTTCAGGACACCAATAAAGCCGGAGCGCACCATATTCACCGCTGTGTGATCAGCCAGGGTGTGGTCATGGTGGGCGATAGCCTGCAGGCTGAAGTGAATGCCGAAGTTCGCATTGCAACGGCCAGGAACCACTCCGCGACGCATTTGTTGCATGCGGCATTGCGGCAATTGCTGGGCGATCACGTCACGCAAAAAGGCTCGTTGGTGACGGCTGACTATTTGCGTTTTGACTTTTCCCATTCAGAAGCGGTAAAGCCTGTTGTGCTGCGTGATGTTGAAGCCTTGGTCAATGCCCAGATTTTGGCGAATAGCTCGGTGCAGACTGAGCAAACGGACAT
This sequence comes from uncultured Paraperlucidibaca sp., assembly GCA_964569335.1. Classification (GTDB taxonomy): domain Bacteria; phylum Pseudomonadota; class Gammaproteobacteria; order Pseudomonadales; family Moraxellaceae; genus Perlucidibaca. The sequence goes on from CAZMVL010000004.1 coordinate 138,080, forward strand.
CAAGACGGCAATGGCCAAGGGTGCCATGGCACTGTTTGGCGAAAAATATGGTGACGAAGTTCGTGTCTTGACCATGGGCAGTGACAGCTTCTCGGTTGAGCTGTGCGGTGGTACGCACGTTCAGCGTACCGGTGATATCGGGGTTTTTAAAATTACCTCAGAGGCGGGTGTTGCGGCTGGAGTCAGACGTATTGAAGCTCGCTCCGGTACCTCTGCACTAACGTGGCTGAATGCTGGTGAGCAGGCACTGAGTGTGCTGGCTGAATCGGTCAAGGCCAGTCGTGACACGGTGGTTGCCAAGGTGTCACAGGCATTGGAGCGCCAGCGTGAGCTGGAAAAAGAGATTGAGCGCCTGAAATCCAAGCTGGCCAGTGCAGCGGGTGCAGACCTGATCAATCAGGCGGTGGATATCAATGGCGTGAAGTTATTGGCCTCTGCTCTGGATGGTGTCGATGCCAAGGCATTGCGTGAAACGATGGATGGTTTGCGTCAGCGTCTGGGTAGTTGTGTGGTGTTACTGGCCAGTGCTTCGGCCGACAAGGTTAGTTGGGTGGCAGGTGTCAGCGGTGATTTGACGGCACGTGTCAAAGCGGGTGAGTTGGTCAATTTTGTAGCACAGCAAACGGGTGGCAAGGGTGGTGGTCGCCCGGATATGGCACAGGCGGGTGGTACGGATGTGAGTGCTGTGCCTGCTGCTTTAGCATCGGTTGCAGACTACGTTCGTGAACGTATTTAGGGCGTGAGTCGATCATCCCCTGACAAAGTCGAATAGGAAATACACAAGATATGGCGTTAATTGTTCAGAAATATGGTGGTACTTCGGTTGGATCGCCTGAGCGGATTCAGGCTGTGGCCGAACGTGTAAAGCGTTGGCATGATCAGGGTGATGACGTGGTTGTCGTGGTGTCGGCCATGAGTGGCGAAACCAATCGTCTGATCGGTCTGATGCGTTCGATCAGTGCCGAGCCTGATCCTCGTGAAATGGATGTGGTGCTGGCGACGGGTGAGCAGGTCACTATTGGCCTGTTGTCGATGGCGCTGAAAGAGCTGGGTCTGACGGCAAAGTCCTATACTGGCACTCAGGTGGCGATTCGTACGGACAGCTCATTTAATAAAGCCAGAATTGAAAGTATTGATGATCAGCGTATGCGGGCTGACCTGGCCGAGCGTAAGGTAATTGTGGTCGCTGGCTTTCAGGGCGTGGACGAGCACGGGAATATTACAACATTAGGACGTGGCGGATCTGACACGACAGGTGTAGCATTAGCGGCGGCTCTTGGAGCCGACGAATGTCAGATTTATACCGACGTTGATGGTGTGTATACGACGGATCCTCGCGTAGTGCCCAGTGCCCGGCGTCTTCAGCGTATTACGTTTGAAGAAATGCTGGAAATGGCATCGCTAGGTTCAAAAGTTTTGCAGATTCGCTCAGTGGAGTTTGCTGGTAAATACAACGTTCCTTTACGTGTGTTATCCAGTTTTGGCGAAGGCGAAGGCACATTAATTACGGTTGAAGATGAGGATGATATGGAAAAGCCGGTGATTTCGGGTATTGCGTTTAATCGTGATGAAGCCAAGTTGACTGTTCGTGGCGTGCCCGACGTACCTGGTGTGGCATCACGTATTTTGAGTCCGGTGGGTGATGCCAACATTGAAGTTGATATGATCGTGCAGAATGTGTCGGCTGATGGCACCACTGATTTTACCTTTACCGTGGCTCGTGGCGACATGAAAAAGGCCGTTGCGGTGCTGGAAAAGGTGGCAGCTGATTTGGGTGCCCGAGAAGTGATAGCTGACGATCATATTGCCAAAGTGTCGTTGGTAGGTGTGGGCATGCGCTCTCACGCCGGTGTGGCAAGCAAGATGTTTGCTACCCTGGCCAAGGAGAACATTAACATACAGATGATTTCGACCTCTGAAATCAAGATTTCGGTGGTTGTTGAAGAAAAGTATTTGGAACTGGCTGTACGTTCGCTGCATACCGCGTTTGGTTTGGATGCAGAAGCCGCTTAACTAGGATAGGTTGCGGGGAGTGTCAATGGGCGAGGGAGCGTCCCAGACAAGTGTAGAGACTAATGGGTTGCTTCCTCGCAACCAAGGATGATGACCGGCGTACTGCGTCAGGTCGATGACTGGAGTAATTGACATGTTAATTTTAACGCGCCGTGTAGGTGAGACCTTGATGGTAGGTGATGAAGTCACCGTGACTGTTTTGGGTGTGAAAGGAAATCAGGTGCGTATTGGCGTGAATGCACCAAAAGAAGTGGCGGTACATCGCGAAGAAATCTATCAACGCATTCAAACTGAACGTGGTGTTGCACCTGCTCAGGAAGATGCAGAGTAATCTGTGCTGATGGGATGTTTTTCAGGCACTTCGGTCTTTTAATTCTTGGCCAGTCTCTGTATCATCGCCCACCTTGACGGAGAGTTGACCGAGTGGCCGAAGGTGCTCCCCTGCTAAGGGAGTAGGGGTCATAAGCCCCTCAAGGGTTCGAATCCCTTACTCTCCGCCATTTCATTTGTTGTTGACTGATCGCTCAAAAGCTCAGCAAACAGCACTTGACGGCAAACTGGCGAATCACCATAATTCGCCGCGCTGCAACAAGCGCCCATAGCTCAGCTGGATAGAGCACCAGGCTACGAACTTGGGGGTCGGGAGTTCGAATCTCTCTGGGCGCACCATACAAAACAAAGGGTTAGACGGAAACGTCTAACCCTTTTTTGTTTCCGGCTGTAACGATCACCTCACTGATTTAAAGCGCGCACCGCGTTCAACGTACCTTCGACATGGTTGCCAGGGTTTGAGTCCTTTAAGGCATAACGTACCTTGCCTGCTTTATCGATGACGTAGGAAATGCGAGCGGCATAACCCAGACCAAAGCTGCTGGTGGCATCGTATTGCTTGGCAACTTTTAGGCCGATATCAGACGCCACGGGAAAGCGCCCACGGCAGTGAGAGACAGAAAACTCTTTTAAGGTGTTGATTTTGTCGCCTGAAATGCCAATGACTGTTGCGTTCATGCTTTCGAAGGTTGGTATCTGATCGGCAAACAATTTGGCCTCCAGACTGCAGCCCGGTGTAAATGCGGCCGGATAGAAGTACACCACGACTGGTCCTTGACGACGCATGGTCTCACTATCAACTTGAATAACTTCACCGTTTTTTGCCGCTGCCAAGCGGAAGTCGGGTGCGGGCTGACCTACGGCAAGCATGGCAAACGCTGGTGTTGTCCCCAGGGCAAGGGTGATTGCAAGGGCGGCAAGTATGCGCATGTCATTCTCCGGAGGTTGCAAATTGCATATGTCGTAAACGCAGTGCATTGCTGATCACAAATATGCTGGATAGCGCCATTGCTGAGGCGGCGAAAATGGGCGACAGCAACACACCATAGAAAGGGTACAGCAATCCGGCAGCAATGGGGATTAAGCTGGCGTTGTAGGCAAAAGCCCAGAACAGGTTCTGTTTGATATTGCGCAAGGTGTGGTGGCTGACTTCAAAGGCGGTGACTACGGCGCGTAAATCGCCGGACATCAGTACGACATCGGCGGCCTCAATGGCGATATCTGTGCCGCTGCCTATGGCAATGCCGACGTGTGCAGCGGCCAGAGCGGGCGCATCATTGATGCCATCACCGACAAATGCGACAGGGCCATGTGTTTGTTGCAGCGCTTTTAAGCGAGCTACTTTGCCGTCAGGCAGAACGTTGGCGGCTACTTCGCTAATCCCCACTTCATGAGCGATGGCCAGAGCGGTGGCCTCACCGTCACCAGTAATCATGACCACTTTCAAGCTCAATGCTTGCAGTGCCTGAATGGCCTCGACACTTCCATTTTTGAGTGTATCTGCGACGGCAATGACGGCGGCCACGCGATTGTCGATAGCAACAAACAAGGCGGTTTTTCCACTGTTTGTGAGCAATTGCTTGTGAGCTTGCAGTGAGTCTGTCTCGATTTGTAGCTGCTGCATCAAACGCTCGGCGCCTACAGCCACTTTTTGTTCTTCAATGGTCGCCAGCACACCATATCCGGGCAATGCTTCAAACTCACTGACAGGTGGCAGTTGCAGTCCCTTGTCCTGTGCTGCCTTGACGATGGCCAGCCCAATGGGATGTTCAGAACGGCTCTCTACGGCAGCAGCCAGCCTGAGTACGGTGTCGTGATCAACGCTATTTTGATCAGAAGCGTCAGTCAGCAGTAAATCTGTCAGTACGGGGCGGCCTTGAGTGATGGTGCCGGTCTTATCCAGCGCGACGACTCGTGCATCACGCAATGATTGCAGGGCATCACCTTGTCGGAACAATACACCCAGTTCTGCGGCGCGTCCGGTGCCCACCATGATGGATGTTGGGGTGGCCAGACCCATGGCGCAGGGGCAGGCAATAATCAGCACGGCAACGGCATTGATCAATGCCAGCGTGATGGCTGGTGATGGGCCCAGCCACCACCAGCCCAGAAAGGTCAGTAGTGAAAGCCCAATGACCACAGGCACGAACACGGCAGTTACCTTATCGACTAATGCCTGAATGGGAAGTTTGGCTCCCTGAGCGGTTTCCACCATACGGATAATCTGTGCCAGCACGGTATCAGTGCCAATGCGATTGGTGCGCAGGGTCAGGCTGCCCGCACCATTGACCGTACCGCCAGTTACGCTGTCACCGGGGCCTTTGCTGACGGGTAGAGGCTCTCCGGTGAGCATGGACTCATCGACATGTGAACGACCATCAATTACTTCACCGTCCGCCGGTATGCGTTCGCCGGGACGTACCAGCACTTCATCGTTGATGACCAGTTCATCTATCGGAATTTCCTGCCAGTCTGATTCTCGTCTGACCTGTGCGACTTTCGCTTGCAGACCCATCAAATGGCGAATGGCGTCACTGGTATGTCCCTTGGCACGCGCTTCCAGCCAGCGACCCAGCAGAATCAGAGTGACGATGACGGCAGCCGCCTCAAAATAAACAAAACGACTGGCCTCTGGCAGCAGCGCTGGCCAGAGTGTAGCAATCATGGAGTAGCTCCACGCTGCACCGGCTCCCAGTGCTACCAGCGCATTCATATCGGGATTGCCTCGCAACAGCAAAGGCACACCAATGCGAAAAAAGCGCAGGCCGGGTCCAAACAGCACCAGGGTGGTCAGCACCATCTGGATGATCCAGTTGTTCTGGCGTCCCAGCGTGGCATCAATCCAATGATGCAGGCCTGGAATAATGTGCGCGCCCATTTCCAGCGCAAACACCGGTAGCGTTAACAGACCTGCCAGCAGTGTGGCACGAGCCAACGCCTGCTGCTCTTCGGCTTGTCTGGCGTCGCGATTATCATCGTGTTGTGCCATCAATAACGGGCTGGCCTCATAGCCACTGTGCTCAATGGCAATGATGAGTGTTTCTGTGCTGGCACTACCCTCGATATGAGCAGACTCGCTGGCCAGATTGACATAAGCAGTGGTAACGCCAGGTACGGCATTCAGGGCACGTTCGACGCGCCCAACACAGGAGGCGCAGGTCATGCCTTCGACTCTGAGCACTGTGGTAGGGGGCGTACTCATGAGGTGGATTCTGCAGGTGGAAAGCCAGCCTCTGTCAGTGCCTTTCTGAGTGTTGTTTGATCCAGCGTAGTGGTGACTTTGGCTTGCTTGGTATCAAGATTGATGTCGATCTGAGCCTGTGGGTCCAGCTGTTGGATGACTCGTGTCACAGCATGGGTGCAGCCGCCACAGGTCATTTGGGGGAGCGTGAAAACTAACATGGCTTTAGTCTCCTGAGCGTTGATAGGTGTCAGCATAAGGCCTTCTTGCCAGAAGTGTTAGATAGGTTTTTAGCTGTTAGGAAATTGCCTATCCGATTAAAATGTAGTAACGTAACTACATTATTGCATCATGGAGGTCGGTCATGGTAAGCCGCACACAGACTGTCACTACACTTTCCAGCCGCGAGCTGAACCAAGACATTGGCCGAGCCAAAAAAGCCGCTCGGCTGGGGCCAGTGTTTATCACCGATCGTGGCACACCATCGCATGTGCTATTGAGCATTGAAGACTATCGACGTTTGGCTGGGCAGCGCAGAAGCCTGGTTGATGCGCTCGCCATGCCGGGTCTGGCTGATATCGATTTCGAACCACCGCGTGCAGACATTCGCAGTCATGTGCCGGACTTATCCTGATGTATCTGCTCGACACTAACGTTATTTCGGAGTTGCGCAAGGTTGGTGACAACCTTGCTGACACACGTTTCATGGCTTGGTTTTCTGGCGTGGATGCCAGCGCCTGCTACATTTCTGCGCTGACACTGATGGAGTTGGAAATCGGCGTCTTGCGTGTGCAGCGGCGTGATGCCCGTCAAGGGGCATTGCTGCGTCTTTGGCTGGACACCCGCGTCATGCCAGAATTTGAGGGGAGGGTGCTGGCCGTAGATGGCATGGTCGCTCTGCGTTGCGCTCGGCTGCATGTACCGGATCCGCGAGCTGATCGCGATGCCCTGATTGCTGCCACTGCTCTGGTGCACGGCATGACAGTGGTCACGCGCAACACCGCCGACTTTACGCCAACTGGTGTGCCGTTGTTGAACCCGTGGCAAGAGGGCGTGTTGCAGGAGTCAAAGGCACATTATGAGGTGGGTTACAAGTGCTAAGTCTATTTTGCTTAATCCATTGTGGTGATTTTTCTGAATGCGACAACGCGGGCACAATGTTTTGTTATTTAGCAGATTCATTTTTTAAAGGCTTTAGTGTTCCTCAATAACTAACGGTTGGTTATTGAGGAACCCCAAAGTTTTTTTACTGAGTTGCTCTATCAATATAGGGTCCGGTGGGTAAGTTCACAGATGCAGCTCCATTGGCCATACGTGTTAGAGGCATGTAATTAGGTTTTGCCTTTGTTATCGCTGCGCTCACGGCCATTCCGATTAAGTCGGCTAATGGGTGACCTGTTGAGTTGGTCTGTTGAGGAACGTAGGCCATGGTTTGCTTCTCTTTCCATAGGCTTTCACCATTTCGTCCATCTTTGATTTCATAGTCAAAGTCCACTGTGACACGCGTGCTAAGCACTGCATAAGTAGCATCCCAGCGATTAATTTTGACGTACAAGATAGCATCTGCTCCAAACAGCTTGCCCAGGATCGTTGGGTCAGCGCGGTGAGCTAAGTCTGGATCAGCCATGCCTTCGGAGTCCATGACTGCTTTGACGGCATTTACTGGAAAGACATAAAAGCCACGATTGGCAAATGGAATGGTGATCGTGCTTAAAAAGTAGTTAGGTGCTTCGACATCAAGACTTTTGTTTACAACAGGTAAAACCAGTATTGAGCGAGGAGCAGCGTTGTTAAATGCCGAAAAGTCCCGTGCAGGTTTGGGAGTGGTGGCACAGCCTGTTATAAGAGCAGTAGCCAGGGCAGCGGATAATAATCGCATCATTGCTTTGCTCCTGCGTGTTGATGGCTATTTGCTCTTACCGCCGCTTGATACAGTGTGTTCATAAAGTGTGCTGACTCTGGCCATAGTTCTTTTTCTTTATTGAAGTAAAACGCTGCCTTGCGTGGCATACCAGACTCAAGCATCAGGTAGCCATACTCGGCATAGAGCCCAGGCGGTACAACACGTTGATTTTTTTCGGCACTGCTAATGTCGTGAAATAGTGCTTCGCTCAGCTCTACAGACTTGGCAGGGTTGGCATAGTAGTTATATAGGTTGTACTCATATTGACCCCACTGATAGCCCGGCTGTGTCGCACAGCCTGAGATTGTCAGCATGATCAACCCGACAAATAAAAGTCTGCTCATTGTGTAGCTCCTACAGACAGTGTTTTATTCAGACCTTCTCCAAGATAGATTTTTTCATTGATTAGTGGGCGGCCGTTGTAATTGACTTCCACGTGATGAGTGCCTGGAGTTAAGGCAATAGCTTGTTTGCCGGAGGATATTTTGCCTGCATCACCAACAGTTATTCCATTGACGATTAACACGCTACCAGTGGGTGCGTTGGTAATGGATAGCGTGGGGCGCAAATCGAGTGATTGCACTTGAGTGACAGGTGTTGAGCAAGCGACTAATGTGAGTGACAGGATTAAAATGGCAATACGTTTCATTTGGTTTCTCCTACAAACACATCGCTAGTGTTGCTGGGAATGTTTCCGGTAATAACACTTGCCTGAGAGCCTTCATTGGTTTCGTTTTCACCAAATTGTGATGTAACTTGAATTTTGGCAATCAGTGTTGGCGGGAGTTCAATGTCAAAACCACTCTGGGCAGAAGTAATTGTTTTGCCTTTGCGATACACCCCTAAAGTGTCACCAATTTTGATACCTTGGCGAGCTCCACCAGAAACAAAGACGGTGCTTCCTTGTGTGGTTAAAATGTCGGTTCGCCATGGTTTTTCTTGTAACTTTTTAATCAGTGAGTTTTGTACTTCACTAATGGCCGCACCAATGGCACGGTCGTTTAATGAGTCATCGTAGTCAGATTGACTGCCATAACCTGCAATGCTGCCTGTTTCTGTGGTGGCCGAACCGGCACCTGTTGCAGAAAAGTACACTTGGCCAGTTTTGGTATCGACTAAGCGAAGTTCAACTTTGGCGCGAGCTATTTGGATTTTTGTTTGACTTAAAAAACCGGTGGTTCCTTGAACTGTTCGACCAAACTCGGTGATTGATCCTAAAATGAGGGTGTCTACGCCTACTAATTTTGTGGGGCCAGAAATGCTTGCTTCACGTTCCAATTTAGTAATATCAGGGCGCTCAAAAACCACAAACTGACCCGAGTCCACCAGTCGCGCTGACAGCATATCTGATGCTTGCTTGCCTAATGGATCCATTTCGCCATCTCGCAAAAACGTTTTGCCATAGCGTGTTTCATTAGTGAAACGACCAATCGCAACTTTACGTTTTAGTACTTTTTGTGCAGGGACTATGGTTTGTTGTGCTTGTTGAATCGCTGCTGATTGAGCGGTGGGTAACTCAATAACATTAGGTGGTTTAGAGACTGTCGCACATCCGGTTGTAACAATCGGAACGACAATGGCAAGAAATTTAAGGTAACGCATGATGGCCTCACGTTAGCGAAGTAAAGTGCTTGTTAATTAGGGGGGTGAACTTAACAAGGATTGGCTCGCTAAAATGAGCCTTATATGATCGTTGAGTGTTAACTCCTTTTTACTCGTTGATCAATCCTTGATACTCGAAGTTTATAAAAGTTTGTATCCAAAAAGAATAAAACTTTTGTCATAAAACGTATGTTTTTGATTGCGTAGTGATGCTGACCCCATCTGATTGTAGGGTCAGTTGTTTGGTTTTTTGTATTTTGAGTTCGTTATCGTTTAGGCCCATCCCGACGTGGCCCACGTGGCGACTCCGGTTTACGAGCCACTGATTGACGAGGTGCGGGCTTCCGTGGCTCCTGCCTGCGAACCTGAGGCTTGCGAATAGGCTCCGGCTTTGCATTCGGATCCGGCTCAAAGCCAGGCACAATTACCTTGGGAATTTTCAGCTTGATGGTGCGTTCGATGCTGTCGAGTAACTTCAGCTCATCGACACAAACCAGTGATGAGGCTTCGCCGCCTGCACCAGCACGACCTGTGCGCCCGATGCGGTGTACGTAGTCTTCCGGCACATTGGGCAGTTCATAATTTACTACATGCGGCAGTGCGTCGATATCAATGCCGCGTGCGGCAATGTCGGTGGCGACCAGCACGCGCAGGCGATTGGCCTTGAATTCGCTAAGTGCCTTTTCACGTGCGGCCTGGCTTTTGTTGCCATGAATGGCCATGGCAGGAATACCGTTTTTATCGAGCTGCTCGGCCAAACGATTGGCACCATGCTTGGTGCGCGCAAATACCAGTACCTGTGACCATTTGCCATCAACAATGAGCTTTTCCAGTAGCTGACGCTTGGCATCGCGGTTGACCGGATATACGCGTTGCTCAATGCGTTCGACGGTAGTGTTGCTGGGCGTGACCTGAACCTCAGTCGGGTTGTTGAGCAGGCTCTTGGCCAGCTGTCGAATGTCATCGGCAAAGGTGGCCGAGAACAGCAGGTTCTGTCGTTGCTTGGGCAATAAAGCCAGTACCCGTCGAATATCGCGTATGAAACCCATGTCCAGCATGCGGTCGGCTTCGTCCAGCACAAAAATCTCGACACCACCAAGATCAACCGAGCCTTGACCGGCATGATCAAGCAGGCGACCGGGTGTGGCGACCAGAATATCCAGACGCTCACGCAGACGCTTGGTTTGCGGGTTGATGTTGACGCCGCCGAACATGACCATGGAGCTCAAGTCCAGGTATTTGCCGTAGCGACTGACGCTGTCTTCTACCTGGGACGCCAGTTCTCGTGTTGGCGTCAGTACCAGCGCACGAATACGAGCACGTTGTCCGGGATGCAAGGGTTTGCTGGTTTTCAGGCGTTGCAGCAAGGGCAGGGTAAATCCGGCGGTTTTGCCGGTGCCCGTTTGTGCGGCGGCCAGCAGGTCGCCACCGGCCAGAACACAGGGAATGGCGTCAGCTTGAATGGGGGTAGGCGAGGTATAGCCTGCGTCATTGAGTGCGCGCAGCAGTTCCGGCATCAGGCCGAGGTCAGCAAAAGACATGAGATATTCCGACAAAGAGGGAGACGCCGCCAGGTGGGTCAATAGCGGCACAGGCAGGCATTATACGCCTGCTTGTGCCTGTTTGCGCTGAATCACGCGCCAGCACACCCAATAACCGCCGACGCCAAACACAATGGCTCCCAAACCGTAACCGGCCAATACCCCAATGCTGCCAGCCAGATGACTGCCTATCCAGACGAAGGGAAGCACGCCCAGGGTGGCGCGGGACCAGTTGAGCAGAGTGGAATAAAAGGCCAGCCCCAGATTGTTGAAGACCGCATTGGCGATAAATACACCGCCATTAAAAATGAAAGTGAGTGCTACAAAGCGGCAGAAAAAGACAATCATGTCGCGTGATTCGGCACTGGCGTTAAAGGCGTCAGCAATGAGGTGGGCAGAGAAGCTCATGGCCAGCCAGATGAAAACAACATAGATCACGGTAATTTTCAGGCTGGACAGAGCAGTTTCGCGCAGTCGGTCAAAACGCCCCGCGCCATAGTTTTGCCCCACGATAGGCCCGATGGCGCCGGACAGGGCAAAGATGACACCAAAGGCGACGGGGATCAGCCTGCCAATAATGGCCCAGCCTGCGACGGCGGCATCACCATGAGTGGCCAGTTCGTTGGTGACAAAGGCATTGCCAAATGGTGTGGCCAATTGCGTCATGACAGCGGGTAGCCCAATCACCATATAAGGTCGGAGTAATTGCTGAACAGCTGGCCAGTTGATGTGCAGGGTGAAGCCATGATGACGAGCCAATGCGCGCCAGCCGACCCAGACCATGATGATGCGGGCAACATTGGAGACCAGTGCGGCACCGTCCAGACGCATGTCCAGCCCCAGAATGAATAGCGGATCAAGTATTGCTGCGATGATGGCCGGCCCCAACGTGACCCACATGGCGCGCCGACCATCACCAAAAGCCCGCAAAATGCCAGCCAGTGCCATGCCCATGCCGAGTAGCGGCAGTGATGGTGTGACCAGCAGTAAAAAGCGATAGGCCAGTTCGGCGGTTTGTCCTCGGGCACCTAGCCAGTACAGCTGATGCTGCCAGGTGGCTGCCAGGGCGATGGAAGCCAACGCCATGATGGCTCCCATCAGAATCAGGGCAGCACCGGCCTGTGATCTGGCATGATGACCCTGGCCACTGCCCAAGGTGCGGGAGACGACGGCTGTTCCGGCAATGGCCAGACCAATGGCCAATGAAGTGACAAAGAACAGTAAAGTGCCGGCATAACCCACGGCGGCGGCCAATTCGGCCTCGCCAAGCTGAGCGATGTAAAACAGGTTGAGTGCATCCACAATAAACAGGGCAACCAGGCCTGTTGAGGCAGTGGCGGTCATGTAGATCACATGACGTGTAATTGAGCCAGAAGTGAAGGTTGCTGCGTTCGATATGCTCAATCTGTGGTCTCGTGCCTGTTTATGTTTGCGTCATAATTTTGTTACGCTGACACAGCCAACAAAAATAAAAAAGGGGTCAAGCGGATGCGTCGATTAATTTGGGTAATGATATTCGTGATTGCAGCCGGGATGCTGGCCGGGCTTTGGGTTCTTCTCAATCCCTCATTGCAGCAGGATGCTGTTACCAGAATGACAGAGCAATCAGCCGCCACTGAGGTGACGTGGGTGGTTGATGCACAGGGTAAGGTTGATGGCCCTAATGTGCTGGCTTTGCAACAAGGCCAGATTTTACGCATGCAGATTACCTCGGCTTATAACGAAGAACTGCATGTGCATGGTTATGAAGTGTTGGAAAAGTTGCCTGCTGGCGAAACGGTAGTGCTGGATGTTTTTCTGGTGCATAGCGGGCGTTTTGAGGTGGAGCTGCATAAGCGCCATCGCCAGTTAACGGTATTGGAAGTGGCTCCCAAATAATGCGATTTATTTCTGTGGTGCTGTGCCTGTTGTTGGCCGCCTGTGTGTCGCGGCCTTTGGTGTTGCCGGAGTCGGCGCCACGTATCGTATTGCTGGGTGAGATTCATGATCATGAGCAGGGTCATCAACTGCGTGTTGAGTGGTTGCAGCAGGCACTGGACAAGGGCTGGCGGCCAGCGATTGCGCTGGAGCAGTTTGATTATGAGCATCAGGATCTGTTAAGTCAGGCCCAAGCCACTTGTGCCGATGATGTCAGTTGTATTGTGCAAGTGGCCAAGGGCAGTGAGCGTTGGCATTGGCTCTATTATTACCCCGTCCTGCAATTGGCGCAGCAGTATCAGTTGCCGCTGCTGGCGGCCAATTTTTCACGTACTCAAGCCTCTGTATTGGTACGTGATGCGGCGGCTGTTCCGGACATGATGCCCTGGCTGGCTGATGCGTTATCACAGGTTGACGAGTCATGGTTTAAGGCGATGGAAGCCGAAGTGGACATGGCACATTGTGGCAAGTTGCCTGAGTCGTTGATTCCCGGCATGGCACGCGCCCAGTTGGCGCGTGATGCCGTCATGGCGCACGTGCTGCGTCAGCAGGCAGATCGTGGTGTGGTGTTGCTGGCGGGTAATGGTCATGTGCGCCGTGATCTGGGTGTTCCTGTGTGGTTGACGCAAAGTTATGCCATTGGTTTTATTGAGCCTGGACAGTACAGCGATTATTTCGATGAGGTGGTTGTGCTGGCAGAGCAGCAGCGTGAAGACCCATGCGGCCAGTTGTAAATCAGTTTTACTGATACGTTCAGTGGATAATTTCACTATTCATCATGCCAGCTAGCGACTAAAATGCGCGCTGTTTGAATATACCTATTGCCCATTGATCGAGTTGAAAGCCTTATGTCCGCGTTTGCCAATGAAACCGTATTAAGTGTGCATCACTGGAATGACACGTTATTCAGTTTTACAACTACCCGTGACCCTGCTCTGCGTTTCAAGACCGGACAGTTTGTCATGATTGGCCTGATGGTGAACGATAAGCCCTTGATGCGTGCTTATAGTGTGGTGAGTGCTCACTATGAGGACCACCTGGAGTTTTACAGCATCAAGGTGCAAGAGGGTCCGTTGACGTCTCGTTTGCAGCATTTGCAAGTGGGCGACACGCTGCTGGTCAGCCGTAAGCCGACTGGCTCGTTGATCATGGATAACCTGAAGCCAGGCAAAAACCTGTATCTGTTGTCCACTGGTACTGGCTTGGCTCCTTTCATGAGCGTGGTGCGTGATCCGGAGTTCTACGAAGCTTTTGACAAGATCATTCTGACCCACGGTGTACGCTGGAAAAGCGAGCTGGGTTATATGGAGCACATTACCGAAGATCTGCCTGAGCATGAGCATTTCGGTGATCTGGTCAGGGAAAAGCTGATTTATTACCCCACGGTGACGCGTGAGGGCTTTGAGAAGCAGGGTCGTCTGACTGACCTGATCGAATCCGGCAAGCTGTTTGAGGATATTGGTCTGCCACCATTCAATCCTGAACATGACCGCATCATGATTTGCGGCAGTCCCAGCATGTTGAAAGATCTGGTGGAAATTCTGGAAGCCAAGGGCTTTGTGGAAGGCACCAGCCACGCACCCGGTGATTACGTCATCGAGCGCGCGTTCGTCGAGAAATAACTATCTGGCGTGGGGTCAGGAGCCGATCACGGCACTGACTCCGCCGTCTACCGCCAGAATCTGACCGGTGATGTGTTTGCCTGCGGCACTGGCAAATAACAGTGCTGCACCCTTCAAGTCATCTTCATCACCCAGGCGCTGCAAGGGCACATTGCGCAGCATGCTGTCCTCACCCACGGAATCAATCAGGCCTTGCGACATCTTGCTGGGAAAAAATCCCGGAGCAATGGCGTTGACGGTAATGCCGTAGTGACCCCACTCACAAGCCAATGCGCGGGTAAAGTTCACCACTGCACCCTTGCTGGTGTTGTAGGCAATGGTTTTCATGAATACCGGGTTGCCTGCCAGGCCAGCAATGGAAGCAATGTTAATGATGCTTCCCTGCTTGCGTGGAATCATGCTGGCTTGAGCAACGGCCTGGGCCAGCAGGAAATAACCTCGGACATTCAGATCCATGACCTTGTCCCAGGCTTTGGCCGAGTGGGTCTCGGCGGCTTCACCCCAGCTGGCGCCTGCGTTATTAACCAGAATATCAATATCGCCCAGATAAGTGGTGGCGGCCTGGCAGAGTGCAGCAATGTCTTCTTCCTTGGCGGCGTCTGCTGTAAACCACTGTGCCTCAATGCCTTGAGCCTGTAATTGTTCAACGGCCTGCTTCAGGTCATCGGGCTTGCGCGAACTGATCATGATTCTGGCACCAGCCTGCCCCAGGGCTTCGGCAATTTGTAAGCCCAGGCCACGTGATCCACCAGTGATCAGTGCTGTTTTGCCTTGAAGATTGAATAATTGCAGTGAATTTATTGTCATGAAGGGCTCCGTTGTTGAGTACCTAAGAAAAGCCCCGCAGAAGCGGGGCTTTTCATGTGCGCGGTTTACGGTAGGTCAAATTACTGAGGCAATGCAATGCCTTCTGGTAAGTCGAAGCCTGGGATACCGGCACCACCTTCACCACCCAACAGAGCCTGGATGCCTGCAATCATACTTTGCAGATCACCCAGATTAGGTGCTTTTGGCGGTATTGACAGCGTTGGCAATGTACCGGCGATGGCATAGTCGATAGCAAACACACTGTCGCTGCCTTCTACACGCTCATCGGTTAACTCATAAGCACCCGCTGGAACGTCATAGTAGAACGTGGCGGGACTGGACTTGAGTGCGTCGGCTGCTGCTCCGGCAGGAACCTGTGAACCTAATCCAGGTAATGAGCCAATGACATTATCAATTGCTCTGCCCACTGTTTCGGTACCAATATTATGCCAGCGTACGGCCATGATATTGATTTTGCCGGCACGAACCTCATCAACACGATAACCCGCGGTAACGCCCAGGCGATTGTCTACCAGCATTGACAGTGGGTTGAGTGAGTTACCACTCAACGCTGCCGGCAATGGTAGTGGCAAGCTGGGGGCTTCAGTGCTGGCAGGAGCACGGCGTACATCAAGATTACCTTGACGCAATGCTGATAGCAGTGGACTCAGCACCCGTGTGCTGCCGATGTCTGCCAATGAGCCTTCGCTGACCTGGGCACCGTAGAAGTTTACCTTGGGCGCTTGTGTTGACAGGTCTGCCAGGCCAGTGCCAGGCACCAGGGTTTCCAGTCCGGGAATTTGTGCAAACGGGCTGGCTGCTGTGGCTTCACGAGGCTTTTGTGCATGCAGCGTGCCGAGTGCGTCATAAACTACCTGGAACAAGTCCATGGCAGTGGCACGTGTCGGGAACTGACCGGCATTCAGTGGATAGGCAAAGGTATAGCTGGCATCTCGTGCCAATACCTTGTCATTGTTGGTGGTGCTGGTAGTCAGGCTGATATTTGCGCAACGACCCAGTACAACGCTGGTACAGGTTGTGGTCAGGCCAATGGAGATAGACAGCGGCGCCTGAATCACAATGACGTCATTGACGGTGTGCTGATCCAGAGCCGTAGTAATAACTGCATCGACATCGGTGGTATTGGTGATGGTAAAACTGCGGCCAACGGTCATGCCCGTGGTGACTAATGGTACAAACGGTTCGCCGGTGGTGACGGATTCATTCTTGATTTTGATGTAGTCAGAAATAACCCGGATATTGTGTGGCAGCACCCATGGCCCCAGATCCGGTACTGCGTATGACGCGACCAGATAAGACACCGTGGTACCAATGCCATACAGGGTGAAAATGTCATTCAGTGACGGTACACCACCATTGCTGGGAGCAAATGGAATGGGCAGGGCAGGCAGGCGGTCGGTGGGGAGTTCACCGAC
Source organism: uncultured Paraperlucidibaca sp. (assembly GCA_964569335.1). Classification (GTDB taxonomy): domain Bacteria; phylum Pseudomonadota; class Gammaproteobacteria; order Pseudomonadales; family Moraxellaceae; genus Perlucidibaca. The sequence continues at coordinate 154,432 of CAZMVL010000004.1, forward strand.
ACCAGCAGATGCCAGTGTGCCCATCAGGAAGCGGGTCAGACTTTCTGACATCTCACCCATTTCAGGTGTGCCTGCTTCACCATTTTCTGCGCCGAAGTCACGCAGAAATTTCAGCACTTCCAATGATAATGGGGCTGGCAGTTGCTCCCCCATGATCAGCCCTGTCAGGACAGCGGCTACTTCCTCGGGGTTGAGAATAGACAAACCATCCAGCGGGTTTTCCGTGTCGCCTGAGGGTAAGCCGGGTAGGGCGTCAGACGTTAGTGGTGTAGTAATGCCGCCTGCTAATGGTGTTTGTGAAAACAGGCCCTGTAATGAACTGGTCAGGCTGGTGAGTGGTGAACTGATTGCACTGGGTAAAGGTAGTTGTGCGAAGTTAAAACCTGCAAACGCAATGGCAGCAGCGCCACTGGCCACGATAATTCCACTTTTCAGTAGTTTGGTGGTCATTTTTATATCTCTTGATTGGGCGTGGTGTGAACCTGCAAGCGACTTCTTTTTGATTACAGGTTGCTGACAATTAGATACATAACACTTACAAAACGCCACATTTGTTGGTTATTTATTGTTCGCTTTTGGTGCTGCTGGTCATATTAAAAATGCCGTTGGTCTGCGCAGGCGCTTAAATGATCCTTTTGCTAGACTACGAGAAACTTATTAGAGGAATGGCCATGTTGAGCTGGTTGCCTGCCCCTTTGTTGGGATCGCTGATGTTGGGTCTGTTGGTGCTTAATACGTTGTTCTGGTGTTTTTTCCTGTTTCTGTTGGTGATTCTGAAAGTAGTGGTGCCTGTGGCCGGTTTCAGGCACTGGGTATCATTGGGGCTGACTTGGGTTGCGCAGTCCTGGGCAGCTTGCAATACCCTGGCAATCAAGCATCTTTTGTCGGTACGTTGGGATATTCGTCTGCCAGCGGGTATTGATCCGAAAGGCCAGTATCTGGCCTGTGCCAATCATCAAAGCTGGAACGATATTGTGGCGTTGATGTTTGCCTTTGGGCGCAAGGCACCTTTTTTTAAGTTCTTCCTGAAACAGGAGTTGATCTGGGTGCCTATTCTGGGCGTTGCCTGGTGGGCGCTGGATTATCCATTCATGAAGCGTTACAGCCGTGAAGAAATTCAGCGTGATCCATCGCTTAAAGGCAAGGATATGGAAACCACACGCAAGGCCTGTGAAAAGTTTGTGGATCAGCCGGTCATGGTGTTGAACTTCCTGGAAGGTACACGTTTTACTCCAGCCAAGCATGAGTTGCAGCAGTCACCGTTTCAGTATCTGTTAAAGCCCAAGTCGGGTGGTCTGGCGTTTGCCACGGCAGCCTTTGGTGAACGCATCAATGCGCTGGTCAATATTACGATTGCGTATCCAGCGGGTACGGGTGGTTTGTGGAGTTTGTTGTCAGGTCAGGTAAAGCACGTGGTGGTAGAGGCGGAGACTATTACCATTCCGCATGAGTTTTATATGGGGGATTACGAAAACGACCCTGTGTTTCGTCAGTCCTATCAGGCCTGGGTATCGGGTCTCTGGGCTGAAAAGGATCAGCAGATTGCGAATATTCTGGCGAGTCACAAGGAGTCAATATGAGCTCACTGGCCGCATGGCACGAGCGTGGTCAATTTTATGATAGTGATGCTGGCCGATTGTTCTATGTGCGCGAAGGCCAGGGTGAGCCACTATTGATGTTGCATGGTTTTCCAACCTCATCATGGGACTGGCATAAGGTCATCGGTGGTTTGAGTCAGCATTTTGACTGTATTGCACCGGATAAACTGGGCTACGGCTTTTCAGACAAGCCGGTAACGGCTGAATACTCTGTGTCGGCACATCTGGATAGAGTTTTGCAGTTGCTTAGCGTCTGTGGTCTTAAGCGAGTGTCTGTTTTAACTCATGATAATGGCAATAGCCTGACTCAGGAGTGGCTGGCTCGGCAGCTGGAAAGTCCCGACGCTTTGCCAGTACAGATCAAGCAGGTGTGTTTTCTGAATGGGGGTTTGTTTCCCGAGACGCATCGTGCTCGTTTTGGCCAACGTGTTTTGTTAAGTGCCTTTGGTGCTGCAGTTGCACGCGTTATGCCGAAGCCTCTGTTTACGCGTGGTATTGCCGAAGTTTTTGGCCAGAGCACACAGCCATCAGCGATGGAACTTAATAGTTATTGGCTGATGCTGACGTTGCAGCAGGGGCAGCGATTATTGCATCGACATATTCGTTATATTCGTGAGCGGCAGCAGCAACGTGAGCGCTGGGTTGGTGGGCTGATTAATACCGATGTGCCTCTGTTCCTGATTGATGGTGTGCAAGACCCCGTTTCCGGAGGGCATATGGTGCAGCGTTTCAGGCAATTGCTACCTGGACGTGTGGCGATTGAGCTGGATTGTGGGCACTTTCCGCAGATGGAAATGCCGGCAGAGGTGATTGCGAAAATCCGTGAGCATTGGCAGCTCACGTCAACTTAACTCATATGAGCAGGTAGTTTTATGGTATCGCTGGAAACGATTGTTCTGGATAACAGTTTGGGTGCCTGGGGTGTGGCTCTGGGGCTGGCGTTGACTATCAATGTAGTGATTGCGGTAGGGCGTTGGTGGGTTCTTAAATATTTCTCAGTGCTTTCCTCCAGGACATCTACCGGCTTTGATGATGCCTTTGTCGAGATGGCACGTCAGACCAAGCACACATTGGTGTTCTGTGTGACGTTGCTGGTGGGGACCCAGTATTTAGTGCTGGCTGACAATATAGAAGGCTATTTTGCCAAGATTGCGGTGATTGCCTTCTTCTTGCAGATCGGGTTGTGGGTGGCGGCAGCTATTAACTTCTGGATCGGTCGTTTCCGCCACAACAGTATGAGTAAGGATGCGGCAGCAACCACCAGTCTGGCCGCGATGAGTCTGGTCAGCAAGCTGGTGCTGTGGAGTGTTATTTTGCTGCTGATCCTCAGCAACCTGGGTGTTGATGTGACAGCCTTAGTAGCTGGTATGGGTATCGGCGGTATTGCCATCGCGCTGGCCGTGCAGAATATTCTGGGGGATCTGTTTGCCAGTCTGTCTATTGTGATAGACAAGCCGTTTGAGGTGGGTGATTCCATTGAGGTTGATACATTTGTGGGTAGGGTCGAGCACGTAGGTTTGAAGACCACGCGTATTCGCAGTAATACCGGTGAGCAGATTGTGATTGCCAATGGTGATCTGCTTAAAACCCGTATTCGTAATTACAAACGCATGCAAGAGCGCCGCATCCTGTTTCGTTTTGGTGTGACCTATCAAACGCCAGTGGCACAGCTGAAAGCCATTCCGCAGATTGTTCAGGACATTATCGGTAACTTTAAAGCAGCACGATTTGATCGTGCGCATTTCGTGCAATTAGCCGGTTCATCGCTGGATTTTGAAGTGGTGTACTGGATGGTGAATCCTGATTTCACCGTATTTCGTAATGTGCAGCAGGAAATCAACCTGCAGCTGTTTGAGCGTTTTGCCGAGCGGGGCATTGATTTTGCCTATCCCACACAGACATTGTTTGTGGAAAAGCTGGACAACAAGACTGAGCTTGTTGATGTACCCGCAGTGAGTTAAGTCGGCAGCACCCAAGTAACTTTTCTGGTATCTTCTTGTCCGACAATTTAACGACCGGTCAGTCATGACCTGACCGGCATGCATAGAGGAAACGCCTGTGTCTGCTCAGAATGTTGCAATACCTACCGTCAAGTTGCTGATTAATGGTGAATTCATCGAATCAAAAACCACACAGTGGCGAGACGTGATTAATCCTGCAACGCAACAGGTGCTGGCACGTGTGCCCTTGGCGACTGCCGATGAGCTGGCGGCAGCAGTGGCCAGTGCCAAGCAGGCATTCAAGACCTGGCGTAAGACACCGATTGGTGCTCGTGCACGTATTTTTCTCAAGTACCAACAGCTGATTCGTGAGCATATGAGCGAAGTGGCCGCCATTCTCACGGCGGAGCAAGGCAAGACTTTGCCCGACGCTGAGGGTGATATTTTTCGTGGTCTGGAAGTCGTTGAACATGCGGCCAATATCGGCACGCTGCAAATGGGTGAAATGGCCAATAACGTGGCCGGTGGGGTTGATACCTATACCTTGCAGCAACCGTTGGGTGTTTGTGCGGGCATCACGCCATTCAACTTTCCGGCCATGATTCCTTTGTGGATGTTTCCGATGGCGATTGCCTGTGGCAATACCTTTGTGTTGAAACCCTCAGAGCAGGACCCGATGAGCACCATGCGTCTGGTGGAGCTGGCGGTAGAAGCAGGTATTCCGGCAGGCGTGCTGAATGTGGTGCACGGTGCTGAAGACATCGTTAATGGTCTGTGTGATCACCCGGATATCAAGGCAATTTCCTTTGTGGGTTCTACCCGGGTTGGTACTCATGTGTATCAGCGGGCTACGTTGGCTGGTAAACGTGCGCAGTGCATGATGGGTGCGAAAAACCATGTGGTGGTGTTGCCTGATGCACCCAAGGAGCAAACCTTAAATGCGCTGGTGGGAGCTGGTTTTGGGGCGGCTGGTCAGCGTTGCATGGCGTCTTCTGTGGTGGTGCTGGTGGGGCAGGCACGTGAGTGGATTGATGAAATTGCACAACGTGCCACCACGCTGACCGTGGGCGCGGGTCATGAAAAAGGCGTTGAGATCGGGCCGGTTATTTCCTGTGCTGCTCGTTCACGTATCGAGTCTCTGATTGCCGATGGCCTGGAAGACGGCGCACGTCTGGTGCTGGATGGTCGCAAGCCGTCGGTGCCGGGTTATGAGCAGGGCAATTTTGTGGGGCCAACCCTGTTTGCGGGTGTGAAGCCCGGCATGCGCATTTATGATCAGGAAATTTTTGGTCCGGTATTGTGTGTGGTTGAGGTCGATACGCTGGATGATGCGATCGAGCTGATCAACGCCAATCCAAATGGTAACGGCACCGGTATTTTCACGCGCTCCGGTGGTGCCGCCCGTCACTTCCAGGAAGAGATTGATGTTGGGCAGGTGGGTATTAATGTGCCGATTCCTGTGCCGGTTCCCTTGTTTTCATTTACTGGCTCACGGGGTTCCAAGCTGGGTGATCTGGGGCCCTATGGCAAACAGGTTGTGTTGTTTTATACCCAGACCAAAACCATTACCACGCGCTGGTTTGATGAAGACGCGGTCAGCTCGGTCAATACCACCATCAGCATGCGTTGATGGAGCCTGGCTGTGAATTTTGAACTCAATGATGATCAGCTGGCATTCCAACAGCTGGCCCGTGATTTTGCGACCAAATCGTTGGCACCTCATGCCGCCGAGTGGGACGCCAACAGCGTGTTCCCTTTGGATGTGTTGCGTGAGGGCGGGCAGCTGGGCTTTTGCGGCCTGTATTCGCCAGAGCAATACGGTGGTTTGGGTTTAAGTCGTCTGGACTCTGCGCTGGTGTTTGAGGAGTTGGCGGCGGCTGATCCATCGACTGCTGCCTTTTTCACCATTCACAATATGGCGACCTGGATGTTATGCAGCTGGGGGCGGCTTGAGCTGGCCGGGACAGTTGGCCTCAAGCTCACCAGCGGTGAATATCTGGCCTCTTATTGTCTGACTGAACCCGATGCAGGCTCTGATGCGGCTAACCTGAAAACCAGTGCCAGGCGTGACGGTGATGACTACATTCTGAATGGTGCAAAAGCCTTTATTTCCGGCGCTGGCAGTACCGACTGGCTGGTAGTGATGGCGCGTACTGGTGTGGCGGGTGCCAAAGGTATCAGTGCCTTTGCCGTGCCAGCGAATGCGGATGGCATTCGTTATGGCAAGAAAGAAGACAAGATGGGTTGGAATAGTCAGCCCACACGCGCCATCTTCTTTGATCAGGTGCGTATTCCTGCGGCCTATCGCCTGGGTGAAGAGGGTGAAGGTTTTCGTATTGCCATGAAGGGGCTGGATGGTGGCCGTATCAATATTGCTACCTGCTCCGTGGGTGCTGCGCAGGGCGCATTGAATGCCACTCAGCGTTATCTGGGTGAGCGTAAGCAGTTTGGCAAGGTTTTGGCCGAGTTTCAGGCCTTGCAGTTTCGTTTGGCCGATATGGCCACCGAGCTGGTGGCGGCACGTCAGATGATTCGGCTGGCGGCGTCCAAGCTGGATGCCGCGGCCAGCGATGCCACGGTGTATTGCGCCATGGCCAAACGCTTTGCCACCGATGCCGGTTTTAATATCTGTAATGAAGCCTTGCAGCTGCATGGTGGTTATGGCTATTTGCGTGACTATCCGCTGGAGCGCTTGTTGCGTGATGCGCGTGTGCATCAGATTCTGGAAGGTACCAATGAAATCATGCGAGTGATTATTGCTCGCCGCATGCTTGAAGCGAACGCTACCGACCATATTCGTTAGTCAACTTGACTGCATATAAGGATAAGAAAAAATGAGTGACCACATTGCCTTTATAGGTCTGGGAAACATGGGCGGCCCGATGGCCGTTAATTTGCATAAAGCCGGTTTCTCGGTGACTGCTCTGGACTTGTCCGAGGCAGCTCGTGCCAAAGTGGCCAGCGAAGGCGTTGCGGTTGTGGCGACTACCACTGAAGTGCTGGTGGGAGCCACGGTAGTAATTTCCATGCTGCCCGCCAGTCGTCATGTCGAATCTTTGTATCTGGGTGATGGTGCTGCCAATGCCGGTTTGCTGGCTGGTCTGCCTGCGGGCACGCGCATCATTGATTGCAGCACCATTGCCCCTGCCAGCGCCCGCAAAGTAGCGGCTGCGGCGGCAGCGCGTGGTCTATCGATGATTGATGCACCAGTGTCCGGTGGTACGGCGGGTGCGGCAGCAGGCACGCTGACTTTCATGGTGGGTGGCGCTGATGACTGCGTGGCGCAGGCCAAACCTTATTTACAGGCCATGGGCAGTAATATCTTTCATGCCGGTGCCAGTGGTGCGGGTCAGGTGGCCAAGGTGTGCAATAACATGTTGCTGGCCATTCACATGATCGGTTCGGCCGAAGCGCTGAATCTGGGCGTCAATAATGGTCTGGATCCCAAGGTGCTGTCTGAAATCATGAAACAAAGTTCTGGCGGCAACTGGTCGCTGGAAAAATATAACCCCATGCCGGGAGTGATGGACGCTGTTCCAGCAGCCAGAGGTTATAGCGGTGGCTTTGGCACAGATCTGATGCTGAAAGACCTGGGCTTGGCAGAAGAGGCTGCATTGGCCAGCAGCTCGCCCATTCCATTGGGCGGATTGGCGCGTAATTTATATGCTGCGCATAGCGCAAGCGGTGCGGGTGCACTAGACTTTTCCAGCATTATCAAATTATTGCAGAGATCATCATGACCGCACTCGATATTCCCAGCCTGCAAGGTCAGGTCAGTCCTGAAGAGTGGCAGCTGCGTTGTGATCTGGCCGCCTGTTATCGGTTGGTGGCGGCCTATGGCTGGAGTGATCTGGTGTTCACGCATATCTCGGTGCGTATTCCGGGGCCGGAGCATCACTTTCTGATTAACCCCTATGGTCTGATGTTTGATGAGATCACGGCGTCGTCTCTGGTCAAGGTGGATCAGCATTGCAACAAGGTGATCGAGTCGCCGTTTCCGGTTAATCCGGCGGGTTTTGTTATTCACAGTGCGGTGCATGAAGCGCGTGAGGATGTGCAGTGTGTGCTGCACACCCATACCCGTGCCGGTGTGGCAGTCAGTGCGCAAAAGGCAGGTGTGTTGCCAATTTCCCAGCAGTCCACCTTTGTGCTGGCATCGCTGGCCTATCATGATTACGAAGGCGTGGCATTTCGCCCGGATGAAAAACCGCGTTTGCAGGCAGACCTGGGGCAGGCAAATTTCCTGATGCTGCGCAATCACGGATTGCTGACCTGTGGCGCCAGTATTGCCGATGCCTTTTTGCATATGTACGTGTTTGAAAGCACCTGTCAGATTCAGTTGTCGGCACAAGCCGGAGGCGAGTTGACTCAGGTTGATCCACAGATTGTGGCGGGTGTTGCTGAAGCCATGCGGGTGCAAACCAGTGGACTGGGTGGTGCCTTTGTCTGGCCTGCCTTGCTGCGCAAATTACAACGAATGGACGCTGGATATCTCAGCTGATTTGCCTATATAAGCATCAGCTTTTATGAGCTTGGTGAAAAAATCGACGGGTCGCGCAATGCCTTGTGGCTAGCGAGTTTCACGTGTTTCACCCAAGTTTGTTCACGGACTTGTCCACAGACGTTGGGGATAACTTGAGAGCAGGCTATGAGCAATAATGATTATCGTCAGCCGCCTGCATGGCAGCTGGGTTTGGCGCAGGCTCCGGCCAGGGCATATTTCAAGCCGGTTTTCCTGGGAACCGAGCATCTGGACGCCAGCCGACCTGCCTTGTATGTGGGCAACCACACCTTGTACAGCATTGATGCCGGTCTGATGATGGACTATGTGTATCGCAAGCACGGCATTTTTCTCAGAGCCTTGGGCGATCATATTCACTTTCAGTTACCGGTATGGGGTCCGTTGCTAAAGCGCTTTGGCGTGGTGCCCGGTACGCCGGACAATTGCAGTGAGTTGATGCAACAAGGGCATTCCATTCTGGTGTTTCCGGGAGGTGCGCGTGAGGTGATGCGTCGGCGCAGTGATCATGATCATCTGGTGTGGAAACAGCGTCTGGGTTTTGCCCGCATGGCGATGACACATGGTTATGACATCGTGCCGTTTGCGTCGGTGGGCCCCAATGAAAGCTGGAAGATTGTGCTGGATGCCAATGACGTACAGCAAAGCAGGCTGTGGCCATTATTGGCAAAAAGTCGGCGAGTGCGTGATTTGACACGTGACGGAGACTTGATTGCACCGCTGGTCAGAGGCATCAGTGTGACGCCGATTCCAAAACCTCAGCGTTTCTATTTCGCGTTTGGTGAGCGTATTTCAACAGCAGGTCTGGCCGCCCAGGCAGATGACACGGATAGCCTGTGGCAGTTGCGAGGGCAGGTGGAAGCGTCGATCGAGACCATGATGAGTGAGCTGAAAAGCTATCGTGAGCAGGATCGTGAGCAAAACTGGAGTCGCTTGCGGCGCTGGCTGGCTCCACTACATGTTAACTAGGCCACGCCACAATAATTGAATGGCCATGACGGTCAGCAGTATGGCCAGAATGCGTTGAAAGTCCTGATCCTGACGTTTGGCTAACCAGCGTTGCCCCAGCCAGGTGCCGATAAAACCGGCGCTGAGCATGGCAATCAACAGACCTGCCCAAGGCCCAAACTGAAAACCCAGAAAGCCAAAAACTACTACCTTGATACCGTGTTGCAGGCTCATGCAGGCGGAAAAAGTGGCCATATGTGCTTGTCTGTCCAGTGCCTGTGCTTTCAGTGCAGCGGCTACCAGCGGCCCGGTGGCACCCACAAACATGCTGATAAAGCTGATGCCTACGCTGCTTAGCCAGAGTCCTGCCTGACGCAGAACAGGCCATGTACCCCAGCTGGCGTAGAGAATGAACAGCCCCAGAGCAATGTCGAGAGTGGCCGTTGGCAATTGCTGGAATAGCTGTCCGCCCAATACGGCACCCATCAGGCTGCCAATAACGAATGGCCAGACGATGCCGAGTCTGATGTATTGACGCATCAGGATCGTGCGGCCCGCATTGGCGCCAATCTGCACGACGCCATGCAGCGCAATCAGTACCGGTGTGGGCAGCACGAAACTCATGATGCCCAATAGCAATACGCCGCCGCCCAGGCCGAGTCCAGCGGTTAACCAGGCGCTGAAGCCAGCACTGAAGATGAGGAGTAATGCGCTGCCGAGGTTTAAGCTGTCGGCCATGTCAGTGTCAGCTCTCCTGAGCCTGCCAATACGGAGCGCAGTGTCTGTAACAACTGATCTGCAGTTTCCGTGCCATAAGGCAGAGCAGGTTGTCGTCCCCAGACCGGTGCAGGCCAGTCATCATCGTGCTGATGGCGCACAATGATGTGCCAGTGCAGTTGTGCCACCACGTTGCCCAGATTGGCGACATTCATTTTGTCCGCCTTGAAGTGATCCGCCAGTTGGCGACTGACCCAGGACGATTCACGTAATAGTTGCTGCTGGTCGTTGTCACTCAGCTCGTAGACTTCGCGCAGGTGGTTGATGCGGGGCACTAAAATCAGCCAGACATAGCGTGCATTATTCATCAGTAGGCAACGTGATAACGGCAAGTCGCCAACGACATAGGTGTCTGCGCTTAGGGTGGGGTGCAGTTCAAACATGACAATCTCCTGATCATGGCGCAGTGTAATCAGCTTGGTGTTGTCATGGCTAGCTGCATGCAAGTCGCGCCGGTTTTTGCTACTCTCGCGGCATTGTTTTGAGCTTAACCTGCTGATCGAGCGCACATGACATCGCGTCAGGCCAATACCTTGAGTATCCAGTATGTACGCAGCCTGTTAGCGGGTGCGGCACGTCAGGGCATGTCGCTGCCTGACCTGTTCAGGTCCTGTGATCTTGACCCTGCGTTACTGACCGACGAACGTAGTCGTGTGCGTGGTGCTGATCTGATTCGTTTGATGCGGGCGGTCATGCGTCAGACTGAGGACGAGTTTATTGGTCTGGCCACTGATGCCCGTTCCAAGCCGGGCACGTTCTCGATGATGGCGCATGCGGTGATCAACTGTGCCAATCTGGAACAGGCTATTCGTCGTTCGGCGGCTTTTTATGAGCTGTTTGAAACGCCGATTGCGATTGATTTTCGTCACGATGCCCACGAGGGCTGCTTGAGCTTCAGGCTGAGTCAGCAGGAGCCTTATGAAGATGTGGTGCAGGAAGTGATGATGTTTGTGTCACTGCGCTTCTGGAGCTGGTTGGTCGGGCGTCGCTTGCAACCGCTGGTGCTTGAGTTTGCGGGTCCTCCGCCTGCCCATGCAGCCGAATTTCAGACGCTTTTCAAGTGCCCGGTGGTGTATGACATGGATAGCAATCAGGTTCGCTTTCCGGCTGCCTGGCTGTCATTGCCGCTGGCACAGACACCATTGTCACTGTCGCGCTTTTTGCGTGATTCGGTGGCGTTGATTATTCGCGGTGGCGCTGAGCCGGTGAGTCTGGCAGATCAGGTGCGTACTATTCTGAGCAAGGAGCAGGGGCAGTTGTTTCCCGAGCTGCAAGTGGTGGCGAAGCGTTTGAATGTCAGTCCGCAAACCCTGCGTCGTCGCTTGAAAGAAGAGCACACCAGTTACCAGACCATTAAGGATGAAATGCGGGAAAAGGCGGCTCGATTCTATTTGGCCAAGCCCGCCTTGTCGGTGGATGAAATTGCATTGATGATGGGCTTTTCTGAGGCCAGCGCCTTTCATCGTGCGTTTAAGAAGTGGACAGGCATGACGCCATTGGCCTGTCGACGTGAACTTTTGAATCTTGATACGGAAACACCAGAATGACCGACAACACGGCGCGTTTATTGATTAACTGTCCTGATGCGCCCGGCATCGTCAGTGCAGTGTCCAGCTTTTTGTATCAGCAGGGTGCCAACATCACTGATCTGGATCAGCATGCCACGGCACCGATTGGCGGCAGTTATTTCATGCGTCTGGAGTTTCAAACCGAACACATGAGTCTGACGCCAGAGGCCTTGTCGGAAGCATTCCAGGCACAGGTGGCCGAGCGTTATGGCATGAACTGGCATATCAGCTATGCCGCTCAGCGCAAGCGTGTGGCGATTTTAGTGTCGCGTCATGATCATGCCATGCTGGAGTTGCTGTGGCGCTGGTCGCGTGGTGCGCTACCTTGTGATATTGCTATGGTCATCAGTAATCACAATGATCTGCGTGCCGATGTGGAAGGTTTTGGTGTGCCGTTTCTACATCTGCCGGTAACAGCCGAAACCAAGCTCAGTGTGGAAGCCGAAATGGAAAAGCATCTGGCGGGTGTCGATTTGATTGTATTGGCGCGCTATATGCAGATTCTCAGCGCGGACTTCACGGCACGCTGGCCTAATCGCATCATCAATATTCATCACTCCTTTTTGCCGGCCTTTGTCGGTGCCAACCCGTATCAGCAGGCCTATGACAAGGGCGTCAAACTGATTGGTGCGACCGCGCATTATGTGACGGCTGACCTGGATCAGGGGCCGATCATTGAGCAGGATGTAGAGCGTGTATCACATCGTGACGAGGTGCCGACGTTGCGTGAAATGGGACAGGATGTGGAGCGTCAGGTATTGGCGCGTGCCGTGCGCTGGCATCTGGAAGATCGCATCCTGATTCATGGCAATAAAACCATCGTGTTTGCCTGACGTCTGGCTGCCCTGATGTCGTCGCTGCCCACGCGTTTAGGTTTGTTGCTGGCGCTGTATCTGGCTCAGGGCATTCCGTTTGGCATTTATACCCAAGCGCTGCCAGCCATTCTGCGTACCTATGATGCACCCTTGTCGGTGATCAGCATGAGTGGTCTGCTGGCGCTGCCCTGGGCGCTGAAAGTGTTCTGGTCACCGTTGGTGGATCGGCATTATTGGCCGCGTCTGGGTTATCGCCGCAGCTGGATTCTGCCGATGAATATTGGCCTGATTGCAGTCCTGTTTGGTCTGATGTGGTTTAACCCGGAGTCCCTGCGTGACCCGTCCGGGGTTTACGTCCTTTTCTTTCTGTTGTTTCTGGTCAACCTGTTTGCGGCTACCCAGGATATTGCCACCGATGGTCTGGCGGTGCGGATTCTCAGTGTCAATGAGCGTGGTCTGGGCAATGGCGTACAGGTAGCGTCTTATCGTGTCGGCATTATTATTGGTGGTGGCATGTTGCTGTTTGTGCTCGGCTCCATTGGCTGGACCTATGCCTTTTCCATCCTTATCTTTTTCTCGTTTTTACTGCTGCTGCCTGTGCTGTTATTCAAAGAACCCGAGATTTTGCCCGAGGCCAAGGCACATGCCAGTGAGCCGTATGCCAAAGCCTGGGTATCGTTTTTTCGACGGCCAGAAGTGCAGGGCTGGATCTGGGTATTGGTCACCTTCAAAATGGCCGAATCGCTGGCTTCAGCCATGGTCAAACCGATGATGGTGGACATGGGCATGTCATTGGCCGCTATGGGCTTGCAGGTGAGCATGGCGGGTTCAGTGACCACGATTGTCGGTGCCATGTTGGGTGGTTATCTGACACGTCCTTTGGGACGTCGCAATGCCATGGTGCTGTTTGCCGGTCTGCAAGCCATTGCCTATGGTTGTTATGCCTTGCCCGCCGCCGGTTATGGCATTCCCGGCTTGCAGTTGACCACGACAGTCGTAGTGATCAACGCACTTGAGCATATGCTGGGCGGCATGGCGATGGCGGCATTATTGGCGGCGGTGATGGATCGTGCGCGTCAGGATCATGCCGGTGTGGACTTTACCTTGCAGGTCAGTTTGCTGGCGGTGTTTGGTGGCCTGTTTTATTTGCCAGCGGGATTTCTGGCTGAAAATATAGGTTATGCCGGTCATTTCAGTGTGGCGGCGGCACTTGGTTTTCTCGTGCTGTGGCCAGCCTGGCGTTATACTCGCGAACCCGATCAACTAGCCGCCATGACGCCGACTCGTGAACTTCAACATGCCTGACACTCAAGAGATTTCAACACCGGTACTGGATGCTCGCGGACTGAATTGTCCGGAGCCGGTCATGATGCTGCACAAGCGTATGCGTGAGCTGGCGGCTGGTGCCGAGCTGCTGGTATGGGCGACTGATCCATCGACCACACGTGATATTCCGAAGTTCTGCCTGTTTCTGGGGCATGAGTTATTAAGTCAGACCGAGCCGGAAGCAGGGCAGTATCACTATCGTTTACGCAAGCGTCAGGACTAGGCTCAGGCCTGCCAGCGTTGCTTTAATACCTTGACCTGGCGTCGCAATTTCCAGTTCAGCAAGATGCTGGCAATGGTGAGTCCCAGCACCAGTCCGGCCCAGTAGCCGTGTGCGCCCCACATCTTTCCTAAGAGATCGGTACTACCGGCTACAAAACCGAACGGGATGGCAACCAGCCAATAGGCAATCAGGGTTAACAGCATGGGACTGCGGGTGTCCTGGATGCCACGCAGACAGCCTGCTGCACCGACTTGCAGGGCATCAGCTATCTGATAGAACACTGCAAACAGCATGAGCTGGGTTGCCAGTTGCTGGACGTCCAGGTCATCACTGTAGACGGCGGCAATAGGCTCTCTGAATAGCAGCAGTAACAAGGCTGTGCAGCTGGCGACCAGTGTCGTGGCGGTTAAACCGACTCGACGACTGTGGTTGATGGCATGAATGTCCTGTGCGCCGTAGCCCTGGCCGATACGAATAGTCAGGGCAATAGCCAGACTGAGCGGAATCATGAAGATCATCGAGGTCACCGACATGGCTACCTGGTGACCGGCAACTGTGGTGGCACCCAAGGGGCTGATCAGGATGGCTACAATCGAAAATGAGCTGACCTCAAAGAAAATCGCAAGTCCAATGGGGAAGCCGAGTGCTGCAGTAGCCCTGATCTGGGCGCGGTGTGGTGGTGCCCATCGACGCATCAGGCGTACCGGATGAAAGCTGGGTGCCAGCAACACATACAGCAGCATAACGGCGCTTAATGTCCAGATCACTACTGAAGTGGCCCAGCCGCAACCGGGGCCGCCCATGGCCGGAATATTCAGAAATGAGAGGATGGTGTCGTCGCTGCCATAAATAAACAGGGCGTTGGCAAACACATTCAGTACCAGACCACCTAGGCTGATGATCATTACCGGGACGGGTCTGTCTTGTGCTTCGCAATAGCATCTCAGTACAAAGAACAGCCCTACTGCCGGCATACCCCATGACACACCTTCCAGATACAGACTGGTCGCGCTGCGCAGTTCAATCGGGACATCCAGCCAGGTCAGGATGGGGGCTGCATTGCGCACCAGCAATAAACCAGCCCCACCTACCAGCAAGGCCAACCATAGGGCCTGATGGGTGATATGTGGAATGCGGTGATGGTCGCCTGCACCGCGTGCTTCGGCGACTAATGGGGTGGTTGCCAGCAGTGTACCGGTGGTGAGCAGAAACAAGGGTAGCCAGATACCGGCACCAACGGCAACAGCGGCCAGATCCAGTGGCGAGACCTGGCCTGCCATGATGGTATCAATCAGGCCATAGGAAGCTTGTGAAAATTGACTGATCAGAATCGGGCCGGTGAGTATGGCCAGGGCTTTCAGCTCATGCCAATAACTGCGTGAGGTCATATAGATCCCGGTATATTGCGAAAGCCTGATGATTCAAATGCGTTGTTGATGCTGGCGGTATCGCGGCCAAAATAGTGTTGTCGCAGCAGGCCGTCCAGAATCACCAGTGCCGAGTCCCAGGTGAATTTACCGGCCACAATCTGTTCAAGTACATGGTCGATAGTGTGCAGCTGAAGGCTGGCTACTTCACCATCCTGATTGTGTGCCTGAAAGTGGGGTGGCAACCAGACATCGTGTACGGCAATCAGCTCGTCTTGTACCCCTTCACGGATTGCCCGGCGTACATGCAGCCATGAGCTGGGTCTGGGGCTGTGCCGAAAGCTCAGACCAGCCTCTTCCCAGGATTCGCGGGTGATCGCCAGTGCCAGACTTTCACCACTGGCCACGCCACCTCCGACCAAGTTGTCCAGGCAACCAGGATCTACAAACTTGTTGTGGCTGCGCTCAGCTACCCATAATCTCATGCCGTTGGCATCACTGACCCAGCCATTCAGATGCACTGAACGGGTGGTAAGTCCGAAGGCCCTGAAGGCCGCGCGTTCGGTATACAGAAAGCAATCATTATTGATCAACAAGTCCATGGCTTCGTCACGCCAGTTCTGCAGTTTGCCTTCGGCGCGCAATGCCAGTGCATAGGCAGTGATTATCTGGCTGCGTGTGTGGATATCATGGCCGGTGTTAAGTGCAACGGATTGGGCGGTACGTTGCAGGCTGGGGCAGTTGGCAGGCGTCGCCAGCTGGCACAGGTTGTCTGCCATGGTGTCGGTTAAATGGCCAATGACCTGATTGTCGACCACCAGGGTGATGCTGTCGTGTTGGGCAAAGTGCGGCACACTGTGCAGAAATGCGATCACGGATTGGGTCATTGGGTGAGACATGGCACACTCCGGCCTGAAGCAAAGGCCGCAGTTTAGCAAAGCCTTGGGTTTATGCCCCTAAATCATCGTTAAAAAGAGAGCTGGCCTGGCCATGAAACGAACGCTGACTGTGGTAGCTGATGAAAATATGCCGGGCGTGGAGGCTTGTCTGGCGCATTTGCAGCCTCTGCTTGAGGTGAATGTGCGACGTTTGCCGGGGCGACAGTTACAGGCATCACAGTTGACTGATTGTGACTGGTTACTGGTGCGTTCTGTGACACGAGTTGATGCCCGATTGCTGGCACAGCATCAGCCCCGGTTTATTGGCACTGCCACGATTGGTACCGATCATCTGGCACTGGATTATCTGGCGCAGCAGGGTATTCCGTGGTCGGCAGCACCAGGTTGCAATGCCAGAGCCGTGGCGGAGTGGGCAGTGACGGTGATCACTCAATTATTGGCTCGGCAGTCGCGGACTTTAACGGGTGTGCGCTTAGGAATTGTCGGGCTTGGTCATGTCGGTAGCGCAGTTGCCCGTCTGGCAACGGCTTTGGGATTGAAGGTCAGTGCCTACGACCCGTTTTTGCAGCAGGCATCTGTACCTTTGGTGAGTTTGCCGGAGCTGTTAGGCAATAGTGATGTGGTGAGTCTGCATACCCCATTGACGTTATCCGGTGCGTATCCAACGAAAAACTTGATTGATGCCAAAACATTGGCATTGATGTCGCCTGATGCCTGGCTGATCAATGCTGGTAGAGGAGAGGTGGTTGATGCGGATGCGCTGACGCAGGCCTTGCAACAGCAATCCATTGCCGGAGCCGTGCTGGATGTGTGGCCGAACGAGCCTCAAATCAGTGCATCACTACTGGATCTGGTGCATTTGGGTTCGCCTCATATCGCGGGGCACAGTCTTGAGGGGAAGTGGCGAGGCACCTGGCAGATTGTGTCAGCTGCGTGTGCGGCAGCAGAGTTACCCGCGCCTCCCGCGCTGGAGACATTAATGCCTGAACAGGGCTGTCTGCATTTGTCGCTACCCGAGCCAGCAGGACAGCTGACGGATATACAGCGCCTGGCCAACGTGCTGAGCCAGTGTGCGGATGTGCTGGGCGATGATCAACGTCTGCGTCAGGCCATGCACAGCGCGGATCCAGTCTTGGCATTTGACCATTTGCGCCGAGACTATCCGGTACGTCGGGAGTTTATGGCACATGATTTGCCTGTGAAAAAACAGGATCTCCTGCGCCGGGTACTGTGCGATTTGGGATTTCGCTGCTAGCATCGCGCCACTGGATGAT
>CAZMVL010000004.1:171695-181950 GCA_964569335.1 uncultured Paraperlucidibaca sp.
GGATGATTGAGGGGGGCTTTTCGTGCTCACTACCTTTGTTATTTTATATCTTGTGTTGTCGATCAGTATTGGTTTGTTGGCCGCGTTGCGCGTTAAAAATACACGCGACTTCGTGTCTGCTGGTCGCAGCTTGCCGTTAAGCATTGTGACGGCCACCATGTTTGCCACCTGGTTTGGTAGCGAAGCGATTCTGGGCGCACCCCCCGTTTTTATCGAAGAAGGTATTGGTGGCATTGTTGCCGATCCCTTTGGTGCTGCATTCTGCCTGATATTTGCCGGTATGTTTTTTGCGCGTGCCCTGTATCGCCGCAATTTGCTGACGATTGGTGATTTTTATCGTCAGCGTTTTGGTCGCGAGGCGGAGGTGATTACCTCTGTCGCCATCATGATTTCCTATATGGGCTGGGTTTCAGCACAGATGATCGCGTTGGGGGTTGTCTTCAGCAGCCTGAGTGATGGTGCCATCAGCCATGACCAAGGCATCATGATTGGTGCTGCCATTGTTGTTTTCTACACCATGTTTGGTGGTATGTGGTCGGTGGCACTGACCAGCTTCGTACAGATGATTATCATTATTCTCGGCTTGCTGGTTATTGCCTGGGTGACGGCAGACAAGGCCGGTGGCGTCGATGTGGTCATCGCGCATGCAGATGCTGCGGGCAAGTTGTCCGGCTTTTGGCCGGAGTGGACGTTGGCGTCAGTGCTGGCATTTGTCGGTGCTTTTGTGACCTTGGCTTTGGGCTCTATTCCACAGCAGGATGTGTTCCAGCGTATCAATTCATCGAAGAATGAACATGTAGCAGTAGCAGGTTCCATATTGGGCGGCATTGGTTATCTGGCGTTTTGCATGGTGCCGTTGTTTATTACCTACGCGGCTGTGGTGATTGATCCTGCTCTGGTTGAGCGTGTGATGGAGGTTGATACCCAGCAGGTATTGCCAATGTTCATGCAGCAGGACTTCTCCATGTGGCTGCAGGTGGTATTTTTTGGCGCGCTGTTGTCGGCCATCATGTCTACTGCATCAGGGACATTGCTGGCACCATCCGCTGTATTTACCGAGAACTTGATCAAACCATTTCTGGGTCAGCAAACGGATCGCCAGTTCTTGTGGTCTTTGCGTCTGACGGTTTTGGTCTTTGGTATTTTTATTGCCTGGTTTGCCATTCAGTCCGAGTCCAGCATTTTTGAAATGGTGGAAGAAGCCTATACGGTGACGCTGGTTGCAGCCTTTGTGCCACTGGCTGCCGGTGTGTACTGGCATCGGGCCAATCGTATTGGTGCGTTGACATCCATGGCGTTTGGTGTCGTGACCTGGCAGGCCATGGGCCTGTTCGCCGCTGACAGCATCTGGCCATCACAGCTGGCGGGTTTACTGGCGGCCATTGTGGGCATGGTAATCGGTACATTGCTGTCTACATCGGGCGAAAAAGTGCTGGTTACTGACAAGACCGGTTTATAATCGCCGCCGTTTGTTTGGTGGAGAAAGCCGCATGTCACGACAACAGCGCTTGCAGGCAGTGCTTACCGAAGCACTGCTGCCCAGTCATATCGAGTTACTGAATGAGTCTCACCAGCATGGTGGTCCCGGTACGGAAACCCACTACAAGCTGGTGCTGGTCTCGACAGCATTTGCCGACAAGCGTGCAGTAGCACGTCACCAGCAGGTGTATGCCCTGTGTCAGTCTGAATTGGCGACGGGCCTGCATGCTCTGGCCATGCACCTGTATACCCCCGAAGAGTGGGAAAAGACCCAGGTTGCGCCGGACAGCCCGGCCTGTCGTGGAGGCAGCAAGCATGACCAGTGAACAGTCAGGCATTGAGCCATCCGGTATTGTCATTGCCGCGCTTTATCATTTTGCCCGTGTGGACAATTACGCCGAATTGCAGGAGCCGTTACGCGAGTTCTGCGAGGCTCAGGGTGTGCGTGGCTCGTTGTTACTGGCGCGAGAGGGCGTAAATGGCACGATTTCTGGTTCGCGCGAGGGCATTGATCAGGTACTGGCTTGGTTGCGTGCGGATCCGCGTCTGGCAGGCTTGGAACACAAAGAGTCGTTTGCCGACAAGCATCCTTTTATTCGTCTGAAAATCAAGCTGAAGCAAGAAATTGTCACCATGGGTGTGCCTTTTGTGGACCCCACGTCAGTGGTGGGCACCTACGTTGATCCACAGGACTGGAATGCACTGATCAGTGATCCTGAAGTAGTGGTGCTG
This sequence comes from uncultured Paraperlucidibaca sp., assembly GCA_964569335.1. GTDB lineage: Bacteria > Pseudomonadota > Gammaproteobacteria > Pseudomonadales > Moraxellaceae > Perlucidibaca. The sequence goes on from CAZMVL010000004.1 coordinate 173,907, forward strand.
GATACCCGTAACGATTACGAAGTGGCGATTGGTACCTTTGAGCATGCTCTTGACCCCAAAACACGTACCTTCCGCGAATTCCCTGATTATGTCAGCCGCGAGCTGGATCCGAAAAAGCATCGCAAGGTCGCCATGTTTTGCACTGGCGGCATTCGTTGCGAGAAAGCCTCCAGCTATATGCGCCAGCAGGGTTTTGATGAGGTCTATCACCTGAAGGGCGGTATTCTGAAGTATCTGGAAGAAGTGCCGGAAAGTGAAAGCCTGTGGCATGGCGAGTGTTTTGTGTTTGATGAGCGTGTGAGTGTGACACATGGCCTGAACGTGGGTGAGGCCGAGCTGTGTTATGGCTGCCGTCGTGCGGTGACGGCAGAGGATAAAGCGTCACCGAAATATGAATACGGCATCAGCTGTCCAACCTGTTACGACAGTCTGACGGAGTCGCAGCGTGCCCGCTTTGCCGAGCGTCGCAAGCAAAAAGAGCTGGCGGCCAAGCGGGCAGTATCGCGTTAGGCGTTGGCGGGAGCGTGGAACAGTAAATACAGGCTGGTGATCAGTTCGGGAATTTGCTGCGCCATATCATTGATGATGCGGCGATCCTGGCGGATTTGCGTCAGGTCGTCGTCTTCGATCAGCTCGGACAGCACGACCATGGGCAGTGTCATGTCGGCGATGTCTTCTTCGTGATCGGCATACCAGCGCTCTTCGTCCAGAAACAAGGCTTCCATAAAACCGACACACCAGTCATTGAGTTCATTGCTGTCGTCATGATCCACCAGCAGTTCGCAGGGCAATGTCAGGCGTACACCGTGGTATAGCGCGGCATGAATGCTTTTTTGCCAGGCACGCAGTTGTTCGATGAGTTGGGTATTAAAGTCAGTATCAGCGCTGGGTTGCTGGTCTTCAAATAATGCAGCCAGGGCTTCATCGTCCAGTTGTCCACGAGGGCCAATGGTCAGTGCGGTTAAAAAGCCGTGGGTGCCGTGAAAATCCAGGCCGTTTTCATTGGCTTCACTGTCCAGAAAAGTTTCCAGAGCGGTTAGGGTATCGTTCGCTAAAGCGTGAATTTCGTGCATGATGCTCTCCGGTTTAATGGCGCATTGTAGAACGCTTTGCCACACTTGAGGTGTCGATCTAGTGAGTATCTGTTGTGTCTGATGTGGTGATTGAGCAAGCCCGAGCGGTTTTGCAGAAAGTATGGGGTTATGCCGAGTTTCGTGCGCGTCAGGCGGACATCGTTGCCACGGTAGCATCCGGTCAGGATGCGCTGGTATTGATGCCAACGGGTGGTGGCAAATCGCTGTGTTATCAGGTGCCGGCTTTAATGCGGCAGGGTACGGCAATTGTGGTATCCCCTCTGATTTCGTTGATGCAGGATCAGGTTGCCACGTTGTTGCAGCTGGGCGTGCGTGCGGCTTATTTGAGCTCAAGTATCAGTCTGGATGAAGCCAGGGCGGTGGAGTCGCAGCTGCTGGATGGTCGTCTGGATCTGCTGTACATGGCACCTGAGCGACTGGTGCTGGGGCGTACGCTGGATTTGTTGTCGCGTGTGCAGGTTTCGCTGTTTGCTATTGATGAGGCCCATTGCGTGTCGCAATGGGGGCATGACTTCCGTGCCGATTATCTGGGCCTGCATGTACTGGCAACGCAATTTCCGCATGTGCCGCGTCTGGCGTTGACGGCGACAGCAGATAGCCGGACGCGAGCTGACATCAAGCGCTTGCTGGGGCTTGAGCAGGCCAGTGAATTTGTCAGCAGTTTTGATCGCCCCAATATTTTTTACCGGATTTTGCCGCGCTTGAATGCCATGGATCAGCTGATGCAGTTTATTCAGCGTGAGCATAAACAGGATGCCGGTATTGTGTACTGTCTGTCGCGGGCAAAAACCGAAAAAGTGGCCGAAGCGTTGCGTGCCAAAGGGTTTGACGCCGTGCCGTATCATGCCGGTCTGACGGCTGATGTGCGTGAGGCCAACCAGACTCGTTTTCTGCGTGAAGAAGGCGTGATTGTGGTTGCCACCATTGCCTTTGGCATGGGCATTGATAAATCCAACGTGCGTTTTGTGGTGCATATGGATTTGCCGCGCAGTGTCGAGGCGTACTACCAGGAAACAGGTCGTGCCGGGCGTGATGGTCTGGCCTCCAGTGCCTGCCTGTTTTATGGCTTGCAGGATGTGATCAAGCATCAGCAGATGCTGGCGCAGTCAGAAGGCAGTGAGGAGCACAAGCGCCATGAGCGCCGACGTATGGATTCCATGCTGCAGCTGTGCGAAATCACCGACTGCCGTCGACAGTTTCTGCTGGGCTATTTTGATGAGCATTTGGCCACGCCCTGTGGTTATTGCGATAGCTGTCTTGAACCGGCCCAGACCTGGGATGCGACCGAGCCTGCTCGTCTGGCGTTATCGGCGGTGTATCGCACCGGCCAGCGTTATGGCGTGGAATACGTGCTGGATGTTTTGGTTGGCAAGTCCTCGGACAGGGTAGTCGCTAATGGCCATGACCGGCTGGCTTTGTTCGGTCAGGGCAAGGTTACTGCACTCAAGACTTGGCGCAGTGTGTTTCGTCAGCTATTGGCCAAGAGTCTGTTGCAGGTGGATAGTGAAGGGCATGGCAGTTTACGCTTGTCGGATGAGTGTCGTCCGCTGCTGAAAGGTGAACAGGTGCTGATGTTGCGTCTGGATGTGGCCAGTGCTCAGGAAGCTGCATCACGCAGTCGTCGCAAAACTGCGATTGATCCGGCGGATGAACCTTTGTGGCTGGCGTTGCGCAGTTGTCGTCGGCGTTTGGCCGAGACGCAGGGTGTGCCGCCTTACGTTATTTTCCATGACAGCACCTTGCAGGCCATGGTGGAACAGATGCCTTTGAGTTTGACCGAGATGCGGTCTATTGCAGGGATTGGTGAAAGCAAGCTGGCGCGTTATGGCGAAGCCTTCCTGAATGTCATTGTCGAGCATGTGGATGCGCTGAATGCCTGAGTACACGCTGCTGCGTTCACGCAGGCGGACATTGATCCTGCAGATACAGGCATCAGGTGCCTTATTGGTACGTGCGCCACAGCGTATGTCCAAGCGTGAAATTGACGCGTTTGTGGCGAGTAAACAGCAGTGGCTTGAGCATCATCTGGCGCAATTGCCATCACCACCTGTGCCTTGGCTGGAAGGTCGTCCCTGGTGGCATCTGGGGCGTGCTTATCAGGTGACAATCAATGATGCTGTATCGGCCAGAGAGGCCATTTTACTGACAGATAACCTGATCTCTATTCCCGCTGCGCTGTGTGTATCGAATGAGGCAATTACTGCTGCGCTAAAAGTCTGGCAATTAAAGCAGGCAAAAGTGTTGATGCCAGAGTGTGTTGCACGACATGTGCAGCGCTTAGGTGCGCAGTGGCAGCCAGCTCATGTGGGCGTTCGGCATATGAAAACGCGTTGGGGTAGTTGTTCTGTCAGCCGTCGCATCAGCCTTAATGCAGCTTTGCTGCATATGCCGCCTGGTTGCCTGGATTATGTCATTTGCCACGAGCTGGCTCATTTGCAGGAAATGAATCATGGGGCTCGCTTTTATGCCACGCAAACCCTGCTGAACCCGCAATGGCAGGAACAGCAAGCGTTGCTAAGACAGTGGGCGAAGCAGGTCAGCGCTGGTGTGGCTTATGAGCCTGACTTATGACTCTGGCTTATAGCTGCGCGAATTGATGGACACTTCCAGCCAGTTGCGCACGCGATTGGCATCGGTATTACGTATGGTCGAGTTGGAGGAGTTCATCAATACAATAATGATGGGATTGTCACTGACCTTGGCGAACATCACCAGACAGCGACCAGCTTCGTTGATGAATCCGGTTTTTGAAATGCCGATATCCCATTCATCACTGGATACCAATTGATTGGTATTGCGATAGGTCTGTACGGTGTTGCCGACGATGACGTGGTACTCAGGCATGGTCGAATAAGTACGAATTTGCGAGTAGCGATAGGCAGCCTGCACCATTTTGATCAGATCGGCGGGCGTTGAGCGGTTTTCACCGTGCAGGCCGCTGGAATCCATGAAATAGGAATTGGTCATACCCAGGCTGCGTGCCTTTTTGTTCATCGCGGCCATAGCGGCATTAAAGCCACCGGGATAGCTGCGTGCCAGTGCAGAGGCTGCACGGTTCTCGGATGACATCAGCATGAGCAGCATCAAGTCGGCGCGGCTCATTTCAGTGCCTATATGCAGGCGTGAGCGGCTGTTACGCAAGCGATCAACATCAGCGTCGGTAATACGAATTGTTTCGTTCATGTCCAGATCGGCATCCAGCACAATCATGGCGGTCATCAACTTGGTGATGGAAGCAATAGGAACAATCTCGTTACTGTTCTTGCCAAAAAACACTTCGCCTGTGTTGGCATCCGCCACTATTGCTGCGCGTGAGCGAATATCGAGCGGCAGGCTGCTGATGTTGACGTGTTGTGGGGTAACGCGAGTGGGTGTAACAAAGGTTTTTTCTTCAAGTGGACGATCTTCAAATGTGTTGTGTTCGGAGAAACCTGAAGACCAAATCACATTGGCTTGCAAAGGCATGGCCAGAGCAAGTAAAGCAGTTGATGCGCCTAAAATACGAATTAAAAAAGTGGCCATGGCGGTGGCTAGCCTCGCTAATTGTTGTCATTGCTGGAGGATGGTTACAAAATAGACCTGAATATAGTCCTAACATAACAATTTAGTGCCAAGATACAAGCCCTAAAAGGAACTCTTTGCATCATGACCATACGTGTTGCGATAGTGGACGACCACAAGCTGATCTGTTTGGCGTTTGCCCATATGCTGGCTGACGTGCCGGGCATGTCGGTAGTGGGTACGGCTGCCAGCGGTGAAGAGGCTCTGGTGCTGGTGCGTCAACAGCAGCCGGATGTGTTGCTGCTGGATCTGGATATGCCCGGTATGGGTGGGCAGGAAACGTTCCGGCGTTTGCAGCGTCAGGCGCCGGAATTACGCATTATCGTGTTGAGTGTTACTGAAAAAGGGCCTTTGCCTGGTCTGATGCTGGATGCGGGCGTGGCAGGTTATCTCACTAAGGGTGCTGAGCTGGCGGATGTGGTGTTGGCCATTCGTCGAGCGATGCTGGGGCAGCGTTACTTGAGTCCTGATCTGGCGCAATCCATTGTGCTGACACGCGAAGAAAAGGCAGAAAATCCATTTGCCCAGTTGTCCGAGCGGGAAATGCAGGTGCTGACCTTGATGACTCGTGAGCACCGTATTCAGGATATTGCCGAGTCGCTGGCTTTAAGCCCTAAAACCGTGAGCACCTATCGGGTTCGCCTGATGCAGAAACTGGGTGTGGAAAATGATATTGCGCTGACAAGGCTGGCATTGCAGCACGGTTTATTGGTGTGACTGATTCTGATTTGGCTGATTCTGACGTAACTGGGCCGGACTCAGACAGCGTTCGTTTGCAGCATTTGCGCGAACAGCTGCGTAATTTGCCACAGGCACCTGGCATTTACCGGATGCATGGTGCCGATGACCAAATCCTGTATGTGGGCAAGGCGCGCTCATTAAAGCAGCGAGTTGGTTCGTATTTTCTGAAAAAGGTGGACAGTCCCAAAACACGTGCGCTGGTGGCACGTATCACGCATTTTGATGTCACCTTGACTGGTTCTGAAACCGAAGCGTTGCTGCTGGAGCAAACGCTGATCAAGTCGCTGAAACCGCCCTACAACATCCTGCTGCGCGACGACAAAAGCTATCCCTATGTGTTTTTGTCAGAGTCTGACACCTGGCCGCGTCTGGCGTTTCATCGTGGCAGTCGTCAGCAGGCGGGTCGTTATTTTGGCCCGTTTCCCAGCTCGGCGGCAGTGCGTGAAAGTCTGAACTTGCTGCAAAAGCTGTTTCAGGTGCGTCAGTGTGATGACACCATGTTCAGAAATCGTGATCGACCATGCCTGCAATATCAGATACGTCGTTGTCGTGCGCCTTGTGTGGGCTATATCAGCGAGGAAGATTATCGCCGTGATGTGGACAATACCCGACGCTTTCTGGAGGGCCGCAATGAAGAGGTCAGTCAGGATCTGATTGCTCGCATGAGCATGGCGTCAGAACAGCTGGATTTTGAATCTGCTGCGGTGTATCGCGATCAACTGGCAGCTTTGCGCCGTGTGCAGGAACAGCAGTTTGTCTTGAAAGATATTGGTTCTGCCGATGTGTTTGCGGTGGCAGCTCAGCCCGGTGCGGTGTGTGTGCAGGTGCTGTTTGTACGTGACGGACGTGTGTTGGGCAGTCGTGCGTATTTTCCGCCGCTGTTTGGTGAAACCGAAGCGTCGGCTATTTTGTCCGAGTTTCTACCGTCGTTTTATCTGCAGGATGAAAGCGGTCGCGATATTCCCAACGAAGTGATTCTGCCTTGTGAAATTGAGCAGGCCGAGCCGTTGGCCGCTGTGCTCAGTGAGCGACGAGGTCGCGATATAGTCATTAAGTGGCGTTTGCGGGAAACCCGCGCGGCCTGGCTGGCCATGGCCGAAAATAATGCGCAGGCCAGTCTGTCCGCGCAATTGGCCAATCGTCATCAGGTCAGCAAGCGTTTTCAGGAATTACAAACCGTGCTGGCCTTGTCGCAGCCGATTACTCGCATGGAGTGTTTTGATATCAGTCACACCATGGGCGAGGCCACGGTGGCATCCTGTGTGGTGTTTGATGGGCAGGGGCCGCGTAAAACGGATTACCGGCGCTTTAATATCACAGACATCACGCCGGGTGATGACTATGCTGCGATGCGTCAGGCATTGACTCGGCGCTATAGTCGTCTGGTAACGGGAGAAGGGCGCTTGCCTGACATCTTGCTGATTGATGGCGGCAAAGGTCAGTTGGCGCAAGCGGTATCTGTTCTGAATGAGCTGGCGGTGCAAGATGTGCTGATGGTGGGGGTGGCAAAAGGTGAGGGGCGCAAGCCCGGTCTGGAGACATTACATCTGGTTGATGGACGGCAAATCAGTCTGGCGGGTGATTCCATGGCGCTGCATCTGATTCAGCAGATTCGTGATGAAGCACATCGTTTTGCCATTACCGGGCATCGCGCGCGTCGTGCCAAAGCGCGCAAAGGCTCGGTATTAGAGGATATTGCTGGTGTTGGGCCAACCCGTCGCAAGCGTCTGATAGAGCACTTTGGCGGCTTGCAGGGTCTGCAGCGCGCCAGTGTGGCCGACCTGGCCAGAGTGCCGGGAATCAGTGAGGCACTGGCAAAACAGGTGCATGCTGCCTTGCATAGTCATTAAACATTGGCGATAGTGCGGGCTGTACTGTCGCTATAACGTGAAAAGGAGAGGGCGTTGTCTGCGTCTGTCTTGTGGAACATACCGAATATTTTAACGCTGCTGCGGGTTGCGCTTATTCCCGTCATGTTGCTGATTGCCTATCTTCCGTTGGTGTGGCGCTACGAGCTGGTGGCGGCGATTTTTGCCGTAGCTGCTATTACCGACTGGTTTGATGGTTATCTGGCTCGTGCGCTGGATCAGGGCTCGGCTTTTGGTCGTTTTCTGGATCCGGTTGCCGATAAGCTGATGGTGGCTGCTGCATTGATCCTGCTGGTTGAATGGCATGCCAATGTCTGGATGGTCTTACCTGCCATTGTCATTATTTCGCGGGAAATTACCATTTCTGCACTACGTGAATGGATGGCCGAGGTTGGCAAGCGAGCCAATGTGGCGGTGGGCTCGATTGGCAAATGGAAAACGACGGCACAAATGGTGGCTATCACCCTGTTGTTGCTGAATCACAGCCTGCTTATGCCACTGGCTTGGGGGTTGTTGTATATCGCTGTGGTGTTGACTTTGTGGTCTATGGTGATTTATTTGATGGCTGCCTGGCCGGAATTGAAAAAAGTGGATAACGAGTTGCTGTAAAATTGGGCAAATGATGCGAATAGCTGTCGAGATGGCTTGACAGTAGCGCTCGGCGAATTACAATGCGCGCCTGTCCTGATGCATTCATGCATGAGCGGCAGCGCTGGCAACAGCATGCGGGTGTAGCTCAGTTGGTAGAGCGCGACCTTGCCAAGGTCGAGGTCACGAGTT
>CAZMVL010000005.1:0-44500 GCA_964569335.1 uncultured Paraperlucidibaca sp.
CGTAGCTCAGCTGGATAGAGCATCGGCCTTCTAAGCCGAGGGTCGCAGGTTCGAGCCCTGCCGGGCGCACCATGCGTATGTAGCAGCGTTCTTTGTGGTGGCCGTAGCTCAGTTGGTAGAGTCCCGGATTGTGATTCCGGCTGTCGTGGGTTCGAGTCCCATCGGCCACCCCACCCAATTCAAATCGTGTATCCTCTGATTTCGTTGCGGGCCGTTAGCTCAGTTGGTAGAGCAGTGGACTCTTAATCCATTGGTCGAAGGTTCGAATCCTTCACGGCCCACCATCTTCTTCTTTGCTTCCAATTCAAAAAATACTCGTTGTCAATGTATTGATGAGACAGTAGTTTTGTTTCTGTTAGCGATTAGTCTTGGTCTTATCGCTAGGCTTCAATCAGGTATTTCAGGTGATTGCCTAATGCTAGTGCTCACATGACTATGGATTAATAACAATGTCTCAGCATCGAATCTATCGTATGAAGTTTTCAAGCGTTTACCCAATGTATATTCAGAAGGCCGAGCGCAAGAGTCGCACGAAAGCAGAAGTTGACCAAATTATCTGTTGGTTGACTGGCTATAACCAGTCAGAGCTTCAAAACCAGATTGAGCTTGAGAGTGACTTTGAAATCTTCTTTGCCAAAGCGCCGATGTTTAATCCTAACGCCGCGCTGATAAAAGGCGTTGTGTGCGGTGTGCGCGTGGAGGAGGTTGAAGACCCCCTCATGCGGAAAGTTCGCTACCTGGACAAACTCATTGATGAGCTTGCAAAGGGAAAAGCACTGGACAAGATTCTGCGGCAATAACTCATACGTGCATCAGCACATAAGACGTGCACGAGCCGCATGCAACTTCTTATAACTCTCAATCAGCCTCAAATGCTTATCCAGCCCTTCCAGCGCCAAACTGGTCGGAGTCAGGCCATAAAAGCGAATAGAGCCATCCACTGATCCTAAGACAGCACTCATCGTGTCTTCCCCAAACATGCGGCGGAAATTGACGAGGTAATCGTCCAGTTCCATCTCATCATCAAGCGTTACGTCCAGCACCACCTTCATGGCCTGATAGAAGCGCACGCGCACCACGGTGTTGTCGTTAAATTGCAGGAAGTGTTCCACCAGCTCCAGCGCATCTTCCAGTCGGCCCAAGGCCAGATTGATCAACAGTTTCAGCTCCAGAATGGTGAGCTGACCCCAGACGGTGTTTTCGTCGAACTCAATGCCAATCAGGGTGATGATTTTGGTGTAGATGTCACGTTCACAGTCGTCCAGTCGCTTCAACAATTTGGCCAGCGCTTTGTCGTTCAGGCTGTGCAGCTCCAGAATGTCTTCGCGGAACTGTAGCGCGATGTTGGTGTTGTCCCACTCCAGATCTTCCACGGGGTAAATTTCGGAATAGCCTGGCACCAGAATGCGGCATACCGGCGCGCCCAGGTCTTCAAACACTGCCATATAGCATTCATGACCCTTGTCTTTCAGGATGCCAAACAGGGTGGCGGCTTCTTCTGCGGTGCTGCCTGAAAAATTCCAGTCACAGAATTCATAGTCTGATTTGGCGCTAAAGAAGCGCCACGACACCACGCCGCTGGAGTCGATAAAGTGTTCAACAAAGTTGTTGGGCTCGGTGACAGCCATGCTGTTGAAGGTTGGTGCTGGCAGGTCATTCAGGCCTTCAAAGCTGCGGCCTTGCAATAGCTCGGTCAGGCTGCGCTCAATGGCTATTTGGAAGCTGGGGTGTGCACCGAAGGAGGCAAACACGCCGCCAGTGGTTGGGTTCATCAGAGTGACGCACATGACTGGGAACTGACCGCCCAGGGACGCATCTTTGACCAGTACCGGAAAGCCTTGGGCTTCCAGCGCCTTGATGCCTTCCTGAATATGCGGGTAGCGCGCCAGCACTGCCTCTGGCACATCCGGCAATGCGATTTCGTTTTCGAGAATTTCCTTTTTTACGGCCCGTTCAAAAATTTCTGACAGGCACTGTACCTGAGCTTCCGGCAGCGTATTGCCTGCGCTCATGCCGTTGCTGAGGTACAGGTTTTCAATCAGGTTGGACGGGAAGTAGACCACTTCGCCATCGGATTGACGCACATAGGGCAGAGCGCAGATGCCGCGCTCTGGCGTACCGGAGTTGGTGTCGAACAGATGTGTGCCCAGTAGCTCGTCGTCTGGGTCATAAATGGACAGGCAGTGCTCATCCAGCAGGCCTTCGGGTATTCTGCCTCTGGGGCCGGGCTTGAACCATTTTTCATTGGGGTAGTGCACAAAGGCACTGTTGGCAATGTCCTGGCCCAAGTACTGGTCGTTGTAGAAGAAGTTGCAGCTCAGGCGTTCGATGAACTCACCCAATGCGGAGCAGAGTGCGGCTTCCTTGGTTGCGCCTTTGCCATTGGTAAAGCACATCGGTGAGGCCGCATCACGAATATGCAGCGACCACACATGCGGCACAATATTGCGCCATGAAGCGATTTCGATCTTCATGCCAAGACCCGCCAGAATGGCGCTCATATTGGCAATGGTCTGTTCCAGCGGCAGGTCTTTGCCTTCGATAAATGTGCTGGCAGCGCCATCGGGCTTTACCGTCAGCAGAGCCTGACTGTCTTCATCCAGATTGCTTACCGCTTCAATCTGAAAGTCCGGGCCTGCCTGTACCACTTTTTTCACGGTGCAACGGTCAATAGAGCGCAGGATGCCCTGGCGATCCTTGTCACTGATGTCTTCCGGCAGCTCTACCTGAATGCGGAATATCTGTTTGTAGCGATCTTCCGGGTCAACAATGTTGTTTTGCGACAGGCGAATGTTGTCCGTGGAGATGTTGCGGGCGTTGCAGTACACCTTTACAAAGTAAGCCGCACACATGGCCGACGATGCCAAGAAATAGTCAAACGGGCCAGGCGCCGAACCGTCACCCTTGTAGCGGATGGGCTGATCCGAGATGACGGTGAAATCGTCAAATTTGGCCTCAAGACGCAGATTGTCGAGATAGTTGACCTTGATTTCCATGGGCAGTGTACCGGGGGCAGGCATGGGGAATTAGAAAGGCGGCGATGGTCTCATAAAACGAAAGCCTAGTTAACTCAATATCATGTTTGCCATCGTTCTGAATTTTTGGTCGTTGGTCGTTTATGTGGGATTTTGCCGTGGGCGTGTGGTTATGATTTGGTGGTGAGTGCGTTCTGGACTGGTGGTTACCTAAAAATAATCAAAGCACTAGGAAGGGTCATGAGTGAACCAGTGAAATTGTGGGCCAGAATCATGGCGTTTGCGGATGTGTTCACCTATCCACTGCGGACATCGCACTATGTTGAATTGGTTAATCCGCTGTGGGCAAGTCACGCCTTGCAGGCGCGAGTCGAGAAAGTCTGGGACGAAACCAAGGATGCGCGTACGTTAACGTTGCGACCAGGACTGAACTGGCGTGGCTATCGTGCGGGTCAGCACCTTCGCGTCGGGATACCCATTGGCGGCATGCACTACACCCGAACCTATACTATTTCGTCACCACCAGAGCGTAACGATGGCTGCATTACGATTACCGTCAAGGCCATCAGTGGTGGACGTATTTCGCATCACATCGTTCGCAATGTGAAAGTGGGTGACTATTTGCCGATTGGCCTGCCGCAGGGTGATTTCTATTTGCCTGAGGCGCAACCAGTCAGGCCTTTATTTATCACCGCGGGCAGCGGTATTACGCCTGTCATGAGTATGTTACGTAGCTTGATAGCACAAGAGCGTTTAATGGATAGCGTGCATATTCATTATTCACCTCATGAGTTCGACGTAATTTTCGGTAAAGAGCTGAAAGAGCTGGAGCAGCAGCATTCGCGCTATAAATTGCAGCAGGTTTTCACTCACGAATATGGCGAGCTCAAGCAAACGAAAGGCTATTTCAGTGCCGAGCAACTGGATCGCTTATGTCCCGATTGGAAGGAGCGGGAAATCTATGCCTGTGGTCCACAACCTTTATTGACGGCTTTGGAAAAGCATTGCGAGTCGGCGGGCATGACTCGGCATTTGCACATCGAACGTTTTCGCGCTGAATGGGCGGATCTGCCCAAAGATATCGTTGGCGGACAGGTGCGCTTTATCAAGAGTGGTGTTGATGTGAGTGCTGATGCACACACCAACCTGTTGCGTGTCGCGGAGGATGCTGGCATGAATCCACCACATGGCTGTCGCATGGGCATTTGCCATACCTGTAATACCACCCTGGTTTCTGGCTGTGTGCGTGATCTTCGGACTGGCAAGGTGTTGAATGAAGCAGGCAGTGTTGTTCAGGCCTGCGTTTGCGCCGCTGCCGGTGATTGCGAGCTTGATCTTTAATGAGTTGTGATGAATGACGGAGAACTCGATGACGACTAGCCGTTTGCCTGTGAACCTCAGTGATGACCAGATTATTGAGTTTGGTCGCGAATTAGATGCGATGCGGGAGGAGGTCATTGATTCTCGCGGTGATCGTGATCGTCAATACATTCTGAACGTTATCAAGACGCAGCGTAGCTTGGGTGTATTGGGGCGTACTCTTATATTTATCAGTATTTTATGCTTGCCTGTATGGGAGTTTGAATTTGCCAGTATTCATTTGTTTTGGTCGCTTATTGTCCTTGGCACCTTGAGCTTGGGGCTGGCCAAAATTCTTGAAAACATGGAAGTGGCCCATAACGTATTGCATGGACAATGGGACTGGATGAAAGACCCGAATATCCAGTCCAATACCTGGGAATGGAACAATGTGTGCCCATCCGATCAGTGGATGCAATCACATAACGTCAAGCATCACACATGGACAAATGTGCTGGGCAAAGATCCAGATGTGGGTTATGGCTTGCTGCGTATTACCCCCAAGCAACGATGGCGTCCGTTTTACCTGGGCCAGCCGCTATATGCGTTGTTGCTCGCTATATTATTTGAGTGGGGCATTGCGATTCAGGAGCTGGAGCTGGGCCGGTTGTTTAGCGGAAGAATGACGGTGCAGCAGATCAGGCCACAGTTAAGCCGTACGGGTAAAAAAATTATTGCGCAAGTCACCAAAGACTATATTGCCTGGCCTTTGTTGGGGGTGGTGCTGACGCTTCCGTTTGCAATAGCGGGTGTTGGCCCTTCGTTGCTCGGCGTATTCTTTACCGTGATGCTCGCCAATGTAGTGGCTAACATCCTGCGTAATTTGTGGACGTACATGATTATTTTCTGCGGCCACTTCCCAAAAGATGTTTACGTATTCACCAAACAACAAGTTGAAAATGAAACCCGTGGTCATTGGTATCTTCGTCAGTTGCTCGGTTCTTGCAACATTAAGGGTGGCAAGCTCTTTCATGTCCTCTCTGGCAATCTGTCGCACCAGATTGAGCATCATTTATTTCCTGACTTGCCGAGTAATCGTTATCCGATGCTGGCACCACGTGTACGTGCCTTGGCTGATCGTTATGGGCTGTCTTACAACACAGGCTCTTTGTCACGGCAGTTCGGCAGCACCGTTTGGAAAATTCTAAGATTATCCTTTCCGGGTGGCGGCCCCACACTTGATGCACGCTAACGAATATATCAATTTTCTTCAGGAAACCTTCGAGCTATTCGGTCCAATTACGGCACGAAAAATGTTTGGTGGGTACGGTCTATATCACCAAGGATTGATGTTTGCCCTGGTCGCAAATGACACGCTCTATTTGAAAGCAGATGCACACAACGTGAGCCACTTTGAAGCGCAGCGGTTGCCACCATTTCAGTTCAATAAAAATGGCAAGTTGGTGAAGATGTCCTACTACCAGGCACCTGATGAAATCATGGATGATGGTGAGCAGGCCGCTATCTGGGCACGTCGTTCGTTCGAGGCGGCATTGCGTGCGCAACACAAAGCACTTAAAGCAACGCGCTCGTGACTAGTTTAGACTCGCCAACATGAACATCCTCTGGACCTACCTCAGCCCCCATCGCTGGCTAATCTTCCTCTCGCTGATCCTGGCTGGATCGGCGCAACTGCTCAACCTTATCGATCCGATCATCTTCGGAATGATTATCGACGACTACGCCTTGCAGCGAGACACCATGCCCGAAGACGAGCTGGTAGCTGGTGCCTTGCGCCTGTTGGCATTGGCGGTGGGGATCGCAATATTGGCGCGATTCATCAAGGCCTTGCAGGAGTATGTGGTGCGGCTGGTGGTGCAGCGCTTTGGTGTGCAGATTTTTAATGATGGGTTGCGTCAGACGCTGCGGCTCTCGTATCAGGAGTTTATGCATCAGCGTAGCGGCGAGACGCTCTCCATCCTGCAAAAGGTGCGTCGGGATACCGAGCGTTTTATCAATGCTTTCATCAACATCCTGTTTTCATCGGTAGTCGGGCTTGGTTTTCTGGTGTGGTATTCGGTCACCAAGCATTGGGCGCTGGTGCCGGTGTTTGTGATTGGTATTTTGGTACTGGGCGGGCTGACGGGGCTGCTCAGTGGCCGAATCAAGACGCTTCAGCGCAGCATTAATCGCGAGACCAACAAGATGTCGGGAGTGATTACCGAGTCGCTGCGCAATATCGAGTTGGTGAAAAGTCTGGGACTGACATTTCGCGAAATCCGCAGACTGAGCGAGCACACACAGGAGATTTTTGATCTGGAGATGGTCAAGGTTCGTCGAGTACGAACCTTGTCTTTCCTGCAAGGCTCGGCGCTGAGTGTGCTCAGGCACTCCATTTTGTTCACGCTGCTCTGGCTGATTTTTCGTGATGTGCTGAATCCGGGTGAGCTGATTGCCATGCAGTTCATTACGGCGCAGATTTTTATTCCGTTGCAGGACTTGGGCAACATCATCGTGCTGCATCGAGAGGCGGATGCCTCAATTCGCACTTATGACGAGCTGATGCACCGACCTATCGAGACCAATCCGGAGTCGGCCATCGAGACGGGGGATATTCATCACCTGCGTTTTGATCAGGTGGTGTTTCGTCACGGTGATGCCGGTGTGAATGCCATCGACGATATTTCCTTTGAGGCGCATGCCGGTGACACTATTGCCTTTGTCGGGCCATCAGGTTCGGGTAAATCAACACTGGTTCGGTTGCTGGTGGGTTTGTTCAAGCCGGTGGAAGGGCAGATTTACTACAACGGCATTTCTACCAAAGACATTCGTTTTAATCCGGTGCGGCGTCAGTTTGGTTTTGTGACGCAGGAAACACAGCTGTTTTCGGGTACGTTGCGGGAAAACCTGTTGTTTGTGAAGCCTGATGCCACCGAGCAGGAAATGTTGTCGGCCTTGGACAAGGCATCAGCCATGGGGATTGTCAGTCGCACGGATGAAGGGCTGGATATGGCGATTGGCGAGGGCGGTGTGAAGCTGTCGGGCGGTGAAAGACAGCGGATTTCAATTGCGCGTGCGCTGATTCGTAACCCTCGGCTGCTGATTTTTGATGAGGCAACTTCGGCACTGGATTCGCTGACCGAGGATGAAATTACCGATACCGTCAAGGAAGTGTCGCTGTCAGCCGAGCGCATCACGATTCTGATTGCGCACCGGCTATCGACCATCATGCATGCCAGCACTATCTTCGTGCTGGAAAAAGGCCAGATCGTCGAGGCGGGTGCGCATGATGATCTGGTGGCACAGAAAGGGCTGTATTACGCCATGTGGCGCCAGCAGATCGGTGAGCGTTAGCCGAAACCTGGATAACCTGACGAATTGGTTGAAGAAATTCTTGTGAATCTTGGCGCTGGGCCTAATAATTTTCCAAATCCACGGATCAACGCATCAACAGAGAGTCTTGCATGGAACATAACATTACCCTGATTACGACCCTGGCTGGAGGGTTCGGCCTGGCGTTGATCTTTGGCTTCATTGCCGAGAAGCTCAAATTGCCTGCGCTCCTCGGCTATCTTTTTGCCGGTATCTTGATTGGCCCTGCCACGCCTGGATTTGTGGCGGATGTCGAGCTGGCTTCACAGCTGCTGGAAATCGGCGTGATGTTGTTGATGTTCGGGGTGGGTCTGCATTTCTCTTTCGATGACCTGTTGTCGGTCAAGAAAATCGCACTGCCGGGCGCGATTGTGCAGATGGGTTTTGCCACGCTGCTGGGTATGGCGGTGGCGCATTGGTGGGGCTGGAGCTTTGGTGCCGGTCTGGTATTTGGCCTGTCACTGTCTTGTGCCAGTACCGTGGTGTTGCTCAAGGCGCTGGAGTCCAGAGGCATTCTGGAGTCGATGAATGGCCGTATCGCTGTTGGCTGGTTGATCGTGGAAGACTTGGTCACTGTGATGGTACTGGTGTTGTTGCCGCCATTGGCTGTGGTGTTGGGCGGTACGGCAGTCACTGAGTCGACAGACCCATTGTGGTACACCATCGGTAAAACCTTGGTGCTGGTGGCTGGTTTTGTGGCCATGATGTTGGTGGTTGGCAAGCGCGCCTTGCCCTGGATGCTGATGCAGGTGGCCAAGACGGGTTCGCGTGAATTGTTCACGTTGTCTGTGGTGGCGGTAGCAATCAGTGTGGCCTACGGTGCGGCAGCGATGTTCCAGGTTTCTTTTGCACTGGGCGCATTTTTTGCCGGTATGGTGATGCGCGAATCCGAGCTGAGCCATCGTGCGGCAGAAGAGTCCTTGCCGCTGCGTGATGCATTTGCCGTATTGTTCTTTGTGTCAGTGGGTATGTTGTTTGACCCGATGGTGATGATTGAAGAGCCACTGCATGTACTGGCCGTGGTAGGCATTATCGTGATCGGCAAGACGGTGGCCGCGGCAGTGCTGGTGCTGGCGCTGCGTTATCCGTTGAATACCGCGTTGACGGTAGCGGCGAGTCTGGCGCAGATTGGTGAGTTTTCGTTTATTTTGGCGGGACTGGGGTTGTCGTTGGGGTTGATGCCGCAGGAAGGCATGAGCCTGGTATTGGCAGGCGCATTGATTTCGATTGCGTTGAATCCGGCGGTATTCGGTTTGATCAAGCCATTCAAGGCATGGGCGTTGCAGCGTTCTACTCTGGCTCGCCGTCTGGAGCATCGGGTTGATCCTCTGGCGGTATTGCCAATGAGCACCGAAGACAAGTATCTCAAGGGTCAGGTCGTTGTGGTGGGTTATGGCCGTGTAGGCCGACGCATTACCCGTACCTTGGGCGAGTCAAATATTCCGTTTGTGGTGGTTGAGCAAAATCGTGAGCGCGTTGAAGAGATTCGTAACAAGGGTATTGTGGCTGTCAGTGGTGACTCTTCAGAGCCAGGTACATTGATTCAGGCACATATTGCTGACGCGGCGATGTTGGTGATTGCTACACCAGATCCAATGAACGTGCAGCGTATGGTTGAAGTTGCACGTACGCTTAACCCGAATATTGATGTGGTGATTCGTACTCACAGTGCCGATGCAGCAGAAATGTTCCGCAAGGATGGTCTGGGGCAAGTGTTCTTTGATGAGGAAGAGCTGGCGCGTGGTATGAAAGCTTATGTGACTTCCAAATTTAATCCGGAAGGACGGTCGGCAGAGCCAAGTCACTCGCATTAAGTCTTGTATTGTTGGGGCTGATTGCGCTTTCCTGAGCTTGTGATGGTTCAGGAGAGCGCTTGGGAGCAAGCAATGAAATCCCGCATCAGAGGCCACTTTCACGGTTTTAAAATTGACAGCCTGTTTCAACTGGCTGATGGCAGCACCTGGCTGCAAACGCAAGATACGCTCTGGCGTTTTCATGCCTATGAGCCGGAAGTGCATTTGTTGACAGATGCACAAGGTCAGCATTTTCTGCAATTACCCGATCAGGACATCAAGGCCTCCGTTGTGCAGGTTACGGACGTTATCTACAGTCGTATCAAAGATGAGTTTCACGGCTGGGAAGGCGAAACAACCTACCAATTAACCAATGATCAGGTTTGGCAACAGGTCGATTTTAGTTGTCATTATCAGTATGCCTATATGCCTCATGTGGTCGTTTACTCCTGCGATGGCTGCTGCTTTATGCAGGTGGTGGGTGAAACCATGAAAGTGCGTCGGGTGCAATAAGATACACATAATTGATAAGGGGATAATTCCATGAAAAAGTTTGCTGCGTTGATCTTGCTGGCGGGCTTGTTGTTGCCGCCTGCGGCTTCGGCCAATATGACCACTGAAGAAGCCATCAAGTACCGTCAATCGGGTTATACCTTTATGGCGTGGAATATGGCGCGTATTCGCAGCAATGTGGAAGGTGAGTTTAATCGGGATGAAGTGGTGCGGGCTGCCAATACTATTGCTGCTATTGCAAACTCTGGTTTGGGCTCTTTGTTTGTGCCGGGTAGTGATTCGGGTGCAGGCTGGAAAGCGACTCGTGTCAAGCCGGAGTTGTTCAGTGATGCTGATGGGGTGGCCAAGGTAGCCATTGCTTTTAACCGTGAAGCGAATGAAATGGCGAAGGTGGCCGCAGAGGGCAGTCCGGCAGCGGTGAAGGCGCAGTTTGGCAAGTTGGGCTCCAGCTGCAAGGGCTGTCACGATAATTATCGTGGGCCTAATCGATAAGCCGTTTAGTCGATAAATCAGGAGATATGCCATGACCAGCTCGGGAGTACGTGTGTGGGACTTGCCGTTGCGCCTGTTTCACTGGGCGTTGGCTGTGCTGGTGATTGTGGCGCTGTTTACCGGTGATGCGGGTGGCGAGTGGCTGTACTGGCATCGTCTGGCAGGTTTAGGCATTTTGTGGTTGCTGGTATTTCGTTTGTCCTGGGGGCTTTGTGGCCCGACCTATGCGCGTTTTGCCCAGTTCATGCCAACACCCGCCAAACTCACGGCGTATTTTCGGGGTCAATGGCAGGGCGAGGGACATACTCCGTTGGGTGCCTTGTCGGTGTTTGCGCTTTTGTTCCTGCTGTTGTTTCAGGTCAGTATGGGTTTGTTTGCCCGTGATGACACCGGCTTTACTGGCCCGCTGTCTGTTCTGGTGAGTCTGGATCAGGCTGAGCAAATCACGGACTGGCATCGTTTATCGGCCAATATTGTGTTTCTGTTGGTGCTGCTGCATCTGTCGGCCATTACCTATTACCGTCTGTTTTGTCGGCAGTCATTGGTGTTGCCCATGATTACCGGTGTGAAAAAGGACTCGGTCGCGCCTGCCACTCAGGGTGGTGGCGGTAAGGCCTTGCTGTTTTCACTGCTGCTGGCCAGTGCGGTGGTGTTTGCCGTTGTGTCTGCGGTAGCGCAGACCAGTGCGTCAGCGTCAGCGGCAGCAGAGCCGGTGGTTACACCGGCGTGGTAAGCCTTCTGGTCTGACTCATAATGAAATTGCGCTTTTGATGGAATGGGCAGGGTCTCGGTCTTTCAATATTCTCAGCTTTCTCTATAATCTTCGCCCTTGTCACTCAGCGATGCGTCATTTTCTGAGTCAACCAAACACTTATCGATTCCTGTTGAGGTCGTCATGCAAGTTACCGTAGAAAACGTTTCCAGCCTAGAGCGTCGCGTCAAGGTTGTAGTTCCTGCCGCCAAGATTGCTCAGGATGTCAGTGCTCGCATTGCCAAGGCTGCCAAGACCATTCGTATGGATGGTTTCCGTCCAGGTAAGGTGCCTGTGTCTTTGGTGCAGAAGCGTTATGGCGACTCCATTCGCCAGGAAGCCCTGGGTGAAATTATCCGTGACAGCTTTTACGAAGCCGTGACACAGGAAAAAATCAATGCAGCCGGTTATCCCAGCATTGAAGAAGTGTCTGACAACGCTGGTGAAGACCTGAGCTTTACTGCACTGGTTGAAGTGTACCCAGAGCCAGAGCTGGCCGGTTTTGCTGACATCAAGGTAGAGCGTCCACAGGTTGAGATCGGTGAGGCCGATATCGACGAAATGGTTGAAAACCTGCGCAAGCAACGTGCGACTTTCGCTGAAAGTGCCGAAGCTGCTGCTGAAGGCGACAAAGTCACTTTGGATTTTGAAGGCACGGTAGATGGTGAGCTGTTTGAAGGCGGCGCCTCACAGAACTTTGAACTGGAGCTGGGCTCCAAGCGCATGATTCCTGGTTTTGAAGACGCCA
This sequence comes from uncultured Paraperlucidibaca sp., assembly GCA_964569335.1. Classification (GTDB taxonomy): domain Bacteria; phylum Pseudomonadota; class Gammaproteobacteria; order Pseudomonadales; family Moraxellaceae; genus Perlucidibaca. Next base: position 11,944 of record CAZMVL010000005.1, read on the forward strand.
TTGTCGGTATCAAAGCCGGTGAAGTTCGCGACATCAATGTGACTTTCCCGGAAGATTATCAGGCCGAAAATCTGCGTGGTAAGGCGGCTGTGTTCAAAATCACTGCACACACTGTGAAAAAATCAGTAATGCCTGAAGTGGATGAAGAGTTCCTGAAGGCATTTGGCGTGACCGAAGGCGGTGTAGAAAAATTCCGTGAAGACGTTAGCAAGAACATGGCGCGTGAGCTGAAGCAAGCGATCAAAACCAAGGTAAAAACTCAGGTAATGGACGCCTTGCTGGAAGCCAATGCCATTGAAGTGCCCAAGGCACTGGTGGCTAACGAAATCAATCGTCAACGCGAAGCCATGTTCAAGCAGTTTGGCGGTGGTGCCAAACTCGACCCCAAAATGTTGCCGGATGACCTGTTTGCTGAACAAGCCAAGCGTTCTGTGAGTCTGGGTCTGCTGATCAGCCAGATCATCAAGGACAAGGCTATTGCCGTGGATGCCGAGCGCGTACGCGAGCTGGTGCAGGAAGTAGCCGAGTCTTATGAGTCACCCGAAGAAGTCGTGAACTACTACTATGGTAACCGTGAGCAACTGGCTCAGGTTGAAGCGCTGGTGCTGGAAGATCAGGTGGTTGATACCATTCTGGCCGAAGCGCAGGTAGCGGATGTTGCCGCTCGTTATGCCGATGTTGTAGTCCGTAACGCACGCTAACCAGCTGTTCACACTCGCGGTCTTGACCTTGGCCGCGGTTGCCCTGACACTCTCGGTATGCCCCGGCATCCGGGAGTGTTTTTTATTGGGCCTAACCAGAGTATTTACATGAAAATTGATTATTCCATGGCACCTTCCATCAGTAATCTTGGCCTTGTGCCCATGGTGGTAGAGCAGTCCGCCCGTGGCGAACGTGCTTTCGACATTTATTCACGATTATTAAAAGAACGCGTGATTTTTATTGTTGGCCCCATTGAAGACAATATGGCCAACCTGATTGTGGCTCAGCTGCTGTTTCTGGAGTCGGAAAACCCCGACAAGGACATTCATCTGTACATCAATTCACCGGGTGGTTCGGTGACTGCGGGTATGGCGATTTATGACACCCTGCGCTTTATCAAGCCGGACGTATCGACCATCTGTATTGGTCAGGCCGCTTCGATGGGCGCATTTCTGCTGTCTGCCGGTACCAAGGGCAAGCGTTATTGTCTGCCGCATTCCCGCGTGATGATTCATCAACCGTTGGGTGGTTTTCAGGGCCAGGCTTCCGATATCGCCATTCATGCCCAGGAAATTCTGAAAATCAAGGCGCTGTTGAATGACTTGCTGGCTGAACACACGGGTCAACCGCTGGAACATATTGAGCGTGACACAGATAGAGATAACTTTATGACGGCGGAAGACGCCAGGACTTATGGTCTGATTGACCAGGTCCTGACATCGCGTCTCTGAGTCGAGGAATATTATGTCAGAAGAAAAAAAGGGTGATGGCAAACTGTTGTTTTGCTCATTTTGTGGCAAAAGCCAGCACGAGGTTCGCAAGCTGATTGCGGGCCCGTCGGTCTATATCTGTGATGAGTGCGTGGATCTGTGTAACGACATTATCCGCGAAGAAGTGCAGGAAAAAACCGAAGAACAAAGCAGTGATCATCTGCCTACACCACGTGAGCTGAAGGCCACGCTGGATGATTATGTGATTGGCCAGGAACAGGCCAAGCGGGTATTGGCGGTAGCGGTATACAACCACTACAAGCGTCTGCGTGCGGGTATGAAGCGTGCTATTGGTGCGCGTGCCGGTACAGAAGTCGAATTGTCAAAAAGCAATATTCTGCTGATTGGTCCTACCGGTTCGGGCAAGACCTTGCTGGCTGAAACGCTGGCGCGTGTTTTGAACGTGCCGTTTACCATGGCAGACGCCACCACACTGACTGAAGCCGGTTATGTTGGCGAAGACGTGGAAAACATCATTCAGAAGTTGCTGCAGAAATGCGACTACGATGTGGAAAAGGCGCAAAACGGTATCGTCTATATTGATGAAATCGACAAAATTTCACGCAAGAGCGATAACCCGTCCATTACCCGTGACGTCAGTGGCGAAGGTGTGCAGCAGGCCTTGCTGAAGCTGATTGAAGGTACGGTGGCCAGCGTTCCTCCACAGGGTGGTCGCAAGCATCCGCAACAGGAATTCTTGCAGGTAGATACCTCCAACATTCTGTTTATTGTGGGTGGTGCGTTTGCTGGTCTGGACAAGCTGATTGCCAGTCGTGCCGAGCCGGGTGGCATTGGCTTCAATGCTCAGGTGAAAGGTGGCGGCGCTCCCAAGAGCATTGGCGAGCTGTTTACCAGTGTGCAGCCACATGATCTGGTGAAGTTTGGTCTGATTCCCGAATTTGTGGGTCGTTTGCCGGTGATCGCCACGCTGACCGATCTGGATGCTGAGGCTTTGGTACAAATTTTGACCGCACCCAAAAATGCAGTCACCAAGCAATATGCCAAATTGTTCGAAATGGAAGGCGTGCAGCTGGAGTTCCGCGCTGAAGCACTGAAGGCTATTGCGGCCAAGGCGCTGGAGCGTAAAACAGGTGCTCGTGGCCTGCGTTCCATCATGGAAGGCATTTTGCTGAGCACGATGTATGAGTTGCCATCACTGGAAGGTGTCAGCAAAGTGCTGATTGATGAAAAAGTGGTCAATGGTGAATCTGAACCACTGTTGGTCTACGAAAACATGGATTCTGCTCGGGTAGTTCCTGAATAGTGCCTGAGTGATTTCTGAGCAGCGTTAATAAAAAAGGGACTTTATGTCCCTTTTTTGTTGGCTTTTCGACCAGATTCACTTTTAGCACCTTGTAAAACGGTTTGGCTTGCCCCACAAAGTAATTATATTCAAACAGGTCAGCGCCTGTTCATCGTGGAGATTAAGCATGTCCGAAGCCCTTCGTTTGCCCTTATTGCCTTTGCGCGACGTGGTGATCTACCCGCATATGGTCATTCCCTTGTTTGTTGGCCGCGAACGCTCGATAGAGGCGCTGGAAGCAGCGATGACTGGTGAGGAGCGCCATATTTTCTTGGTATCACAGCGCGATGCCACCGAAGATGACCCACGTCAGGCTGGTTTATACAAGGTTGGCACCATCGCCAATATTTTACAGTTGCTTAAGCTGCCCGATGGCACCGTGAAGGTACTGGTAGAAGGTGTCAGTCGTGCTGAGCTGACTGATATTGTTGAAGTTGAGCGTGCAGGGTTGCAGGCGCTGCTAACGCCTTGTGTAGCGCCAGAGCTGTCGCGCAGTGATGCCGACGTGCTGGCACGCAGCCTGATGACCCAGTTTGAGCAATACGTGAAGTTGTCAAAGAAGGTGGCCAACGAAGTATTGACCTCGGTGGCGGACATTCATGAGCCCAGCCGTCTGGCCGATACCATTGCTGCGCATCTGTCGCTGCGTATGGAAGAAAAACAGGCCATTCTGGATATTGTGCCGTTGCAGGAGCGTGTTGAGCATCTGATGGCACTGATGGAGTCGGAAATTGACATCCTGAAGGTTGAAAAGCGTATTCGTGGTCGCGTCAAGAATCAGATGGAAAAAAGCCAGCGTGAGTATTATCTGAACGAACAGATCAAGGCGATTCAGAAAGAGTTGGGTGATCTGGGTGAGGGCGAAGACGAGCTCAGCGAGATTGAGCGTCGCATGGAAACGGCTGGCATGCCCGTTGAGGCGCGCAAGAAAGTGGAAGCCGAGCTGCGCAAGTTACGTCAGATGTCGCCATCGTCTGCAGAAGCAACGGTGGTGCGTGGTTATATTGACTGGATGTTGGGTGTGCCGTGGAAAAAGCGCAGCCGCGTTCGTATTGATCTGAAAAAAGCGCGTGAGATCCTGGATGCCGATCACTTTGGACTGGAGGAAGTGAAAGAGCGCATTCTGGAATATCTCGCGGTGCAGTCTCGCGTGAAAAAACTCAATGGTGCCATTTTGTGTCTGGTAGGGCCCCCGGGCGTGGGCAAGACCTCGTTGGGCCAGTCGATTGCGCGTGCGACCAATCGTGAATTTATTCGCATGGCGTTGGGTGGTGTGCGTGATGAAGCTGAGATTCGTGGTCATCGCCGTACCTATATCGGCTCCATGCCAGGTAAATTAATCCAGAAACTGTCTAAGGTAGGGGTGCGTAACCCGCTGTTCCTGCTGGATGAAATCGACAAGATGGCCTCTGACATGCGTGGCGATCCGGCATCGGCATTGCTGGAAGTATTAGACCCCGAACAGAACAAGTCATTTAACGATCACTACCTGGAAGTTGACTATGACTTGTCCGAAGTGATGTTCCTGTGTACGGCCAACTCCATGGATATTCCGGCACCATTGCTGGATCGTATGGAGGTTATTCGTCTGCCGGGTTATACCGAAGACGAAAAAATCGCCATTGCATCGCAGTACCTGATTCCCAAGCAATTAGCGGCAGCGGGTTTGAAGTCTGAAGAACTCAGCATCAGCGAAGACGCCTGTCGTGACATCGTGCGTTATTTCACTCGTGAGGCGGGTGTGCGTAATCTGGATCGTGCCATTGGCCGTGTCTGCCGCAAGGTGGTCAAGCTGTTGGTGACAGGCGAGCACACAGGTGCCATTACGGTGGATTCGGCATTGCTGGAAGAATATCTGGGTGTTCGCAAGTTCAATTATGGCAAGGCCGAAGCAGAAGACCAGATTGGTCAGGTGACGGGTCTGGCCTGGACATCGGTGGGCGGCGAGTTGTTGACCATTGAGGCTGCTTCTGTACCGGGCAAGGGTGGTCATTTGATGACCGGCTCGCTGGGTGATGTCATGCAGGAGTCGATTCGTGCTGCGTTAACGGTAGTGCGTTCTCGTTCACGCGTGCTGGGTTTGCTGCCGGATACCTTTGAGCGTCGGGACTTGCATATTCACATGCCGGAAGGTGCTACGCCAAAAGATGGTCCCAGCGCTGGTATTGGCATGTGCACAGCATTGGCATCGGTATTGACCGGTATTCCGGTGAAGGCAGATGTTGCCATGACCGGTGAAATCACTTTGCGTGGTCAGGTATTGCCGATCGGTGGGCTGAAAGAGAAGCTGCTGGCAGCACACCGTGGTGGTATTCGTACCGTGATCATTCCGGATGAAAATGCGCGTGATCTGAAGGAGATTCCGGAGAACGTGAAATCAGCACTGGACATTCGCACGGTGAAGTGGATCGACGAGGTGTTGGCGATTGCGTTGACGCGTGTACCGGAACCACTCAGTGAGGAAGCCTATGCCGAAGGATTGGCCAAAGTGGAGAATAAAGCAGCAAGTTCGGCAAGCCGTCACTAAAGAATTGCCTTTATTTGATGAAATCTTCAGGTTTTGTCGGTGTTTTGCTTGACCCTAGGTAAGACACCGATTTATAAATTGACTCCACTGCACTGCGTAAGTTTCGCAAGCAACTAAAAATCACAATAACACGACGAATCCGAAGGGGATGAATGTGAATAAGTCTGAACTCATTGATGCAATTGCTGAAGCCACAAACTTGACCAAGGCTGATTCCGGTCGTGCACTGGATGCAACGGTTGCTGCTGTTACTGCCGCTCTGAAAGGTGGTGATGCGGTGACTCTGGTTGGTTTTGGTACTTTCGCTGTTAAAGAGCGTGCTGCCCGTACAGGTCGCAATCCACAAACCGGTAAAGAAATCAAGATTGCTGCTTCCAAGACACCTTCGTTCAAAGCAGGTAAAGGCTTGAAGGATGCAGTGAATAGCTAATCAATTTAGCTATCCTGTAGTAACCTAAGTACGCGCCTTTTGGCGCGTACTTTTTTTCTGCGGCAATTATTGCTGCTCCGTTTAACAGTCAAAGGTTGGTCATGGAATCGTTTCGTCAAATGGTCAAGGGATGGTTAGGCATCGCGATGTTGGCGTTGCTGGCGGTACCCTTGGTGCTGGTAGGCATGGAGTCCTATTTCAGTGGGGGTCGCAATCTGGTTGCGGCCGAAGTGAATGGAGACGAAATTGCTCAGCATTCGCTTGATCGCGCCGTGCAAAGTCAGACACAGCAAATGCAGGCTCGTTTGGGCACCAATGTTCGTTTAAGCAGTGAAGAGCAGAAGCAATTACGCGAGCAGGTACTGAAGAACCTGGTTCAGCGTCAGTTATTACTGCAATCGGGTCAGCGTGCAGGCTACCGTGTGACCGATGAACAGATTCACAAGCTGATTCGTGAAACGCCAGCTTTCCAGGAGGGTGGTCGTTTTTCTCCTCAGCGTTATGCTTCTGTATTAAGCCAGATTGGTGAGTCTCCAGCATCGTTTCCCGAGCGTGCACGCCAGGAAGTGATTGTGGCCCAGCGCATGGGCGCCTGGTTGCAGAGCACTTTTGTGACGCAGGCTGAACTGGATCGTTTGCTGGCATTGGACAGCCAGACTCGTGATGTGAGCTATGTGGCGTTTCCGGCAATTGACTATCTGAACAAGATCAACGTCAGTGACGCGGAGATTCAGGCTGCCTATGACAAGGAATCACGTTTATTCCAGCAGCCTGAGCAGGTAGCAATTGAGTATATTCATCTGAACAGCGATCACTTTCTGAATGAAGTCAGCGCAGATGAAGATGATATTGAAGCGCGTTATCAGCTGCGTGTGCAGGCGTTGGCCGCTGGTGAACAACGTCGTGCCGCACATATTCTGATTGCTAATCAGGGCAGTGACGCGAATGACAAGGCCAAGGCTGAAGAACTGCTGAAAGAAATCGAGGCAGGTGCTTCGTTTGCTGACCTGGCGACAGCTAATTCGCAGGATCCCAGCTCGGCGGCCAATGGTGGCGATATGCAGGGCTTCTTTGGTCGAGGTTCGTTTGAGCCAACATTTGAAGCGGCATTATTCGAGCTGGAAAAGCCGGGTCAGTTATCACCTGTGGTGAAAACGCCATTTGGTTATCACATCATCAAGTTGCTGGAAATCAATACGCCTGAAGTCCCCTCGCTGGCCAGCATTCGCAATGAGTTGATTGCCGAGGTGCGTACACACAAGGCAGAAGAGTTGTATATCGATGCGGTGGAGCGTCTGGATGCCATTGTGTATGAGTCGTCTGATCTGAGTGACGCTGCCCGTGAAATGCAGCTGACGGTTCAGTCTGCCGCTGCCTTTGGTCGTCAGGGTGGTACAGGCGTTGCGGCTGATCCACGCGTGCTTGATGTGGCATTCAGTGATGAGCTGATTCGAGACAAAAAGAACTCGGGTGTGGTGCCGTTGCAGGATGGTAGCAGTGTCTGGTTGCGTGTCACCCGACATTCTCCTGCGCAGAAGCGTCCTTTGGAGCAGGTGCGTGAGGTAGTCATGGTCAAGCTGGCTAATGAGCAGGCATTGGCATTGGCTAAAACGGATGCTGAGGCGGTTCTGGCCAAGGCTAAAGAGCAGGGATTGAATCAGGCGGTATCGACACGCCCTGTGCAGAAACGTAGTGGCTTGACGCGTCAGACTCAGTTGGCCGATACCGATCTGGCTGGAGCCTTGTTCCGTGCGCCCAAGCCGGTGGAAGGAAAAGCTCAACCGGTATTGTCTGTATTGTCTGATTCGGTGCTGGTGATTGCCGTGACAGTAGTATCTGCGGGTGATGTTCCGGCACCCGAAGAGCAGGCCATGGTACGTAGTATGCTGGCTGAAAATCGCGGTCAGCAGGAGTTACAGGATCTGCTTTCGTTATTGCATGACAAGGCCAAAGTGAAGATTCACAAAAATGGTGCGGTTGAATAAGCCGTTGAGTGAATTGAGATCATAAAAAAGCCCGCTGATGCGGGCTTTTTTATGGATAGCTTTAAAAACGCTATTAGAGATTGTCGAGCGCATCCATGGCTGGCATGGCTACGGTGTTAAAGCCACCATCGACATAGAGAATTTCGCCGCTGATGCCAGATGCCAGATCGGAGCACAGGAAAGTGGCGGCATTGCCGACTTCTTCAATGGTGACATTACGACGTATTGGCGTGGCCGCTTCGTTATAAGACAGCATTTTGCGGAAATCCTTGATGCCACTGGCGGCCAGCGTGCGGATAGGGCCAGCAGAGATGCCATTGACGCGAATACCATCAGGGCCCAGGCTGGCACCCAGATAGCGCACGTTGGCTTCGAGAGAGGCCTTAGCCAGACCCATGACGTTGTAGTTTGGCACTACGCGCTCGGAACCTTGGTAGGTGAGTGTCAACAGGCTGCCGTTGCGACCCAGCATCATTGGCTTGGCTGCCTGTGCCAGGGCGCTGAAACTGTACGAGCTGATGTCGTGAGCAATGCGGAAGCCTTCGCGTGTGGTGACGTCGACGTAGTTGCCTTCCAGCTCATGTCCTGGTGCATAACCTACCGAATGTACCAGTACGTCCAGACCATCCCAGTGCGCTTTCAGGGATTCGAATACTGCCGTGATTTCGTCATCACTCACGACATCGCAGGGAAAAGTCAGGGTGGAATCAAAGCTGGCAGCAAAGTCTTCGACACGTTTGCGCAGTTTGTCATTCTGGTAGGTAAAGGCCAGTTCGGCACCTTCACGGTGCATGGCCTGTGCAATGCCATAGGCAATCGACAGTTTGCTGGCTATGCCCACAATCAGGACACGTTTGCCGGTCATCATTCCCATCAAGGCTTCTCCTTCTAGTTGGCAAAGCGTGCGCTTGGCCTGAATAAATTCTGTTTATGCTCCGAGTATAGAGTCATTTTTGTGACTGCGTATTTAAGCTCGCTAACAAGGCCTGAGTATAGATATGCTTTGGTCGCTGAAATATATCCTGACAATATCCTTGTTCAACGACCTGTCCCTGATGCATCACCAGCAGGCGATGACAAAGTGCCTGCACCACACGCAGGTCGTGACTGATGAAAATATAGCTGACGCCCATGTCGTGCTGAATCTTGCGTAATAACTCCACGATGTCACGCTGGGTGTGTCTGTCCAGCGCCGAGGTGGGTTCGTCCATGACGATAATGGCCGGACGCAGAATCAGCGCACGTGCCAGGGCAATGCGCTGGCGCTGGCCGCCGGAGAACTCATGCGGATAACGATGGCGGCTGGCCGGATCCAGGTTAACGGCTGTCATGGCTTCAATAACCGCTCGTTCGATAGCTGCTTCATCCAGCTGGCGATGTGCTCGCAGTCCTTCGGCAATCAGGTCACTGACCATCATGCGTGGGCTCAGGCTGCCGTAGGGGTCCTGAAACACCATTTGCATATGTGCCCGTTGCGCACGCAGGGACTGATTGCTCAGCGTCAGCCAGTCTTTGCCCAGTACGGTAATACGTCCACTGGCCTCTGTTAGACGTAGCAAGGCTGCGGCCAGGCTGGATTTGCCGGAGCCGGACTCGCCAACAATGCCCAGCGCCTCACCTTTGCGCAGCGTCAGTCCCACGTCAGTGACGGCGTGGTGCCATTGTGTGACCCGTCCCATCCAGTTGGCGGCAATGGGATAATTCACATTCAGCTGACTGGCAGTGAGCACTGCTGCAGCATTGATGTCGATGGCAGGCCGGTGTATATGCTCAAAAGGGCGCAGCAACATGCGTGTGTAGTCGTGTTGTGGCGCGTTAAACAGAGCTTCACAATCATTGCTTTCAACAATCCGACCTGTTTTCATCACCACCACGCGATCAGCATAGCGCTGTACCTGAGGCAGGTCGTGGCTGATGAACAGCACACTCAAGCCACGCTTTTTTTGCAGGTTTTTCAGCAGGTCCAGAATCTGGGTTTGCAGCAGGGCATCGAGCGCGGTAGTCGGCTCATCGGCAATCAGCAGTTTGGGGTTATTGGCCAGTGCCATGGCAATCATGATGCGTTGGCGCTGACCGCCAGACAGCTCGTGTGGCCACGCCCGCAGGCGTCGCTCAGCCTGATCAATGCCGACCTCGTTGAGCAGGCTAATGGCTCGTGCTCTGGCCTGAGCCAGATCAATGCGCTGATGCAGCTGCAGCATTTCGATAATCTGCTTGCCAATGCGATGCAGTGGATTGAGTGCGGTCAGTGGCTCCTGAAAGATCATGCCGACATCGCCACCACGCAGTTGCTGCAAACGCTTGTCGCTGAATTTCAGAATGTCTTCACCATTCCAGTGCAGTTGTCCGCTGGCATCAAGTCCAGCAGGCAATAGGCGCAGGCTGGCAAGGGCTGACAGGGATTTGCCGGAGCCGGATTCTCCGACCACGGCCAGCCATTCACCCGAATCAATATGCAGGCTGATACTGTCAACCAGCACGTCACCATCGCGCTTGCGAATGACCAGATTGTTCAGGCTGAGTACCGGTTTAGTTGGCGACATGGCGGGGGTCGAAGGCATCACGCAGGCCCTCTCCAATAAAGACCAGTAAGGTCAGCAGAATCGATAGGCTGAAAAAGGCAGTCAGCCCCAGCCAGGGTGCTTGCAGATTGTTTTTGCCTTGCGCAATGAGTTCGCCCAGCGAGGCAGAGCCGGGTGGCAGGCCAAAGCCCAGGAAGTCCAGCGAAGTCAGCAGGCCAATGGCACCGGTAAAGATGAAGGGCAGCAGCGTCAGTGTGGTAATCAGTGCATTGGGTAACACGTGACGCCACACCAGCAGGGTGGGGTTGACGCCCATGGCGCGGGCGGCACGCACATAGTCCAGCTGTCGTGTGCGTAAAAATTCGGCACGCACCAGGCCACTTAAGTCAGTCCAGCTGAACAGCGCGAGCAGGCCTAATAGCCACCAGAAATTGGGTGTGACCAGACTGGACAGGATAATCAGCATGAACAGCACGGGCAGGCCAGACCAGATTTCGGTAAAGCGCTGGCCGATCAGGTCAACCCAGCCGCCCCAGTAACCTTGCGCAGCACCGGCGGCAATGCCCAGGACCACGGTGGCCAGAGTCATCAGAGTGGCAAAGGCCAATGAGGTTCTGACACCGTAAATCAGGCGTGCCATGACATCACGTCCCTGATCATCGGTGCCCAGCCAGTTATCTCTGGAGGGAGTGGAAGGCGTGGGTTCGGCTCGCTCAAAATGAATGGTCTGGGCATTGAAGCGAATCAGTGGCCACAACATCCAGCCTTCGGCATCCACCAAAGCTTGCACGGCTGGGTCACGAAACACGGCTGGTGTTTCAAATTCGCCGCCAATGGCGGTTTCTGGCACGTCTTTGAGCAGGGGTGAAAACAACTGACCCTGATAGCTGACCAGAATGGGTTTGTCGTTGGCAATCAGTTCAGCGCCCAGCGTCAGCGCAAAAATAAGCGCAAGTAGCCATAACGACCACCAGGCACGACGATTTTGGCGGAACTGTTGCCAGCGACGGCGGGTCAGTGGTGACAGGGTCATGCGCTGGCCCTCGCGAAATCAATACGTGGGTCCACCAGGCGATAACACAAATCACCCAGCAATCGCAGAATCATGCCCATCAGCGTGAATAAGAACAGGCTGCCGAAAATCACCGGATAATCCCGGTTGATGACGGACTCGTAACCCAGCAGGCCCAGCCCATCCAGATTGAAGATGATTTCGATCAGAAAGGCACCGGTGAATAAAATGCCGAACAGGGTGGCGGGCAAGCCGGCAATCAGAATCAGCATGGCATTGCGAAACACGTGACCAAGCAGGATGCGACGGTTGTCTGCGCCTTTGGCTCTGGCGGTCATCACGTACTGCTTCTGCATTTCTTCCAGAAAGCTGTTGCGGGTAAACAGGGTGAGTGTGGCCAGGCCGCCCAGCGTTAGACAGATGGTGGGTAGTACCAGATGGTGTGCATAGTCCAGTAGTCTGGCCCAGAAGCCCAGTTCGTGGACGTTTTCCGAACTGAGTCCCTGCATGGGAAACCACTGCCAATAGCTGCCACCGGCAAACAGGATGATCAGTAAAATGGCGAATAAAAAGCCAGGAATGGCATAGGCCACGACAATGACGCCGCTGCTCCAGGTGTCAAAGCGACTGCCGGGATGCAGAGCTTTACGAATGCCTAGTGGCACCGCAATCAGATAGATCAGCAGGGTGCTCCATAGCCCCAGCGACAGCGAGACCGGCATTTTTTCAATAATCAGGTCGATCACGCTGATGTCGCGATAAAAGCTGTTGCCCAGATCAAAGGTGACGAAGTTTTTCAGCATCATGAAAAAACGGGTGCTGGCGGGTTGATCAAAACCATATTGCTTTTCGATTTCGGCAATCAGTTCGGGGGGTAAGCCCTGACTGCCACGATAACCCGGGCCGGAAGATGCACTGGCGGTAGCGGCAAGATCGCCGCCAGTGCCTGCCAGCATGGTGGCGCCGCCATGACCTTGCAGCTGGGCGATGGTGCGCTCAACGGGGCCACCGGGTGCTGCCTGAATCACCAGAAAATTGATCATCAGAATGCCCAGCAGGGTGGGAATCATCAGCAGCAGTCGGCGGATAATATAGTGAGCCATGGTTACTCCGCTGTGCTGGTGGCAGATAGTGCCCACCAGGTATCAATGCCGTCCCCGTACAGCGGTGGACGCTCGGGTCGGCCAAAGCGCTGCCAGCTGGCAATACGGTAAACCGGGGTGTGGTAGTGCGGTACGACCAGCCATTCGGCACGCAGGATTCGATCCAGCGCACGGACATGGGTGACCAGATCGTTGCGTGTTCGTGCCTGTGTGATGCCGCTGATCAGGCTGTCGACGGCGGGAGATTTAAGTCCGGCCAGATTGCCACTGCCCGAGGTGTCGGCAGCCTGGCTGCTCCAGAAGTTCCACAGTTCATTACCGGGTGAGCTGGACGCTGGAAAGCCGGTGACAGTCAGGTCAAAGTCAAACTGACGCAGACGCTGAATATATTGCGCGGCATCCAGAATGCGAATATCCAGACGTATCCCCAAGCGTGCCAGATTACGGCGGAAGGGATGCACAATGCGTTCAAATTCGGGTTGTACCAGCATCATTTCCAGTCGCAGAGGCTCACCAGCGGCATTGCGCAGAGCACCTTGACGGTATGACCATCCGGCCGCTTTCAACATGCGCTGTGCCCGTATCAGTGCGGCCCGGTTATAGCCATCACCCTGACTTTCGGGCGCCATGACGGCGGAACCAAAGACGGCTTCCGGCAGCTGATCTTTCCAGCGATTCAGCAGTCTGAGCTCAGCACGATCAGGTAGGCCATCGGCAGCCAGCTCAGAGTTTTCAAAATAGCTGTGTGTGCGTTCGTAGGCCGAATAGAACAGGGCACGATTGGACCACTCAAAGTCGAAGGCCAGTGCAATGGCCTGGCGGACATCGCGGTTTTGCAGGTGTGGGCGACGCATATTGTAGATAAAGCCCTGCATGCCGGACGGATTGCTGTGGCGTTGCTCAATCAGCGCTACCTTGCCATTACGCACGGCAGGAAAGTTGTATTCAGTGGCCCAGGTCTTGGCCTTGTTTTCAAAGCGCACATCGTATTGTCCAGCCTTGAAGCCTTCGAAGGCGACGGTGCCATCTCGATAATAGACATAGGCGATTTCATCAACATTGTGATGGCCTTTGTTGACCGGCAGATCACGTCCCCAATAGTCGGGATTGCGCTTGTAGCTGATGCGTTTGCCCTGATCTACGTGACTCACCCTATAGGGGCCACTGCCCAGTGGAGGTGTCAGACTGGTCTGATTGAATTCGCGATCTTGCCAGAAGTGTTTTGGCAGAATGCTCATTTCACCCACAATCAGGGGCAATTCACGGTTGTCCTGGCTACGGAAGCTGAATTTCACGGCTAGTGGGGACAGGGCCTCGACTTGCGCAACATCGGCAAAATAGGCTTTGTAGCCGGGTGAGCCTTCGCGTTTGATCAGGTCAAAGGTAAAGACCACATCTTCGGCGCGTACCGGATGACCGTCATGAAACCGGGCTTCCGGGCGCAGGTGATAAATAATCCAGGAGGCATCATTGGGGTCATATTCCATACGTTTGGCCAGTAGGCCATAACGACTGAATGGCTCATCTTTTGATGCCGTGGTCAGGCTGTCATAAATATTGCTGATGCCGGCCGCAGCCACCCCTCGATTAATAAACGGATTCAGGCTGTCGAATGTGCCAATGGCATTGAGCCGCATACGGCCGCCTTTGGGTGCATGAGGGTTGGCATAGGGAAAGTGCTTGAAGTGCGCAGGCAGTGCAGGTTGGCCGTGCAGGCTCAGGGCATGACTGCTGCGAATGTTATTGGCCTGAGCTGGGTTTGATAGCGCCAGGCCAAATATACATAAACCAACCAGAAGGGTGCGAAAGGGGTACGCCATAGGTTGGTTATAATCCAGGAATCTTGTCGGAATGAGCGCGTAATACCAGCATTTGTCCAGGTCGCACACCCTGGATGTTACCATTGAGTGCGCGAATTTCGGCCAGGCTCAGGTCATATTGCTGGCGAATGGTTTCTAGCGTTTCCCCATTCATGACACGACGCCTGAATTCAACGCGTTGGTCGTTGCGCGAGGGAATAACCGCGATGACCTGCTCGGGGCCACTGGTTTGCTGGCCTAGTTCCGGCACCCGAATGCGTTGTCCCACTTCCAGGCTATTAGCTTGTAGTCGTCCATTCAGGCGCTGTATGTCGGCCACCGAGGTTAAATAAGCGCGTGCGATGGAATAAAGCGTATCGCCTGCCTCGACCTCATGCTGTCCTGGTGTTTGTTGACGTCTGGCGACTGGCAAAATGGCGGCTGGCGTGCGCGCCAGTAGTTGGTGATCGACAGGTTCACCATTAAATATCACTTGAACTGGCTGCGCTAACTGATTGATTTGACTATCTGATGTAGCAATGGTGCTATTGGGTAAGTGCAATAGATAAGGGCCGGCAGGATCATGGCGGTCATTTTTAAGGGCGGCATTCAGGCGCTTTAAAATATCAAACGAGATACCACTATTGCGTGCGACGTCGTGCAGATTAACCGGGCCTTCTGTCTGCACTGTCTGAAAATAAGGTGCGTTGGGCAAGGATGTCAGGCGGATACCATTGGCTTCAGGCTGTTTGAACAGCTGTGCCACAGCCAAAAAGCGAGGCACATAATTCATCGTCTCTTCAGGTAGCCGTAATGACCAATAATCGGTTGGTTGCCCAGTACGCAGGTTTTGCTGAATGGCGCGCGATATGGTGCCAGGCCCGGCATTGTATGCCGCCAGCACCAGCTCCCAGTCGTTAAACATGGCATGCAGCTGATCGAGATAATCATAAGCAGCCAGGGTGGATTGCAGCGGGTCACGGCGACCATCAAACCACTGGTTTTGTTTCAGGCCAAACAGTTGTCCCGTGGTAGGAATGAATTGCCACAAACCAGCGGCCTGAGAGCGAGAAGTCGCTGTCGGGTCGTAGGCGCTCTCAATGATGGGCAGCAGGGCTAACTCTGTCGGAAGACGTCTCCGTTCAGCTTCATTGACCGCCAGAAACAGGAAGGGTCTGGCGCGTTCAATGATCAGGTCGGCATAGGCCTGACGACCCTGAAAGCTTTGCAGCTGATGTCGAACCCGATAGTTATTGACTGCGTTCATGCCGTAGCCAGCTCGTAAGCGCGCAAGCAGGTCATGTGCCTGTTGTTGCGTTTGTAGCGGGGTTGGCTGTAGTACCTGTTGCTGTACTTGCGGTGGTGTTTGTTGCGGCAGCTGTTGTTGTATCGCCTCAATGGCAGCTGCGTTGACCGGAGTCAATTCGGCATGCACATGGGGGTTGTCCGCTGTTAGCGGCAGTGAATACACAGGCACAGACGCCTGCGCGGCAAAGCTCACGCAACAGGAGCTGATGATTGCTGTTATGGCCTGCGCGGTATTTTTCATGGGGGCAATCATAACCCGACAATGCTAGGCGCGAAAGTTGTCTTTCCAGCTACGCAGGGCAGCTAAAGTCTCTACGCCTGCCGTGACTTGGCGCTGGGCAAAATCGCTGGCACTGCGGATGATGGTGGCCTGCTCGGTGCGCAGAAAGGGGTTGATCTGGCGTTCAATGGCCAGGGTGGTCGGCAGGCTGGGTTGTTGCTGCTCACGTTGCCTTTCTACCCAGAGAATATGCTCGGTAATGGCTTGATTGTCGGGTTCAACATGGTGGGCAAAGCGCAGATTGCTGAGCGTGTATTCGTGGGTTGGATACAGTCGGGTGTCGGCTGGCAATGTATTGATATTGGCCAGTGCACGTTCCAGATCATGGGCATCACCCTCAAATAAACGTCCACAACCTGCGCTGAACAAGGTGTCGCCACAAAACAGGCTATTCAGATCGGCAAAGTAATAAGCAATATGGCCACGTGTATGGGCTCCGACAAAGAGAATTTGCGCCTGTCCTAATTCACCAAAATCAATCGTGTGACCACCTTGCACAATGTGTGTGGCCCATGTGCTGGTTTCTGCGGGGCCATATACCGGTACGGATTGTGCTGCCAGCAGGGTATTGACCCCGCCGGTATGATCCGCATGATGGTGCGTCAGCAGAATACCGGCCAGCGTCAGGCCTGCTTGCTCAAGATGAGTCAGCACTGGTGTAGCATCGCCGGGATCAACTACCCACAGGCTCTGGTCATGCTGGATGCACCAGATATAGTTGTCGAAAAAACAGGCAATGGGGAAAATGTTAGTCATAAGTGCTTAAGTAGCTGTGAGTGATCGTTTAATAATAGCCGTGTTTATTCGTGCTCTGTGAGATGATTGACCAAACGACAGCGGAACATGCTCATGAACTTGCTGCAACCACATTCTGTTATGCCCATGCTTTCACATCAGCGTTGTGCCCAGCGGCTGGCCTTGCATTGTCGGCATGAGCTTGACCTGTGTCATGGTGACGTGGGAATGGTCATTGGTGCTGGTTTTGACAATCTGGATTTGCGCTCATCCAGCATACGCTGCCTGTTTCAGGCCGGGCTCAGTCGTTCGGAGCGTGATTTGCCCTATGTGCAGTGTCGTCTGGACTCGCTACCGTTTGCGCCCTGTAGTCTGGATACCGTGGTGTTATTGGTGGACGAAGCATTGCACCCGGATTTGCCACGTATCCTGAATCAGGTGGTGGGCTGTTTGAGTGAAAATGGGCATTTGCTGGTAATTGCGCCGAATAAGTCGTTGTCGTTGTGGTGCCAGATCGGCATGCCGTTTTGTCGTAGTCAGGGCATGGAATTAAAGTCCTCCTATTGGGGCGATAATCGTCGGTTGAATCTGTTTGCCGGTCGTTTGGCCAGGCATTGGAATGATCAGTGGCAGCTGTGGTTGCCCTTCATGTCGCAATGGTCGTTGCAGCGTTGGCAGAAAAAGACATTTTGTGGTCATCGTCCCCGGCAGTTGGCCAAGCCAATTGAGGTGCGCTGGCAGACCGGTTTGTTGCCTACGTCACGTGGCATGGTCAAAACCTTGAAAAGATCCGCGAAGGAGAGTGTGTAAGCGTGGAAGTGATTATTTATACCGATGGCGCCTGTCGTGGTAATCCGGGGCCAGGTGGCTGGGGTGCATTATTGACGGCAGGGCCGCATCAGCGTGAGCTGTCGGGTTTTGAAAAAATGACCACCAATAATCGCATGGAGCTGATGGCGGCGCTGGAGGCATTGAGAGCGCTCAAGCAGCCCAGCAAGGTGACTCTGTGGACGGATTCGGAATACTTGCGCAAAGGCATGACCGAGTGGTTGGCAGGCTGGAAGCAGCGGGGCTGGAAAACAGCAGCCAAACAGCCTGTCAAGAACGCTGACCTGTGGCAGGCACTGGATCAGGTAGCGACACAACACGATATCAACTGGCGCTGGGTGAAAGGGCACGCCGGTGATCCTGGCAATGAAGCCGTGGATAGGCTGGCGAACCTGGCGATTGATCAGGCAATGGCGAACTAAATGCGACAAATTATTTTAGATACGGAAACAACAGGTCTGGACCCTTTGCAGGGGCACCGACTGATCGAGATTGGCTGTCTGGAGCTGGTCAATCGCCGTCTGACCGGCCGTCATTTTCATCAATATCTGCAACCTGATCGTGAGATTGACGCAGAGGCGGTGGCGGTACACGGTATCACCAGCGAATTTTTGCGTGATAAGCCGCGTTTTGCGGATGTAGCCGAGCGCTTTTTGACGTTTGTTGATGGTGCTGAGCTGGTGATCCATAACGCGGCTTTTGATATCGGCTTTCTGGATCATGAGCTGTCCTTGCTGGGACGCCCGTCACTCACCACCGTGTGTTCGGTGCTCGATACGTTGAAGCTGGCGCGCAACAAGCATCCTGGTCAGAAAAACAATCTGGATGCCTTGGCTCGACGTTACGGTGCCGATCAGCGTGATCGAACCTATCACGGCGCGTTATTGGATTCCGAGATTCTGGCTGAAGTGTATCTGGCCATGACCGGTGGGCAGGTGGGTTTGTCTTTGCATGAGGGCGATGCCGCCAGTGCCGATAATGGTGGTCAGGCACAAGAGACGATTCGTCGCGTGAGTGCCGATCGTGAGCCTTTGCCGGTGCTAATGCCCAGTGCCGAGGAGTTGCAGGCACATGAGCAACGCTTGCTGGTCATTGATAAAACGGTGTCAGGTGATTGTCTGTTCCGTCGTCTGGATCCACGCGGATGACGGATTATTTTGTTTCCGGTGCTCATTTCGAGGGCAAGATTCCCGCTGATGCGCTGGTGGTTGCTCTGACGGAAACACGTCTGCTGATCAAGTCAGATCAGCAAACACTGCCGGAATATCTGCCTGAATATCGTGAGCTGATGTGGCATATCGACAGCACGCAGGAAGTGTTGTTTCTGGGTTATTGGCAGGGGAGACCTGTATTTACCCTGGAAATGACACTGTCGAATAATCGTCTGGATCCCTATGACTGGGTTGAGCTGCGCCAAATTCTGCCACAGGTTGATGAGCAGTTTTTTTCGGTAGCGGCGCGTGCCCTGCAGGTGTTGGACTGGTCGCGTAATCACCGTTTTTGCGGGCGTTGTGGTGGCGTGATGGGACCGCATGAGCATAATGAGCGCGCCAGAGTCTGTACCCGTTGTCAGTTCAGTGCCTATCCCCGAATCAACCCTTGCGTGATTGGTGTGGTAAAGCGTGGTGATGAGCTGTTGTTGGCCAGAGCGCATCGTTTTCGCAATGGCATGTTCAGTGCGTTGGCCGGTTTTGTCGAAGTAGGCGAAAGCGCCGAGGACACGTTTATCCGGGAAGTACGCGAAGAGGTGGGTATAGAGATTGCCAATCTGCGTTATTTTGGCAGTCAGGCTTGGCCATTTCCGAGCAATCTGATGCTGGGCTTTATTGCGGATTATGCCAGTGGCGAGCTGTGCCTGCAGGAAGATGAAATTGCCGAGGCAGGGTTTTTCCGTGCCGACAATTTACCGCTGATTCCACCCAAAGGCAGTATTGCCCGCGCCTTAATTGATTTTTGTCTGACTGAGAGTTGTTAACCATGTGGGATTTTTTTGCCGAATACGGCTTGTTTCTGATCAAGGGCATTACCGTGCTGGTGTTTGTCGTGCTGGTGATCAGCCTGGCTTCACGTGTACGTGGTGATGATTCGCCCGGCCTGCAATCGGGCCATCTGGAAGTGGAAGCATTAAACCAGCGTTACGAAGCCGAAGCGGATGCTTTACGCACGCTGGTGTGGGATACCTCCGAGTGGAAGTCGGAAAAGAAGGCCAGAAAGCAGCGTCAGAAAGAAGAAAAGCAGCGTGCCAAGAGCAAGGATCCGTTACCCGCCAAGCCCAAGTTGTTTGTGTTGCAATTCAAGGGTGATATTGCGGCTTCAGCGGTAGCGCATTTGCGTCATGAGGTATCTGCCTTGCTGGCGGTGGCCAATAAGGAGCGTGATGAGGTGCTGGTTCTGCTGGAAAGTCCTGGCGGTATGGTTCATGGTTATGGTCTGGCGGCGTCGCAACTGGTGCGTATTCGTGAAGCCGGGCTGAAGCTAACGGTGTGTGTCGATAAAGTGGCTGCCAGCGGCGGCTATTTGATGGCGGCCATTGCCAACCAGTTGCTGGCAGCACCCTTTGCCATTCTGGGCTCGATTGGGGTGGTGGCACAGATTCCCAATGTGCATCGTCTATTGAAGCGTCATGATGTCGATGTTGAGCTGATGACCGCTGGTGAATACAAGCGCACGTTGACGGTGCTGGGTGAAAATACCGATGAGGGGCGTAAAAAATTTCAGGAAGATCTGGATGATACCCATGCCTTGTTCAAGGACTTTGTACAGCAGTGGCGTGCTGGCCTGGATATTGAGCGAGTGGGAACTGGTGAGCATTGGTATGGCAGTCGTGCCTTGGACTTAGGTCTGATTGACGCGATCAAGACCAGCGACGATTATCTGCGTGAGCGCGCCAAAGAAGCTGATTTGTATGCCTTGCATTGGCGCACAAAAACAACACTGGGACAGCGTTTGGGCTTTGCCGCGACAAATTCCGTGGATCAGTTATTGATGCGTTGGTGGCAGCGCAGTGTGCAGACGCCCAGGTTCTAGTTTTAGGCCTTTAGCTTTAAGCAAAGTACTCGAGGAAAAGCCACAGGCCCAGCCAGATGGCGCCGATGGACAAAATTGTGATCATGATGCCGGACAGCACAAAAATTTCAGCCTGTTCGGCGTTTTCATCCAGATCGGTGTCGCGGGTACCGGCAATATTAAAACCGCTGCGCAGCATCCGGCTTAATGCGGCGCGGGCTCTGGAGCGTTTATTGCCGCCCGGAGGCGGCGCATTGCGATAATGTTGTTTTGATGCGGGCATAACACCGTGACCTCAGGGTCATCTTGTAATTACGCCGGATCATACCCTAAATTTGGCGCCAACCAACGCTCTGCGGTGGCCAAATTCCAGCCTTTTCGTGCGGCATAATTTTCGACCTGATCTTTGCCAATTTTGCCGACATTGAAGTAGGTGGCATCCGGGTGAGCAAAATACCATCCGGACACGGCAGCGGCGGGCAACATGGCAAAGTGTTCGGTGAGTTGCATGCCTGCACGGCCTGGTGCATCCAGCCAGTTGAACAGGGTGGTTTTTTCGCTGTGTTCAGGGCAGGCAGGATAGCCAGGTGCTGGGCGAATGCCGACATATTTCTCGGCAATCAGGGCGGCATTATCCAGCGTCTCATCCGGTGCATAACCCCAGAACTCCTTGCGTACACGCAAGTGCATGCATTCGGCCATGGCCTCGGCAAAACGGTCGGCCAGAGACTTCACCAGGATACTGTTATACATGTCGCTGGCGGCTTCATAGGCGCTGGCCAGTTCTTCTGCGCCGTGCACAGATACGGCAAAACCACCGACATAATCCTCAATGCCGCTATCAATCGGGGCGACAAAGTCAGCCAGTGAATAGTTGGCCTTGCCGCTGACCTTTTCGCTTTGTTGACGCAGGCAGTGGATTTCACCCAGCGGCTGCTGGCGCTGCTCATCCTGCCAGACACGAATATCATCAGCACCGACTCGGTTGGCTGGCCATAGGCCGATAACACCACGCACACGCAGACTGTTTTGCTCGATCAATTGCTTGAGCATGGCCTGAGCATCATTGAACAGGTTGCGTGCAGCTTCACCAACCACGTCATCCTGCAAGATTTTCGGGTATTTGCCGTGCAGATCCCAGGAGATAAAAAACGGTGTCCAGTCAATGAAGGGCATCAGCTCGGTCAGCGGATAGTTGTCCAGCGTCGTGATGCCCAAGGTGTTTGGCTTTACTGGTTTGGCGTTGGCCCAATCAGTTTCCAGTCCTTGTTTGACGGCTTGCTGATAGGGCAGGCGCTCACCCAACGGCTGACGGTTATTAATGCGTTCACGTACAACAGCATATTCTTCGCGACGCTCTTTGATAAAAGCCGGTTTCATCTCTTTGCTGAGCAGGGTGGTGACGACACCAACTGCGCGCGAAGCATCGGCGACATAAACCACGGCGTCATTTTTATATTGCGGGTCAATCTTGACCGCAGTATGTGCCTTGGAGGTAGTTGCGCCACCAATCAGCAGCGGGATGTTAAAGTCCTGACGCTGCATTTCACGCGCTACATGCACCATTTCATCCAGCGAAGGGGTGATCAGGCCCGACAGGCCGATAATGTCCACTTTTTCGTCACGGGCGGTTTGCAGGATCTTTTCGCAAGACACCATCACGCCCAGGTCAACAATATCGTAGCCATTACAGCCCAGCACCACGCCGACAATGTTTTTGCCAATGTCATGCACGTCACCTTTGACCGTGGCCATCAGCACTTTGCCCTTGGCTTCAACCACACCCGCTTTTTCTTCTTCAATAAACGGAATGAGATGATTCACTGCTTGCTTCATGACACGCGCTGATTTCACCACCTGAGGCAGGAACATTTTACCGGCGCCAAACAGGTCGCCAACCACGTTCATGCCATCCATCAACGGCCCTTCAATGACATGAATTGGGCGCTCAACGCTCAGGCGTGCCTCTTCGGTATCTTCCACGATGAAGGTGGTAATACCTTTGACCAGCGCGTGCTCCAGACGCTTGCCGACGGGCAGGCTGCGCCAGGCTTCGTCTTCAACAACGGCCTTGCTGCCATCACCACGGAACTGTTCGGCAATTTCCAGCAGGCGTTCGGTGCCGTCTTCACGAAGATTTTGAATGACGTCTTCAACACGCTCTTTCAGCAGGGCGGGCAGGTCATCATAAATGGCCAGCTGACCGGCATTGACGATGCCCATGGTCAGGCCATTGCGAATGGCGTGATACAGGAATACCGAGTGAATGGCTTCGCGTACCGGCTCATTGCCACGGAACGAGAAAGAGACGTTGGATATGCCGCCGGAAATCTTGGCCCAGGGCAACTCACGTTTAATGAATGCGCAGGCATTGATGAAGTCAACGGCGTAATTATTGTGCTCTTCAATGCCGGTAGCGACGGCAAACACATTGGGGTCAAAGATGATGTCTTCGGGCGGGAAGCCGACTTCATTGACTAAAATGTCGTAGGAGCGCTTACAGATTTCGTTTTTGCGGGCTTCGGTATCGGCCTGACCTTGTTCATCGAAGGCCATGACAATGACGGCTGCACCATAGCGCATGCACAGACGGGCGCGTTCCTTGAATTCTTCCACGCCTTCTTTCATGGAAATGGAGTTCACTACCGGTTTGCCTTGTACACATTTAAGGCCGGACTCGATGATTTCCCATTTTGATGAATCGATCATGATGGGCACGCGGCAAATATCTGGCTCGGTGGCGATCAGGTTCAGGAAGGTGACCATGGCGCGCTCGGAGTCGAGCATGCCTTCGTCCATATTAATGTCGATAATCTGTGCACCGGCTTCGACTTGCTCACGTGCCACATCCAGTGCTTCGGCGTAGTTTTCTTCACGAATCAGGCGGGCAAACTTTTTTGAGCCGGTGACGTTGGTGCGTTCTCCCACATTCACGAACAGACTGTTTTCATTGATGATGAAGGGCTCCAGGCCAGACAGTTTGCAGGCGGGGGTAAAGCTGGGCACTTCACGACGCGGGTATTTGGTGACTGCCTGTGCAATGGCGCGAATATGTTCCGGTGTGGTGCCACAGCAGCCGCCGACAATATTCAGAAATCCGCTGGCGGCAAACTCTTCGATGATGGCAGCCGTTTCTTCGGCGGTTTCGTCGTATTCACCAAAGGCATTGGGCAAGCCAGCGTTGGGGTGAGCACTGACATAGGTGTCTGCCTTGACGGCTAACTCCTGTACATAGGGACGTAGCTCCTTGCCACCCAATGCACAGTTGAAGCCAATTGAAATGGGCTTGGCATGACGTACCGAGTGCCAGAATGCTTCAGCAGTCTGACCAGACAAGGTACGGCCAGAGGCGTCGGTAATGGTGCCGGAAATCATGATGGGCAGTTCAAAGCCCAGCGTTTCAAAAACACCTTGTACGGCAAAAATGGCAGCCTTGGCATTCAAGGTATCAAACACGGTTTCGATCAGGATCAGGTCAGCACCGCCGTCAATCAAGGCAAACGTGGCTTCACGATAGTCAGAGACCAGCTCATCAAAACTGATGTTGCGAAATGAGGGGTTGTTGACGTCAGGCGAAATCGAGCAGGTGCGAGAAGTAGGGCCAATGACACCGGCTACATAACGTGGTTTGTGTGGTTCGCGTGCAGTCCATTCGTCTGCCACCGCACGTGCCAGCGCGGCAGCTTCGCGATTCAGCTCGGTGACCAGTGACTCCATGCCGTAATCGGACATGGAGACTTTGGTGCCGTTAAACGAATTGGTTTCCAGAATGTCGGCACCCGCCGCACAATAGGCATCATGAATACCGCGAATGATGTCGGGTTGGGTCAGTGCCAGCAGGTCGTTGTTGCCTTTCAGATCGCGTGGCCAGTCAGCAAAGCGCTCGCCACGATAATCGGCCTCTTCCAGTTTATAACGCTGGATCATGGTGCCCATGGCGCCGTCAATAATCAGAATGCGTTCTTGCAGGTCTTGTTGAAACTGCTGGATACGTTGGGCGCGTGTCAGGGTGGCTGGCATTGAGCAGAAACCATATATCAAAAAAAATGAATGGATATGATAGCAGATTCATCAATCGGCGTGGGTGCTATACTGCCTGCATTGTACGTGATCTGCCCTGAGGATTTTTATGAGTGATATGGTGATTACCGAGTCGGCCCAAGAGTACTTGCGCGATTTGCTGGCCAAGCAAAACAGTGACGGCATTGGTGTGCGTATTTTTGTTGAAAACCCCGGCACCCCTCGCGCTGAATGTTGTATGGCGTATTGCACTAAAGGTGAAGAAAAGTCCGAAGACATACGTCAGGATTATGATGGTTTCCCGGCCTATATCGATTTTGCCTCTATTCCCTATTTGCTTGATGCGGTGATCGACTTTAATAAAGATCGCATGGGCGGGCAGTTAACGTTCAAGGCTCCGCGTTCAAAAGTGCCCAATATTTCGGCTGACAGCTCGATTGAAGAGCGCATTGCGCATGTGCTGGTGTCTGAAATCAATCCGGGGCTTGCTGCGCACAACGGCAGTGTGTCACTGGAAGAGTGTTATGAAGACGAAGAGCATGGTTTAACCGCAGTACTGAAATTTGGCGGCGGCTGCCAGGGCTGTTCGGCAGTGGACATGACCTTGAAGCAGGGCGTGGAAACGACACTGAAGGCCAATATTCCCGAGTTGGCTCGTGTGGTGGATACCACTGATCACACCAAACGCGATAACGCGTATTTCAAATAAGGCTGAATAAAAAAAGACCGCTGAAAAGCGGTCTTTTTTTATTTCATCATGACCTCAGTACCAAACTTTGCTGGATTACGAAAAAGCCAGTTACAGCAGGTTTATCAATAGTCTGGGCGAGTTCATCGTGGAATCCGGGTAGCAGGGAAAGCGCCGTGCTAGGTACGGCTTCGGCACTTTCTTGACAGTATTGACAGCGTTAGGATTCTTGGGCAAAGTTAATCTTAACGTCGTTCAAATGGTATTGCACATGAACCAGACTGTCCTGATAACTGGTGCCACAGGCGGCATCGGCCGTCACCTCGCGTTCCACCTGGCGAAGGCCGGACACCGCGTCATCGCGACGGGGAGAAATCCCTCCGCTCTGCAACAGGTGCAAGCTGACGCCGCGGGGCTGCCGCTGCACACCGTAGTGCTCGACGTGAACAACCGCGCCTCCATCGCCGAGGCGGTTGAGGAGGTTTCCCGGCTGACCGATGGCTACGGGATTGACAGCCTGGTCAACAACGCTGCCTACGGAGAGATGGCGCCGCTGTTGGAGGTCCGCGAGGAGGACGTACGGGGTATGTACGAGACGAACGTTTTCGGTCTCCTCGCGGTCACCCAGGCGTTTCTTCCCCAGATGATCCATCGTGGCGCTGGTCGCATTGTCAACGTCAGCTCCGCCGGTGGACGCGTCACGCTACCACTGTTCGGTGCGTACAACTCGACCAAGTTCGCCGTCGAATCCCTCTCGGACGCGATGCGAATGGAGCTGAAGCCCCTCGGGATCAAGGTTGTCGTGGTGGAGCCCGGCGGGACGAAGTCCGAGTTTGCAAACACCAGCATGCGAAAGATCGCGTCCTACCAGAACGACGCCTCGCCATACGCGGCGGTCTATGCCAACGCGGACCAGATCAAGGCCCAGTTCGAGCGCACCGGGGTCGACTCTATCGTGATCGTCCGCGCCCTCGAACGCGCATTGACGGCGGCGCGCCCGAGTGCCCGATACGTCGCGCCGTTCAGCGCACGCGTCTTCATCGCGTTGGCAACCTGGCTGCCGAGGCCGCTGGTTGATTTGCTCCTCATGTCGATGTTCGGCGTGACATCTGAACGAGTGAAAACCAACCCGTCCGCGTGATGTCTACTCGTGAGAGTGCCGGAACATGTGATCAGCGTGGCTGACCGTAAAAACGTGCCTGGCCTTGTCCACTGACAGCATTGATACGCCAGCGGTAAGTGCCTGAGCTTACATTGGTACTCAAGTTCTTTTCTGCTGCATTGCCGGTTTGACTGGCAACGGTAGTCCAGGATATGCCTAACAGCAGCAGCCGTTGTTGACGTTCCAGATGAAGTTCGGCATTCAGGCCGTTTGGCAAGCGCAGGAAGCCTTGCAGCCGACCTCCGGAAAAGCTGAATCCAGCGCTGCCTGGGGCATAGCCATTCTGGCCGCTGGATAAATTCACGGTGTAGCTGGTGCAGCCGGTGCAGGGCGGCTGATCTGGTGTTGGTTCTGGCTCTGGCTCAGGTTCTGGCGGTGTCGGGATAGAGATCACGCCGCCTAACTGGCTGATGTTCAGCAGCTTGTTTGGTGAACCAGAGACATTGCTGATGACGTTGTTTGAGGTGCTGACCAACAGCGCTTGTGCCACTTGAGCAGGCGTTGCACTGGGGTTTCCTGCCAGATACAGCGCTGCCGCACCGGCGACATGAGGCGCTGCCATTGAAGTGCCGCTGAATGTCGCGGTTGCGGTGTCGCTGTTGTGTGATGCCGACATGATGTTGGTGCCTGGTGCAAACAGATCGACGCAGCTGCCGTAGTTGGAAAAGCTTGAGCGGCGATCCTGAATGTCGGTTGAGGCAACTGTTAATGCATTGGGGACACGATTGGGTGAGCCATTGCAGGCATTGCCGTTGTCATTGCCCGCAGCAGCCACAAAGGTGACGCCGGCAGCAATGGCATTATTAACAGCAGTATCCAGTGCGGTTGAGTTGGCACCGCCCAGCGACATATTGGCGACGGCAGGTTTGACATGATTGGCCGCGATCCAGTCTACCCCGGCAATAACCCCGGAATTGGAGCCTGAGCCATTACAGCCCAGCACTCGAACAGGGTAAACCGTGGCTTTTTTGGCAACGCCATACTGGGTGCCCACAGCGGTAGCGGCAACGTGTGTGCCGTGGCCATTGCAGTCGCTGGTATCGGTGGGATTTGTACTGCCGCCGAATAACAGAAAGCCTCCGCTGTTGGGGGCAAAGTTGCGGCCGCTTCCTGCCCGGGTGACGACTTCACTGTGGCTGGCACGCAGGCCGGTATCAATGATGTAGACATGCGATCCCTGACCTGCGCTGTCGGCATAAATATAGCTTTGATTTAATGGCAGGCTGGTCTGATCAATACGGTCAAGCCCCCAGACTGGTGACACCTGAGTGGCACCTATGCTCATGTATTGGTCAGGCTCAATGTGTTTAACAATGGGCAGGGCTTGTAGTGCTGGCACCAATGCAGCGGGCAGGCGGGCAGAAAATCCGTTGAGCGTATGTTGGTAAACAAAGCCCAGTTCACCACCACCAATAGTACCAAGCACAAAGTGAGCGGCTTGCTCCACAGAGCGAAGGCCCAGCAAGCCACTGGCCAGCGGCATGTTCAGTGTGACGATGTAGTGATCTGGTATTTCGTTTTTGGGTAAAACCGTGTTGGCTTGTACAACAGATGACAGCACGAGTGTGCTGATTAGACCCAGTGTTTTTATTGTCATTAGGTGTCGTCCAAAAAAATGCCGCTTTTACTGGTGTAGAAGCGGCATGGGTTGTTTTTGATTAGCGCTGACGTTCCGGCAGTACTGTTTTGAGTTTGCTGTGCATGGAACGAATAGCGGTTTCGGTCATTTCCCAATCAATACAGCCGTCGGTGACCGATTTGCCATATTCCAGATCATTCAGATCCTTTGGAATGTCCTGACGGCCAAACTTCAGGTGCGA
Source organism: uncultured Paraperlucidibaca sp. (assembly GCA_964569335.1). Taxonomy (GTDB): domain Bacteria; phylum Pseudomonadota; class Gammaproteobacteria; order Pseudomonadales; family Moraxellaceae; genus Perlucidibaca. The sequence goes on from CAZMVL010000005.1 coordinate 39,944, forward strand.
CTCAACCATCATGCCGATAATGGAGTTGTTGCCTTCGACAATCTGGTTGGCCACGTTGTCCATGACCAGTGGTTGCAAACCGGGGTCCTTGTTGGAGTTGGCATGTGAGGCATCAATCATGATGTTCATGGGTGCCTTGGCTTTTTCCAGCTCGCGTTCGGCAATGGCCACGGATACCGAGTCGTAGTTTGGTTTGCCATCACCGCCGCGCAGCACGACATGGCCATATTGATTGCCGGTGGTGTTGATCACCGCCACTTTGCCGCCTGAGTCGATGCCCAGAAAACTGTGCGGGTTCTGTACGGAGAGCAGGGCGTTGGTGGCCACTTTCAGGCCGCCATCAGTACCGTTCTTGAAGCCGACAGGCGATGACAGGCCAGACGACATTTCACGGTGAGTCTGGGACTCGGTGGTACGTGCGCCAATGGCTGTCCAAGAAATCAGGTCGTGATAATACTGTGGCGACATCGGATCCAGTGCTTCGGTAGCACAGGGCAGACCCAGTTCATTCAGATCCAGCAGCAGTTTACGGCCGATATGCAGACCGTCCTGAATGCGGAAGGAGTCATCCATGAAGGGGTCGTTGATCAATCCCTTCCAGCCGACAGTAGTACGCGGCTTTTCAAAATAAACCCGCATCACCAGATACAGGGTGTCAGCCACTTCAGCTGCCAGCTGTTTCAGGCGATGGGCATATTCCATGGCTGCTTCAATATTGTGAATCGAGCAGGGGCCGATCACGATGAACAGACGATGGTCTTTGCCGTCCAGAATGTCACGAATGACCTGGCGACCTTTGATTACGTTGTCATAGGCCTGCTGGCTAAGCGGCAGGTGAGCTTTCAGCTCGTCAGGGGTGATCAGAACATCAATGGAGCGAATGTTCAGGTCATCAACTTTACTATTTGAAATAGACATTATTTTCTCCGTCAAGCGCAGGATAATACCCATTCATGACGGCAAAATGAACCGTTCAGCATAGAACTTCATGATGTACTTTGGTGGATCAACGCTGGCAGACAGATGGTTGCGCAATATATGCTGACTTCGGGTACATTGAAGGCATCAAAAAATAACTGGGTGTGTACATGAAGCTGCAGCAGTTGCGCTATATCTGGGAGGTTGCTCATCACGAGCTCAATGTGTCGCAGACAGCGAATGCGTTGTTTACTTCTCAGCCTGGCATCAGCAAGCAAATTCGTTTGCTGGAAGATGAGCTGGGCGTCGAGATTTTTGCGCGTAATGGCAAGCACCTGTCACGTATCACGCCCGCAGGGCAGGCTATTTTAAAGCTGGCCGGTGATGTGCTACGGCAAACCGAAGCCATTCGCCAGGTGGCACTCGAGTTTTCTGATGAGGCCAGAGGCAGTTTGTCGGTAGCCACTACTCATACTCAGGCGCGTTATCGTTTGCCTCCGGTAATTTCCACATTTCGCAAACGCTTTCCTGATGTGGGGCTGCATATGCATCAGGGTACACCGCAGCAGATTGCTGAAATGGCGGCTGATGGCACGGTGGACTTTGCCATTGCCACGGAAGCGCTGGAGCATTTTTCAGACTTGGTGATGTTGCCGGCCTATCAATGGAATCGCAGCATCGTGGTGCCCAAGGGACATCCGCTGACACAGTTGCCGACTCTGACTTTGGAAGATGTATCGGAGTATCCGATTGTCACCTATGTTTTCGGTTTTACCGGGCGCTCCAAGCTGGATGAGGCCTTCAGTCAACAGGGTTTGGCGGCCAATGTGGTGTTTACCGCTACCGATGCTGATGTGATCAAAACCTATGTGCGCCTGGGGTTAGGGGTGGGCATTATTGCGCAGATGGCGTTTGAACCGGAGCGAGACGGGGCTGATCTGGTCTGCCTGGATGCCAGTCATCTGTTTGAACCGAGTGTGACGCATATCGGCTTTCGTCGAGGCACGTTCATGCGTGGCTTCATGTTCGATTTTATCGAGCACTTTGCACCACATCTGACGCGTTCCGTGGTGGAGTCGGTGATCAACCGCGGTGATGCACGTGCCGAGGTTGATCACTTGTTCAAGGGCAAGGATCTGCCGAACTTTTAAGACTTCCAGCTGATTGGGCTGACATCTAGGTTGCCACTATGCAGGCCACATTCTTTCTGCGTAGCTTCTTCCCACCACCAGCGACCTTCGCGCTCATGCTGATTGGGTAGCACAGGGCGTGTGCAGGGCTCACAGCCGATGCTGATAAATCCGCGCTCATGCAGGGGATTAAACGGCACTTCCAGGGCGCGAATATAAGTCCAGACCTCGTCAGAGCTCCAGTTGGCCAATGGATTGAATTTGACCAAGCTGCCGTCGCTGCCGGTAAATGCCGTATCGATCTGAACCACCGGAACACTGTTGCGTGTGCTGGGGCTTTGGTCTTTACGCTGACCTGTCATCCAGGCACTGGACTGTGCCAGACGCTTGCGCAATGGCTCTACCTTGCGAATGCCACAGCACTCCTTGTGATCATCTTCATAGAAGCTGAACAAGCCTTTTTGCGTGACCAGATCGCTGACGGCCTGAGCTTCCGGAAAGCAGATTTCAATATCGATGCCGTAGTGTTTGCGCACGGTTTCGATAAAGCGGTAAGTCTCTGCATGCAAGCGGCCAGTATCCAGACTGAAGACCTTGAACGGCAGCCTGGATTTGGCCGCCATATCAATTAACACCACGTCTTCGGCGCCACTGAACGAGATGGCGGCATTTGGGAATTGAGTCAGCGCGGCCTTGATAATGCTTTGCGGACTCTTGTCTGCGAGCTCTGTCTGCCACTGGGAAACCTGTTCCTGAATACTCATCACTAGTGTTCCTTAAATTCACGTACGCACAATAATAGCATTTGTTTGCAAGCAAGCAGGCTTGTCAGTACCCTTGTCGAACTTTTGAATGGGCTTCTTGTTGAGGATGAATAATGGAACTGGTGTGTTTAGACCTAGAAGGCGTTTTAGTACCTGAAATCTGGATTAACTTTGCTAAACGCACCGGCATTCAGGCGCTTGAAGCCACCACTCGTGATATCCCTGACTATGATGTGCTGATGCAGCAACGTCTGCGTATTTTGCGTGAACATAATCTGGGTTTGCCCGATATTCAGGCCGTGATTGCCGATATGGGGCCGTTGCCGGGCGCACGCGAGTTTCTGGCCTGGGTACGTGACAATTTTCAGCTGATTATTCTGTCCGATACGTTCTATGACTTCGCTAAGCCACTGATGCAGCAGCTGGATCTGCCCACACTGTTTTGCCATAAACTGGAAGTGGCTGATAACGGCATCATTACCGATTACAAACTGCGTCAGCCTGATCAGAAAACCATGGCGATCAAGGCGTTTCATTCACTGAACTATCGCTGCATTGCGGCGGGTGATTCGTACAACGATACTGGCATGTTGAATGAAGCGGATCAGGGCATCTTGTTTGATGCGCCAGAGAGTGTGATTCGTGAGTTCCCGCAATTTCCGGTGACACACAATTACGAAGAGCTGAAAGCCGAAATTCGCAAGGCGTCGCTGCGCAAGATTCCCTGATTATTTGCCAGCGGTGAGCGTCATGAACCAGGCTTCCAGAGCTTGCATGATGGCGCCCATTTTGGTCTGGCACTCCTGATATTCTTCTTGCCAGGTGGAGTCCAGCGTGATGCCACCACCAGCCCAGGTTTTTAGCAGGCCATTGCTGCCAACCAGCGTACGGATGGTGATATTGCTGTCAAAGCGTCCTTGTTGATCCCAGTAAAACAGGCTGCCGCAATAGACACCACGAGGGCTGACTTCCAGCTCATCAATAATTTCCATGACGCGACGCTTGGGCGCTCCGGTAATGGAGCCTCCTGGAAAGGCATCTCGCAGCAAGGCGGGTAGTGAAGACTCATTGTCCAGCGTAGCCTCAATGGTTGTCACCAGATGATGCACCTGGCCAAAACTTTCCAGTTCACATAATTTCGGCACATTGACCGAGCCCAGCACGGCATGTTTGCTCAGGTCGTTGCGCAGCAGGTCGGTAATCATGATGTTTTCGGCCTGATCCTTGGCGCTGCTGATCAGCGATTGCGCGGCGTGATCATCATCGTGGGCATCGCTGAAACGGGCCTTGGTGCCCTTGATGGGCTTAGTCACAACCTGCTGATTGATGACGGTCAGGAATTGTTCCGGCGATAAACACAGCAGCTGGCCAAATTCCAAATTCCAGAAGGCCGCATAAGGTGCTTTGGTCAGAGTGCGCAGGCGAGGGTAGGCAGCCCACAGATTGCCCTGATAAGTGGCTTGCCAGCATTGTGTGTAGTTGACCTGATAGCAGTCACCGGCACGAATGTAGTCATGAATACGGGCAATGTCGTTGGCATAACGTGATTGGCTGGTTTGTGCCTGAAAGCCTTGTTGCAGGGTCAGATGGGTGTCTATCACGTTGCCGTCGAGGTCGTTTTGCAAGGCTGCCCAATCATTTGCACTGCCTGCACTCCAGGCCCAGCAGCGTTTTTCCTGATGATCCAGTATGCAGCCTTGTTGATAGTAGGCCAGTGTGGCCAGCGGCCATTGGTCTGACCTGGC
>CAZMVL010000005.1:44510-83089 GCA_964569335.1 uncultured Paraperlucidibaca sp.
TTCACTGGGACAGGCGTAGGCCAGATACCCCACCACCCCCGCCACAAAAGGCCAGTCTTTGGCAATGTCCGGGCGGTTAACCGGGTGCTGTGTTTTACCCCAATCGGCCATTTCAGCCAGAATGCCGAAGGTGTCGGCTTGAGTCGGTTGCCAGTGTTGGTGTTGCCAATGGGTGTCGGTCAAGGTGGAAATAGCCACGGGCCGGTTCAGCATGATGTCCCAGCGACCCGCGCCCTGACTATCCAGCAGCAGGGCATTGGGTTGCTGTGCCAGTTTGGCAAACAAGGCGACTGTTGCGTCGGCCCAGGGCAGCTCGCGCCAATACATTAAATCCTGCCGGAAGGGTCGGATAATAAGTCGGTTAACGGATCGACTGGCAGCCAGAAGCCCGAACTGATTTCCTGTGCCAACCAGTCCAGTACGTTGGCGGGCAGCTTTTTCAGAGTGTCTGTTGATAGTCTTCTGCTGGCCATCAGCGTGGGGATGTGTGACTGAATGGCCTCAGGCACATCAACTTGCTCGCCATTGCGCCATAACACTTGTTGTGCAGGTAACCATAACCAGCGCGAGGCAGGGTCACGCAACAGTTCGATGCCGTCCGTGATGGCTGCTTGCAGGTCATCCTCACTGCAAGGGTCGCCTTCGGGTGTGTAGTCGGTATATTTGGCTTCGCTCAGGGCAGGAGCCAGTGCCTGTTCAAATAATTCGGGTGTTGCCAGACTGGTCAAGACAGCTTGTTGCATGCGTTGAATATCGGCACTACCCAGACTGCTGGGGTGTTCCGGCAAGCTGCGTCCGGCGTCGCTTAACAAGGTTTCGCTGCCTTGGGTTTCCAGCAGTCGATCAACCACGCAATCCAGCATCTGAGCCAGAGCTGGTGCTCTGAAGCCCACGGAATAGGTCAGGCAGGTGTTTTCGGCAACGCCATGATGTCCCAGCCCTGGCGGTACATACAGCATGTCGCCCGGGTTTAATACCTCATCAAAGTGAACCGGCATGTCAGCCAATAAGCGCAGTTGCTCGTGGGGCAGACGGGCGGTGTTGGCATCACATTGTTCACCAAGCTGCCAGCGGCGCTGGCCAGGGCCCTGAATCAGAAAGACATCGTATTGATCAAAGTGAGCACCGACCGAACCACCCTCAACGGCATAAGACACCATGACATCGTCAATACGCCATTCGGGAATGAAGGCGAAATGATCCAGTAGATCGGCCAATGGCGGTAAATAGTGATCGACAGCCTGTACTAACGCGGTCCAGCCGGTATCAGGCAGCTTGCGCCAGGTGGTGGCATGAAAAGGGCCTTCGCGGACTTCCCAGGCAGGATCGGCATTTTCGATGATCAGACGGCTTTCCACATCGTCAGTTTCGGCCAGCTCCAGCAACTCTTCCGGCTCCAGCAAATCGGGCAGGCCCGGAAAAGCTGCGCGCACCAGCAGCGGCTTTTTTTGCCAGTAATCACGCAGAAACTCACTGGCGGTCAGTCCACCCAGCCAAGGCAGGGGCTGGTCTGACAGGCAGCGTGTGCTTACCGGATCTGTACTCATCGTTTTATACCTTGTTGGCCTGGTCGACGGCATTACCAATATAACTGGCGGGTGTCAGTGCTTTTAGCTCTTCTTTGGCGGCAGCGGGCATGGCCAGCGTGTCGATGAATACTTGCAGGCGGTCACGGTCAATGCCCTTGCCGCGTGTCAATTCCTTCAGTTTTTCGTAGGGCTTTTCAATGCCATAACGACGCATCACGGTCTGAATGGCTTCGCCCAGCACTTCCCAGGAGTTGTCCAGATCATCGGCCAGGCGTTGTGCATTCACTTCCAGTTTGCCGATACCTTTCAGGGTTGCATCGTAAGCAATGGCGCCATGTGCTAGACCAACACCCAGATTACGTAAAACGGTGGAGTCGGTCAGGTCACGCTGCCAGCGTGAAATCGGCAGCTTTTCGGCCAGATGAGTCAGAATGGCATTGGCAATGCCCAGATTGCCTTCCGAGTTTTCGAAATCAATCGGGTTGACCTTGTGCGGCATGGTCGAAGAGCCCACTTCGCCTTCTTTCAGGCGTTGCTTGAAGTAGCCCAGTGAAATATAGCCCCAGACATCACGATCAAAGTCGATCAGGATGGTGTTGAAGCGTTTCACGGCATCGAAGTATTCAGCAATATAGTCGTGCGGTTCGATTTGCGTGGTGTAGGGGTTCCACTCCAACCCTAAGGAAGTCACAAATGCTTCGGCATTGGCTTGCCAGTCTACTTCGGGGTAGGTCACCAGATGAGCGTTATAGTTGCCCACCGCGCCATTGATTTTGCCGAGTAGAGGAACAGCCGCTAACTGCTTGATTTGACGTTGTAAACGATAAGCCACATTGGCCATTTCCTTACCCAGTGTGGTGGGCGATGCGGTTTGGCCATGGGTACGGGAAAGCATGGGAACATCGGCATTCTGGTGTGCCAATGTGCGGATGGCATCGGCCACTGCCTGCATTTGTTCCAGCACAATATCGCGTCCGGCTTTCAGCATCAGTGCATGCGACAGGTTGTTGATGTCTTCTGATGTGCAGGCAAAGTGAATGAATTCCGTGACGGCAGCCAGTTCAGGCAGCGCGGCGGTTTTATCTTTGAGGAAGTATTCAACTGCCTTGACGTCGTGATTGGTGACGCGCTCGCTATTCTTGATCCATTCGGCATCGGTAATGGAAAAGTTGGCAACCAGGTCATTCAGGAACTGTTGAGCCTGTGCCGAAAACTCAGGTACTTCGGTGATGGCAGGCAGACTGGCCAGACGTTGCAACCAGCGTACTTCGACTTCTACACGCGCACGAATCAGGCCAAATTCACTGAATACAGGGCGCAGGGCGCTTACCTTGCTGGCGTAGCGACCATCTACGGGTGAAAGCGCGGTCAAGGTAAATGTTGTCGATGACATGACGGTTCCTTAAATAGTGAACAGGCTGAATTATCGGGCGCGCATTCTACACTGATTTGTCAATTTCGCGGATTTCTTGCAGGATCTGGCCGCGTGTCAGCAGCAGGTGCCAGCGCCGTCCGCCCAGACGTTGCCATAACCAGGCGGCACGAATGCCTGCCAGCAAAATGGCGCGAATACGCTCGGGCGTACCACTGGATTGCAAATGGCGGGCATCACCATGAATCTGTACGCGAAAACGTAAAATGCCCAGGCTTTCCACATAGGCCTTGGCCAGATGTTCGGTCAGCTCTTCATCGGTGGGTGGATTGGTGGTCAGGCGATCCAGGTGGCCACGCAGGATCTGCTGAGCGTCACCATGCTGACGGAAGTATTTTTCGGCCTGCAAAATGGCCAGTACCAGACGCACGATATCACTGGGTTCATCAACGCTCTGACTGCGTTCAGCCAGACAACCTTCCAGCCATTGCAGGCCGGGTTTTAGTGAACCGGCACCTTGATAGATGTCGTCGACTTCATCGGTATCCACAACCAGACTGGTTCGTACTAGAAAATGCTCTGCGGTTTCGTCACAGCGACCTTTGCGGGCTAATGAATTCACCAGACCTGCGGCTTGAAAAACGGCAGCCAGGGCCAGTGTTTTGTCTCGATGTAAGTCGCTCATAGGGTAAATGTCTCAACAATGACGCCGCCGCCCAAGCAGATGTCCTGATCGTAAAATACAACGGACTGACCTGGAGTAACGGCACGCTGGGGTTGTTCGAATATTATTTTATAGCCAGCACGGGGCGCAGCAGACTCAATGACACAGGCCTGGTCTGGCTGACGATAGCGTGTTTTCGCCGTGCATTTCATGGGTAGTACCGGCGCTTGCCCGGCAACCCAGTCCACCTGCTCGGTATATAAGCCATGGCTTAACAGTAAGGGATGTTCGTGTCCCTGGCCAATAATCAATGTATTACGTGTCAAATCCTTGGCAATGACATACCAGGGTGCATCATCGGCATCACGACGACCACCGATACCAATGCCCTGGCGTTGGCCCAGGGTGTAATACATCAGGCCTTCATGTTGACCAATGATGTCGCCTGCGTCTGTTTCAATATTGCCCGGCTGGGCGGGCAGATATTGTTGCAGGAAGTCCTTGAAACGACGTTCACCGATAAAGCAGATGCCGGTTGAATCACGCTTGGCGTGATTGCTGAGGCCCAGCTCAGTTGCCAGACGACGTACTTCGGGTTTTTCCAGTCCGCCTACCGGAAACAGGGTGCGGGCAATGTCATGGCCTGAAACGGCATGCAGAAAATAGCTCTGATCCTTGTTTTGATCGATGCCGCGCAACAGCGTAGCCGGGTTGCCTTCACCACGCTGGGTGTAATGTCCTGTGGCAATGAAGTCGGCGCCAAGGCTCATGGCATAGTCTAAAAATGCTCGAAATTTGATCTCTTTATTGCACAGGATGTCAGGGTTAGGGGTGCGGCCAGCACGGTACTCGTCCAGAAAGTGCTCGAATACGCGATCCCAGTATTCGGCGGCAAAGTTTGCCTTGTGCAAATGAATACCCAAGTGATCACACACAGATTGTGCGTCTGTCAGGTCTTCTTTTGCCGTGCAGTATTCGCTGCCATCGTCTTCTTCCCAGTTTTTCATGAACAGGCCTTCGACAACATAGCCTTGTTGCATCAGTAACCAGGCCGATACCGAGGAGTCGACGCCGCCAGACATGCCAACAATGATCTTTTCTGAGCGGGTGGGGGTAATCAGGGGCTTTTTCATAGTGCTCATAGTCTAGCAGGCATCATGCGCGACCCAATACCTTGATGACCTCTTCGTTGGGAATTTCTCTGCTTTCTCCCGGTTTTAACGCATTCAATTGCCAGGGGCCGACAGCGGTGCGAATCAGTCTGAGTGTCGGGAAACCAACAGCAGCCGTCATGCGTCGTACCTGACGATTTCTCCCTTCATTAATAGTCAGCTCCAGCCAGCTGGTTGGAATATGAGCGCGGAAGCGAACAGGTGGATTGCGCTCTGCTATATCTGACAAATCGCTGACTCGTCGAGCAGATAAGGCATGGGCAGGGCCATCTTTTAACATGACACCGGATAGCAGCAGGGCAATAGCTTCTTCACTGATGTCGCCTTCGACCTGAACCAGGTAGGTTTTATTGAGTTTATGTCGCGGATGACTGATGCGAGCCTGCCATGGCCCGTGATTTGTCAGCAGCAAGAGTCCTTCAGAGTCATAGTCCAGACGACCTGCAGGATAGAGGCCGGTGGTGTTGGTCACCTTCTGGTCATGTGCTTGTGCAAAGATGTCAGCCAGTGTGGAGTGCATCCCGTCCGGGCTGAATTGGCAAATCACTTGAAATGGCTTGTGCAGTAACACCAGTCGCGGCGAATTGGCCGAGGCCTTGGTATTAGCCTTTGGTCTATTAGTGGGTCTGACCGGCGTGTTTTTGTACATGGAGTCCCTTGGGGCAGTTCAGGTCTGTGAGTATACTCTTCTGTAAATGCATGCAGCTAAAAGAGCACCGCATGCTATCCGCACGCTTCCTACCCTAGATGGAGTACCTGCAGAATGGGTTATCAGAAGATCACGGTTCCAGCCGATGGCGACAAAATCACTGTCAACGCGGACCTTTCCTTAAATGTGTCAAATTATCCCATCATTCCCTTTATTGAAGGTGATGGCATCGGGGCTGATATTTCTCCGGTCATGTTGAAAGTCGTTGATGCAGCCGTAGCCAAGGCCTATGGCGGTAAGCGCGCTATTTCCTGGATGGAAATCTATTGTGGTGAAAAGGCCACCAAGGTGTATGGCCCCGATGTATGGATGCCATCTGAGACGTTTGATGCTCTGCGCGAGTATGTGGTTTCAATTAAAGGCCCATTAACAACGCCTGTGGGTGGCGGTATCCGTTCATTGAACGTTGCGCTGCGCCAAGAGCTGGATCTGTATGTGTGTGTGCGTCCTGTGCGCTGGTTCCCGGGTGTGCCCAGCCCGGTATCGCATCCCGAATTGACCGACATGACTATCTTCCGTGAGAACTCCGAAGATATTTATGCGGGTATTGAGTGGCAGGCAGATAGTGATGACGCAAAAAAGGTGATCAAGTTCCTGCGTGAAGAAATGGGTGTGACCAAGATTCGCTTCACCGAAGGTTGTGGTATCGGTATCAAGCCGGTATCTCGTGAAGGTACACAGCGTCTGGTACGTAAAGCCATTCAGTTTGCTATTGATAACGACAAGCCTTCAGTGACGCTGGTGCACAAAGGCAACATCATGAAATACACCGAAGGTGCCTTTAAAGAGTGGGGTTATGAGCTGGCTCGTGATCGCTTTGGTGCCAAGCTGCTGGACGGTGGCCCATGGATGACGCTGAAGAACCCCAAGACTGGCAATGACATCATTATCAAGGATGTGATTGCAGATGCGTTCCTGCAGCAAATCCTGATGCGTCCATCCGAGTATTCCGTGATTGCCACGCTGAACCTGAATGGCGACTATATTTCTGATGCACTGGCAGCAGAAGTAGGTGGTATTGGTATTGCTCCAGGTGCCAATCTGGGCGGCTCTGTGGCCATGTTTGAAGCAACTCACGGCACGGCGCCCAAATATGCCGGTCAGGACAAGGTAAATCCTGGTTCCATTATTCTGTCGGCTGAAATGATGCTGCGCCATATCGGCTGGAGCGAAGCGGCTGATTTGATTATTAAAGGTGTTGAGAAGTCGATTATTGCTAAAACAGTGACTTACGACTTCGAGCGTTTAATGCCTGATGCCCAGTTGTTGCGTTGTTCCGAGTTTGGTGATGCCATTATCAGTCATATGTAAATGTTGCTGATAAAAAAGCCCCGTCTGGGGCTTTTTTATGCCTGGAACTGGTGTGGGTCATCAACTTGATGCTTTTGCTGGTGGTTCCTTGATCTGTTGCAGTTTGCCACTGGGCTGTTCGATGATCTTGATTTGCAGGGCGTGCTCGCCTGCATTGCTGGTACATATTTCATAGCTGACGACCTGTCCGGCACGCAGGCTGCGATAGCCTTCCATTTCAATTTGACTGAAATGAGCAAACAGGTCGGCACCTCCATTTTCCGGGCAAATAAAGCCAAAGCCCTTGCTCGCATTAAACCACTTCACCGTTCCAGTGGGCATAAAATGCTCCAGGGTGCTTGAGCACCTCTTGTTATGTCGTTATAGGTGATGCTTTACTGTAATTTGTTACTTATTCTGCGCGCTATCGGATTACGGTCAATGCCGTTTGTCTGGTGAAATATGCGGCTTTTCATCCACTTACAGGTAACAGTTGCCGGTTGTTGAATGGCTTCTGTTAAAGTCTTGTCATGCACACGATTGATACGACACGTTACATGTTTAACAAAGTTGCTATAGCGCAGATGAATGCGCCTATGTTCAGCTCAGATCAGGGCGGAAATGACGATTCGTCGGATGGGCAGCGTCAAGGGTCTGTTTTGTTGGTGGAGCGTCTGCCAGCATTGAAGCCGCCAAGGCGATATCAGGTCATCATCCTGAATGATGACTACACGCCGATGGAATTTGTGATTGAAGTGCTAGAGCGCTTTTTTGGATTGAACGTAGAACAGGCAACGCAGCTTATGCTACAGGTACATCATATGGGAAAGGCAGGCGTAGGCAGTTTTTCCCGGGATGTTGCAGAGACCAAGGCGGCCATGGTGGTCGATTATGCACGGCAGCACGAACATCCGCTGCTGTGTCAGGCAGAGCCCATCATCTAGTATGGGCAAGGAGAGGCAGGCATATGTTGAGCCGTGAATTAGAGCTGACCCTCAATCTGGCGTTTCGTGACGCGCGTGGAAAGCGTCATGAGTTTATTACGGTCGAGCACTTGCTGCTGGCGCTGATGGATAACGAGTCTGCCTTGCAGGCATTGAAAGCCTGTGGAGTGGATGAGCTGGCTTTGCGTCAGGAATTACAGGTTTATGTCGATGAAGCCACGCCGCTGTTGCCAGTGCCTGATGGTGGTCGGGAAACACAGCCAACCCTGGGCTTTCAGCGTGTGCTGCAGCGCGCAGTATTTCATGTGCAGTCTTCTGGCAAGCGTGAAGTGGTCGGTGCCAATGTGCTGGTGGCAATTTTTTCTGAGCAAGAATCACACGCAGTGTTCTTGCTGCGTCAGCAAGGCGTAAGCCGCCTGGATGTGGTGAACTACCTGTCACATGGTGTGCCGCAGGAAGAGGAAGGCCCGACTGATAATGATGATATCGAGCCCGCCACGATCAATGACACCAAAGCGGACTCTGCCCTGGATAACTATACGGTTAACCTGAACGAGCTGGCGAAAAAGGGGCGTATTGACCCATTGGTGGGGCGTGAGCAGGAAATTGAGCGCGCCATTCAGGTGTTGTGCCGTCGCCGCAAGAATAATCCGGTGTTGGTGGGCGAGCCTGGTGTCGGTAAAACCGCCATTGCGGAAGGTCTGGCCTGGCTGATTGTTGAAGATCGTGTGCCTGAGGCGATTGCCGATGCAGTGGTCTATTCACTGGATATTGGTGCTCTGTTGGCGGGTACCAAATATCGTGGTGATTTTGAAAAACGCTTTAAGGCCCTGGTTCATGAATTGGCTGAAGCACCTGGGGCTATTTTATTCATCGATGAGATTCATACCATTATTGGTGCCGGCTCTGCTGGTGGCGGTGTGCTGGATGTATCCAATCTGCTTAAGCCAGCACTGGCTAATGGCACATTGAAGTGCATGGGATCAACGACTTATCAGGAATATCGCAATCTGTTCGAGAAGGATGGGGCGCTGTCTCGTCGTTTCCATAAGATTGATGTGTCCGAGCCGACGGTGGATGAAACCTATCGCATCTTGCGTGGTTTGAAGTCGCGCTTTGAAGATCACCATCATGTGCGTTATGCCGACAAGGCGCTGTTAATGGCAGCGACCTTGTCTGATCGCTACATTCACGAACGCTATTTGCCGGACAAGGCCATTGACCTGATTGATGAGGCTGGTGCCTATCAGCGCCTGCAACCGCCTAGTCGTCGCAAGAAGACTATCGGGGTGGCCGAGATTGAGGAAATGGTGGCCAAGGTGGCACGTATTCCGGCCAAGTCGGTGTCGTCAAATGACAAAGAGTCGCTGCGTAACCTTGAGCGTGATCTGAAGATGACGGTATTTGGGCAGGATCCGGCCATTGAGGGTCTGGCGGCTGCCATCAAACTCTCGCGTGCGGGACTGAAAGCACCTGAAAAGCCCATTGGCAGCTTTATGTTTGCCGGCCCGACTGGCGTTGGTAAAACAGAGGTGACACGTCAGCTGGCACGCACACTGGGCATTGAGCTGGTGCGCTTTGACATGTCCGAGTACATGGAACGGCATACCGTGTCACGTTTGATTGGCGCGCCTCCAGGTTATGTGGGTTATGACCAGGGTGGCTTGTTGACGGATGCCATCGTCAAACATCCGCATTGTGTGTTGTTGCTGGACGAGGTGGAAAAGGCACACCCAGATGTCTTTAACCTGCTGTTGCAGGTCATGGATCATGGCACCTTGACTGACAATAACGGTCGTAAAGCCGATTTCCGCCATGTGATTCTGGTGATGACTACCAATGTCGGGGCAGAAGTGGCCAGTCGTGCCAGTATCGGCTTTACCTTGCAGGATCACCGGACGGATGCGATGGAGTCGTTCAAGAAGGTGTTCTCGCCGGAGTTCCGTAACCGTCTGGACAGCATTATTCAGTTTGCACCGCTGGATCCTTCCGTGGTGATCAATGTGGTGGACAAGTTCCTGGTCGAACTACAGGCACAACTGGATGATAAGCATGTGCAGCTTGAGGTGGATGCAGAAGCCCGAGCCTGGCTGGCTGACCGGGGTTATGACCCTCTGATGGGTGCCAGACCGATGGCTCGCGTCATTCAGGAGCAGCTTAAAAAGCCATTGGCCGAGCTGATTCTGTTTGGGGCGTTGGCAAGCAAGGGTGGTCGTGTCCAGATTACGGTGTCTGATGACAAGCTGGTCATTGATGCCGTGCCTGCTGCAGAAAAAGAGACCGCCAAGTCGGCGGTCTGATCTCGTCATCAATGCGCCGCCGCAGTTGCTCAGACTGCGCGGCGCTTGATGCCGACCTGAGCCATGATGCGTGTCGAAATTTCCTCGATTGACAGGTGTGTGGTCTGGATGTGCGGAACCCCTTCACGATTAAACATTGCTTCCACAGCGCGAGTTTCCATCTGGCATTGGCCTAATGACGCATAGGTCGAATTGGCCCGGCGTTCATTTCGAATAGCAGACAGTCTTTGTGGATCAATGGTTAAGCCGAATATCTTGCGTTTGTGGTCACGCAGGCTGGCGGGCAGGCGCAGGTCATCAAAGTCATCTTCGGTCAATGGGTAGTTGGCCACAAAAATACCAAATTGCAAGGCCATATAGAGCGAGGTAGGGGTTTTGCCGGAGCGTGAAACACCGACCAGAATCAGGTCAGCCTTGTCGTAATGGCGGGTTTTGGCGCCATCGTCGTTTTCCAGCGCGAAATGCACGGCATCAATACGCACATTGTAGTTTTGATTATTGATGATGGAGTGTGACTTGCCGACAGCATTGACCGGTTTGCTGCATAACTCGTCTTGCAGGCGGTCAACAAAGGTTTCGAACACGTCCATCATATAGCCGTTGGCCTTGGTGATTTCGTCGCGAATCAATTTGTCGACAATGGTGTCAATGATGACGGGGCGAATGCCATCCGCTTCGGCAACTTTATTGATTTCGTTGACCAGGTGTGAGGCCTTTTCCATGGTATCGACAAAGGGGATGGTGATTTCCTCGAATGTCATGCTTTCAAACTGAGCCAACAAACTTCTACCTAGGGTTTCGGCGGTGATGCCGGTGCCGTCAGAAACAAAAAATACGGTGCGTTTCAGGTTTTCAGTCATGATGGCTCCCTGGGGATTTGTTGAATTTGTGGCAAAATCGGCATGATATTCACAATAAAAATGTATTTAATATCTATGGTGAATGATTTGGAGCCGCTTGTGATGACCACCTACGAATTTTGAGTGTGTCGTATCAGTTGATATAAAACAATAGTTTATCGGCGATTCTTGGTCGTAGGTGGCGGTACTTTTAGGGTATTGCAACCTTCGTCGGAGACGGGTGACACGTCGACGCATTTGCATGAGCCATCAGGTAGAATCTTGTCAGCACAGGTCGCGTCCGTGTGATCCACGGCGACCGTTTTTAAGACATAAGGGAGTACCACCTTGAATAAGCTCGTTATCAAGTTTCAAAACCTTGGCAAGCATGATGTTGAAATTGTGGGCGGTAAAAACGCTTCGCTGGGTGAAATGATCAGCAACCTGGCTAACGCAGGGGTATCAGTCCCGGGCGGCTTTGCAACAACAGCTCAAGCGTATCGCGACTTTTTGGAACAGAGCGGGCTTAACAAGCGTATCAATGATGTACTCGACAATTTGAATGTGGATGACGTATTGGCATTGGCCGATGCCGGTAAAAAGATCCGTCAGTGGGTGGTCGATACGCCTTTATTGCCTGAACTGGAAGCAGCAGTTCGTGCCGAATTTGACGAGCTGACGGGTGGCAATGCGAATATGCCACTGGCTATTCGTTCATCCGCTACGGCAGAAGACTTGCCGGATGCCTCGTTTGCGGGTCAGCAGGAAACCTTCCTGAATATTCGTGGCTTTGACAATGTGCTGATTGCCATCAAGGAAGTGTTTGCATCGCTGTTTAACGACCGTGCCATTTCTTACCGTGTACACCAGGGCTTTGAGCACAAGCTGGTTGCGTTGTCTGCCGGTATTCAGCGCATGGTGCGTTCGGAAACGGGTGCTTCAGGCGTCATGTTCACGCTGGATACCGAGTCAGGTTTCCGCGATGTCGTCTTTATTACCGCCTCTTTTGGTCTGGGTGAAATGGTGGTGCAGGGTGCGGTGAACCCGGATGAGTTCTATGTGCACAAATCCACCTTGCTGGCTGGCCGTCCTGCCGTGCTGCGTCGCAATCTGGGTACCAAGGCACAGCAAATGATTTATGCCGACAGCGGTGCTGCCGGTCGTTCAACCAAGATTGTTGATGTTGATAAAGCCGATCGTGCCCGTTTTGCGCTTACCGATGCTGAAGTGGAAGAGTTGTCACGTCAGGCACTGACGATTGAAAAACACTATGGCGCGCCGATGGATATCGAGTGGGCCAAAGATGGTGATGATGGCAAGGTCTATATTGTGCAGGCGCGTCCTGAGACCGTTAAGAGCCGTCAGCATGTCGGTACCATGGAACGCTATTTGCTGAAGCAGGAAGGCAAGGTCTTGTGTGAAGGCCGTTCCATTGGCCAGCGTATTGGTTCTGGTGTGGTGCGTGTGGTGCGCTCGATCAAGGAAATGGACAAGGTACAAGAAGGTGATGTGCTGGTATCTGACATGACTGACCCGGATTGGGAACCGGTCATGAAGCGCGCCAGTGCCATTATCACCAACCGTGGTGGTCGTACCTGTCACGCCGCCATTATTGCGCGTGAGCTGGGTGTGCCAGCCATTGTGGGTTGTGGTAATGCCACCGATGTACTGGCCGATGGCATGGAAGTCACTGCCTCGTGTGCCGAAGGTGATACCGGCTTTATTTATGAAGGTCTGCTGGATTTTGAAATTCAGAAGAACTCCATTGAGTCCATGCCCAAGCTGCCGTTCAAGATCATGATGAACGTGGGTAACCCGGATCGTGCCTTTGACTTTGCGACCTTGCCTAACGAAGGTGTTGGTCTGGCGCGTCTTGAGTTCATTATCAACCGCATGATCGGTGTTCACCCGAAAGCCCTGATCAACTATGACAGTCTGCCGCGTGACATCAAGCAGGCTGTTGACCAGCGCGCTGCGGGCTATGCTTCGCCGGTTGATTTCTATGTTGAAAAACTGACTGAAGGCATTGCGACACTGGCTGCTGCGTTCTATCCAAAGAAAGTGATTGTGCGTATGTCGGACTTCAAGTCCAACGAATATGCCAACCTGATTGGCGGCAAGCTGTATGAGCCACACGAAGAAAACCCGATGCTGGGCTTCCGTGGTGCCAGCCGTTATATCTCGGATAATTTCCGTGACTGTTTTGAGCTGGAAGTGCGTGCGCTGAAAAAAGTGCGTGACACCATGGGTCTGACCAACGTCGAGATCATGATTCCGTTTGTGCGCACACCGTCCGGCGCTGCCAAGGTGATTGAGCTGCTGGCTGCCAAGGGCTTGAAGCGTGGCGAAAATGGCCTGCGTATCATCATGATGTGCGAACTGCCAACCAACGCCATCATGGCCGAAGAGTTCCTGCAGCATTTTGATGGCTTCTCGATTGGTTCCAATGACCTGACTCAGCTCACTCTGGGTCTGGATCGTGACTCAGGCATTGTGTCTCATCTGTTTGATGAGCGTGATCCAGCGGTCAAGTTCTTGCTGTCACGCGCCATTCAGGCTTGCCGTGCAGCAGGCAAATACATTGGCATTTGCGGTCAGGGACCTTCAGACCACCCTGATCTGGCGCAGTGGCTGATGGAGCAGGGCATTGATTCGGTGTCGCTGAATCCTGATTCTGTGCTGGATACCTGGTTCTTCCTGGCGCAGTCGCACGGAAAATAAGGCATCGTGTGGTAATCAAAACGGCCCCGTGTTTGCACACTGGGCCGTTTTTTGTGGCTCTGGTTTTAAAGGTGAGGCTGATGGCATTTGTGGCGCTGGAAAAACTCATGTTTCTGGAAGATGGTTATCGCCGTGAGTTGGTGATCAATGGTGTGCCTTTGCTGCTGTTGCAGGTTGCCGGGCAGCCCCGTCTGATTCGTAATCAGTGCCCGCATCGTGGCCATGCTTTGGCTGAAGGTGAAATAACCGGAACCGTGTTGCGTTGCCCTCAACATGGCTGGTCGTTTGATGTGCTGAGTGGGCAGTGTCGTTTGCCCGGGCCGGGTCCTTGTCTGGTGCAATACCCACTGATTTATGAAGCTAATCGCATCGGAGTAGACAGCGACTGTATCAGCGCTGGATAGCGCCCAAGCGAGTGACATCACCCTCATATAGACGCTGGTAGCGTCCAGTGACACGAGCAATGTAGTCACGTGTTTCGGCAAAGGGGGGAATGCCATTGTATTTTTTCACATTACCTTCGCCCGCATTATAGGCGGCAAGCGCCAGACTCAGGTCATCATAGCGATTCAGCAGATAACGAAAATGGCGGCTGCCAGCCTCGATATTTTGTGCAGGATCCCAGACATCACGTACGTTGTAGCGTGCCGCGGTGGCGGGCATCAGCTGCATCAACCCCTGTGCGCCTGGCCCTGATTTGGCGTTGGGATTAAAACCTGACTCGGTATGAATAATCGCTTTGATCAGACCAAAATCAAGTTGATGTTTAACGGCGGCCTGACGAATCAGAGCATCAAAGGCATGACGGTTTTTACTCATGCTGGGCCGTACGGCGGCTTCGTTGTCACCCCAGTTACCGTAACGATGTACGTTGGTATCAGGATACCAGGTGACTTTGACCTGACGGGTAAAGTGCTGGTTGCCAGCACCAACGGGGCGCTTGCTCTGATCGACCTGATTGGTCAGCAAGCGTTCACCATTTTGTGCCTCAAACTGATATAAGTACTGAGCTGTCGCGGGGGTGGTCAGCACGCTGAGTAGCACCAGACCAAAAAGGTGTCGGCGGAGTAATGAAGAGCGCATGAATAGGTACCTGAGTCAGCGTGAATTGTGACAAAGCCAGTGCTCGCGGTAAAGTTCAGTTTTGTTGGAGTCAAGCCATATGCGTAAGGTATTAATAGCAGGTGCCACCGGTTTGGTGGGTAAAAATGTGCTGGCTGGGCTGCTGGCTCATCCAGAGGTTGAGCAAGTACATGTGTTGTCTCGCCGAGCGTTGCCTTATACCCACGACAAAATGCAGGTGCATTTGGTGGATGTCACCAAATTAGGTGATTGGCAGGCCGATTTCAGCGTTGATACGGCATTTAACTGCCTGGGTACAACTATCAAGAAAGCGGGCAGTACGTCTGCTTTTCGCGCAATTGATCAACATGCGGTTTTTGCCGTGGCACAATTGGCCAAGCGTTTGGGCGCGACTCAATTTCTGAGTGTGTCGGCTATTGGCGCTCATCCCAAGGCATCTGCGTTTTATAGTCGCGTCAAAGGTGAGGTTGAAGTAGCTTTGGCCAGCATGGACTTTCAGCGTTTGGTGTTGTTGCAGCCTTCGTTGTTAACCGGGAATCGTGACGAGTTTCGTCTGGGTGAGGTTATTGGTGAGGTGGCACTGAAGCCGCTGTCATTATTATTGCTGGGGCCGCTGCGCAAGTATCGTGCTATTGCCGCTGAAACAGTTGCCAAAGCTATGGTGGCTGCTGCATTTGATCAGGACGAAGGTGTGCATCGCCTGACGGGTGACGATATGGAAACACTGGCCAAGCGTTAATCAGTATAACGATAAGGAGTAAAACATGAGTTTTGTAACCTGTGATTTGTGTGATGAAAACCCGCTGGATGTGCGCGTTTGTGAGCCACTGTTCATGAATTTTGGTGGCGTAAACAGCTTCAGCGGCGAGATCGTGACGGTGAAGTGCCATGAAGATAACTCCCGTGTAAAAGAGCTGTTAGGCATGCCCGGCAATGGCCGTGTGCTGGTGGTTGATGGTGGTGGTTCTTTGCGTTGTGCGCTGATGGGTGACCTGATTGGCGAAAGTGCAGTCAAGCACGATTGGGCCGGTGTCATCATTTATGGCTGTGTGCGTGATGTGGATGCGTTGGCCGAACTGAATCTGGGCGTTCAGGCGCTGGCATCCATTCCGCTGAAAAGTGTGCGCAAGGGAATCGGTGAAACCGATGTGCCGGTGACTTTTGGTGGTGTCACTTTTATGCCGGGTGAGTATGTTTATGCTGACAATAATGGCGTGATTGTGTCGGCCAAGCCTTTGCTTGAAGCGGATTGAAGTAAGTTGAGGTAATAAAAAAGCCCGCATCAAGCGGGCTTTTTTACATCAGCTGAACTTAGCCGAGCAGGTGCTTAACACCATCACGCTCTTCCAGCAGTTCGTTCAGTGTGAGGTCCATGCGTTCGCGGCTGAATGCGTCGATTTCCAGGCCTTCAACACGCTTGTACTCACCACCTTCGCAGGTGACTGGCACGCCGTACATGATGCCTTCTGGAATGCCGTAGGAGCCATCAGAAGGAATGCCCATGGTGACCCACTTGCCGTTGGTGCCCAGAGCCCAGTCGCGCATGTGGTCGATGGCAGCATTGGCAGCAGAGGCAGCAGAGGACAGACCACGGGCAGCAATGATAGCAGCGCCGCGCTTGCCAACGGTTGGCAGGAACACGTCGCGGTTCCAGACGTCGTCGTTGATCAGAGCCTTGACGCCTTCACCGCCAATGGTAGCAAAGCGGTAGTCGGCGTACATGGTTGGCGAGTGGTTGCCCCAAACGGCCATTTTCTCGATGTCAGCGACGGCCTTGCCGGTTTTGCTGGCGAGTTGCGACAGCGCACGGTTGTGATCCAGACGCAACATGGCGGTGAAGTTCTTGGCGGGCAGATCCGGAGCGGACTTCATGGCAATGTAGGCGTTGGTGTTGGCCGGGTTGCCGACCACGAGTACTTTAACGTTGCGCGAAGCGACAGCGTTCAGGGCTTTGCCCTGGCCGATGAAGATTTCGCCGTTGACGGACAGCAGTTCTGAACGTTCCATGCCAGGACCGCGTGGGCGTGAACCAACCAGCAGTGCATAGTCGGCATCCTTGAAGGCAACGTTAGGGTCATCAGTACCCACCATGCCAGCCAGCAATGGGAATGCGCAATCTTCCAGCTCCATCATCACGCCCTTGAGCGCGGCCTGAGCCTTTTCAAATGGCACTTCCAACATTTGCAAGATCACTGGCTGGTCTTTGCCCAGCATTTCGCCAGAAGCGATACGGAACAACAGGCTGTAGCCGATTTGACCAGCGGCACCGGTAACTGCAACACGGACGGGCTGCTTCATAAAAAACTCCTTGGTGGGCGACAAATTAAACGTGTTGGATTCTACACGGGCAGAAAACAAGATGCGACTGAAAAAGCCCACAGCCAGACCGCTGGTTTGATAGACTAGACAAACTTTAATCGCCAGAGCCCAGGCATGCTGATCCGCAAGTTGTTCCGCTTTGAAAATGCCCACATTGTGCGCAATTGCAGCAGTGATCGCTGTCGCCGGTCAATTCATGGCCATAGCTATCAGGTGGAAATTCTGCTGTCTGCACAGGCGCTGGATCATGGTCAGATGGTCTATGACTTTGGTCTGATGAAGGGTGATATTCGCAACCTGATTGACAGCTTTGATCATGCCGTGGCGTTTTGGGACAAGGATGATCCTGATTACATCGCTGCCTGCAAGCAATTCAGTGCGCGCTGGGTTTCGCTGCCGGTATCACCATCCGCTGAACAATTTTCGCGGGTGATTTTTGCCATGGTGGACCGTGTGCTGTCTCTAACGGACATGGCCAATGGTGAGCAGGACGTCAGTCTGCACTCGGTGATCGTGCATGAAACGGCGACAGGTTATGCCCAATGCTTTCGTGAAGACATTAGTAATCCACGCATGGGTGAGTTGGCGCTGGATCGTTTCGTGTTTTCAGAGCAGGTATGTCAGGAATGGCCTGAGCCTGATTTATGGCAGCAGATCCTAGCAGGAAAGCGTCGGCAAAATCCGGCGGTGACGCTACAGGTTAAATAAGCCAGCTTGTCATCGTTTGGTCATCTTGCTCTGTTGTTATGTTGAGACACAAAACAACAGAGAGAAAAGACATGGATATGGAACGAGAAGACTATTGGGAGTCCGACTGGGCAACATCGGATGATTTGTTAATTGATGACGCAACCGAGCTTTAAGCCGAACGAGCCTGGTTGTAACGCCTTCTGAAATCCCCTGGCGTATCGTTAGTCCAACGCTTGAAAGCCCGCTGAAATGCCCCAGGGCTGGAAAATCCCAACATAAATGCGACTTCGCCGAAACTGAGTGTGGTTTCGCGAATATGCGCCACCGCCAAATCACGACGTAAATCATCCAGCAAGTGCTGATAACTGCTGTTTTCATCCTGCAGACGTCTGCGTAATGTCCAGGCGGCCATGCCCATGGCTTCTGCGGCTGCTTCCAGGGTAGGGGATTGTCCCTGCAGACGAGGTCCCAGCCAGTGCTGCACTCGCCCGGTCAGGGTGGCATTGGCGGCCAGTTGATGCAGCAGCTGATCACCCAGTTGCCTGAGTTGCTGGTGCAGTTCGGTTTGTGCGCTGATGACAGGCCACAGCAGTGCATTTGGGTTAATCAGCAGTTGATTATGACGCTGGCCAAATTGTGTGGGCAGGGCAAAAGTGGCACGAACGTCGTCAGCGTAATCACATTCATCGTATTCGATATCGACAGCCAGTAAGGCATCATCGCGTCCACATAAATGCAGAATAAGTTGTTGCCAGGAGCGCAGAGTGGAGTCAACGACAAAGCGGTTGTAGCGGCTATAGGGTGCAATGGAATAAAAGCGTAGAGCGGGTGCGTGGCCGGAGTGCAGGCTGGGGTTGCCGCGATAGCAGCGGGCATGCAGTGGGTGGTAGTGTACAAATTGCTTCAGTGCTTCCTGCAAGGTTGGGGCAGTGCGGGCAATTTGTGCGGCCAGACCCAGATCGGTGTCCCGACAGTTTTGGCCCATGATCAGACCCAGGCGCTCACCGGCTGGACTGATACGTGTCAATGCCTCACCCAGACGCATCATGTCGGTGAGTTCCAAAGTCGCCCCTGGCGTATCAAGTGCAGGCACTGAGGCGCGAACATAACGCTTGATAACCTCATCCCATTGCGTCTCGGGCAGCTCGCTGGCACGCAACATGATGGGCAGCGTTTGCAAGCTGGCATCACCAATTCGCATGGGTACTTTTAGTGACATAATTGGATGGCAATTTGTTTATTAAGGTTATATTGGACTCTATCTGTTGTCATTCCGTACGTCTAGTGGGTTGCCTGCATAGTAAAACGTGAAGTCAGTGGGTAGACTCCCAGCATCTGATTTAGAAGTGGATTACATGGATCATTTTCGCAATATTGGTCTGATTGGGCGTCCGGGAAATCTGGCGGTAGCCGATACCTTGACCCAGGTGCATCATTTTTTAGAGCAGCGTGGCCTGCATGTTATCTACGATGAAGACACCGCTGCGTTATTAGGTAATACCGTCGTACAGCGCTGTTCACGTGCAGTAATGGGCGAAGCCTGCGATCTGGTGATTGTGGTCGGCGGTGATGGCTCCATGCTGCATGCAGCGCGTGAGCTGGTTCGTTTTGGTACGCCTGTGTTGGGTATTAACCGAGGTCGTTTGGGCTTTTTGACCGATGTTGCCCCCGATCAACTGAATGACAAGCTGGCTGCTGTGCTGAGTGGCGACTATGTCGAAGACACGCGTTTTCTGTTGGCGGCTCAGGTGCGTCGCGGGGCAACGCGTGGCCATGAAATGCTGGCACTGAATGACATCATTCTGCACACAGGCAAAACCGTGCACATGATCGAGTTCGAGTTGTATGTCGAAGGCCAGTTCGTGTATCGCCTGCGTTCTGATGGCCTGATTGTGACTACACCGACAGGCTCCACAGCTTATGCCTTGTCTGGTGGTGGCCCCATTTTACATCCGCGTCTGGATGCGATCGGGTTGGTACCCATGCATCCGCATACCTTGAGCAGTCGTCCCATTGTGGTTGATGGCAGCAGTGAAATTAAGATCTTGTTGTTGTCTGATATTCCGCCGGTGGTGAGTGCCGATGGCCAGCCGGGTCAATCATTGGCACCAGGTGATTGGCTGTATGTGCGCAAACATCCATTTAAGTTACGCTTGCTGCATCCACCGGGCCATGACTTTTATGAGGCTTGCCGCACCAAGCTGGGCTGGCATAGTCATTTGATTCCGGATTGAGGTTTTTGACATGAGTGATGCGGTATTACAGCGCATGTTGTCGGTGTTGACGCCGGACATGATCGACAAGTTTCGTCAGGCCATTGAGTTGGGCAAATGGCCCGATGGCAAGCGCTTGACGCGCGAGCAAATGGAAACCTGTATGCAGGCGGTAATTGCCTGGGAAATGAAGCATCTGCCTGAGCATGAGCGCAGTGGTTTTATTCCCAAGGAAAGCAAGGAAGGGGAAGTTTGCGATAATCCGGAAGAGACGGAAAAAAGCGTAAAGTTTATTAATTAACAGTGATTTACCAGCGAAACTTATTCCAGTTTTCTGGATTGGCCCAAAAGCGTGGGTTCAGCCAGTCGGGCACGGCCTTGTAAGTTTTGATATCAAAGCTCCAGGCTTCAAACAATCCATCTTCGTGCTCAAAGCGTGCCTGGCGTTGCAGACCCAATGCCAGCATGGACTCTTCATGCCAGCCCAGTTGATCCATGGCAATAAAGGCCAGCAGCTTGCGCGCATGCAGATCACGTAATGCAGATAACAGGTTCAATGCCTGCGCCGGACTCAGACTGGCATCAACCCAGGCAACAGCCAAGTCATGGCGCTGTTGCCAGGGCTGTTGCAGCAATTGCAATGATGATCGCCACTGCCATGGTGTCTGGCTCAGGCTGGTCTGATGTTCTGGTGGGCAAATCCACAATGCGCTGATATCGTCCTTGTCTGGCAAGGAGGCCAGTGCTTCTTCTGCCAGAAGTCGGGCGGGCTGCGCTATCATCATCACATACTCATCTAATGGAACTTTTAATGCGCGGTACTGTAAGCAAAATGCGGGCTGAGCGGAATCAGTCTGAGCCAACACTGAACTATTATCTGCCGCTGGGCGAGCTGTTATTGCCGATGAATCGTCTGATTGGCAAGTCGATTGAGATCAAGGCCAGCAGCGGGATCCATTGTATTGCCTGTGGTCGTGCCAGCAGCAAATCATTCAGCCAGGGTTATTGTTATCCCTGTTTTACCAGGCTGGCGGCTTGTGACCTGTGCATTATGAAGCCGGAAACCTGTCATTACCATTTAGGCACCTGTCGTGAGCCGGAGTGGGGTGTGAGTCATTGCATGATTTCGCATGTGGTGTATCTGGCCAATTCGACGGGTGTCAAAGTCGGCATTACCCGCGAAACACAAATTCCCACGCGCTGGATTGATCAGGGTGCCATTGCGGCATTGCCGGTTTTTCGTGTCAGTACACGACGCTTATCGGGTCTGATTGAAACGACGCTGGGTGTACATGTGGCGGATAAAACCCGTTGGCAGGCGCTGGTGAAGGGTGAGGTAGAAGCAGTAGACCTGATTGCCGAGCGTGATCGTTTGTTGGCTCTGTGTGCCGATGAGTTGGCGTCATTACAAACGCAATATCCGGGTGAAATCGAGCTTTTGCAGGCCGATACTGTGTCTCTGGATTATCCCGTGCAGGCGTTTGCGACCAAGGCAAAATCATTTAATCCGGATAAGGCAGTCGCTGCTGGCGTGTTGACCGGCATTAAGGGCCAATATTTATTGTTTGATACCGGTGTGCTCAATGTGCGCAAATTTACCGGTTATGAATGGGAAGTAACGGAGTTATGAGAGCTGAACAATCCCCACGCACCATTTATCTGCGTGATTACACCGTCCCCAATTTTGTCGTGACATCGGTCGAGTTACAGGTTGAGCTGCTGTCAGGCATGGCAGAGGTGTCGGCACGCTTGCAGTTGGTACGTCATGCACAGGCTTCGGCCAATGCGCCATTGATGCTGCATGGTGTCGATCTTGAGTTGTTGTCGGTGAGCTGGAATGACCGTGTCTTGAGTGATGACGAGTGGTACTGG
Organism: uncultured Paraperlucidibaca sp.; assembly: GCA_964569335.1. Taxonomy (GTDB): domain Bacteria; phylum Pseudomonadota; class Gammaproteobacteria; order Pseudomonadales; family Moraxellaceae; genus Perlucidibaca. Next base: position 66,228 of record CAZMVL010000005.1, read on the forward strand.
CAGGATGAGCTATGGGTGTTTCCGGGGGCTGATGCCGAGGGCGTTTTGCAAACCAGAGTACGTATCAATCCGGCCAAAAATCTGGCTCTGGAAGGTTTGTATCAGTCGCATGGTCTGTATTGCACGCAGTGCGAGGCCGAGGGCTTCCGCAAGATTACGCTGTATCCGGATAGACCGGATGTATTGGCATCATTTACCACCACCATTATTGCCGACAAGGCCGAGTGTCCGGTGTTGCTATCGAATGGCAACTGTGTGGCCAGTGGTGATTATGACGATGGTCGGCATTGGGCAACCTGGGTAGATCCGCATCCCAAGCCCAGTTATCTGTTTGCGCTGGTGGCGGGTGATCTGGCCTGTCTGGATGGCGAGTTTGTGACGCGTTCTGGGCGACAGGTGGCATTGAAAATTTATACCGCTATTGAAGATCAGGACAAGTGCGATCACGCCATGACATCGCTACAGGCAGCGATGCGTTGGGACGAGGAAGTCTATGGTTGTGAGTACGACCTGGACATTTACATGATTGTGGCCGTGTCGCACTTCAATATGGGTGCGATGGAAAATAAGGGCCTGAATATTTTCAACACCAGCTGTGTGCTGGCGCATCCCAAAACCACGACTGACGCCGGTTTTCAGCGCGTGGAGTCGGTAGTGGCACATGAATATTTTCATAACTGGAGTGGCAATCGAGTCACTTGTCGTGACTGGTTTCAGCTATGCCTGAAAGAAGGTTTTACGGTGCTGCGCGATCAGCAGTTTTCGGCTGACCAGTTATCCGCGGCGGTACAGCGTCTGGAAGATGTGGCGTTTTTGCGTGCACATCAGTTTGCCGAAGATGCCAGTCCCTTGGCACATGCCGTCAGGCCAGAATCGTTTGTCGAGATCAATAATTTTTATACGCTGACGGTTTATGAAAAGGGCGCGGAAATTGCGCGCATGTTGCATACCGTACTCGGTGCGGCAGGATTCCGTCGCGGTAGTGACCGTTATTTTGCCGACAATGATGGCCGTGCAGCTACGGTGGAAGACTTTCTGACTGCCATGGCGCAGGCCAATGACAGGCCGGTGGATGCCTTTCTGGATCAGTGGTTGCGCTGGTATCAGCAGCCGGGCACACCAAAGGTTTCGGTGCAGACCGAGTGGGATCAACAAACGCAGCGCTTGACGCTGACATTAACGCAAGACCAGCCCAATCCTCTGGGCATTGAAGTCAGACCGTTGCCGATTCCGGTCAAATTGGCCTTGCTGAATCGTCAGGGTGTCATGCTGGTGCAACTGGATGGCGAGCAGGCACAGGAATTTTTGCTGTTACTGGAGAGTCGTCAGCAGCAATGGGTGTTTGAGCAGGTGGCCGAGCAACCTGTGTTATCTGTGTTGCGTGACTTCAGTGCGCCAGTGTTGCTGGACTATGCCTGTAGTGACGAAGAGCTGGCTGTGGTGCTGGCCGCTGATGACAATGGTTTTAATCGCTGGGCTGCGATGCAGGAATTAGCCAGCCGTTGTCTGTTGGCGCGTTATCGTCAGCAGCCGCAGGCGGAATACTGTCAGCAAGTATTGCAGCAGGCGCTACAGCAGGCTTGGCCTGTGTTGGTGAAAACAGATCCTGCGCTGGCCGCCAAATTGTTTGAACTACCAGCCCTGAGTTATCTGGCCGAAGCCTTGGGTCAGCATGATCCGGTGCGTCTGTATGAGTTGCGCGAGACCTTGTTGCAGCAGTTATTGCAGCCATTGGAGGCTGAACTGACGGCAATTGTGGCGCAGGCCGATATGCAGCAGGACTATGTGTACAACGCTCAGTCAATCGCCAAGCGTAGTCTGGCCAGAATGGCACTGGATGGTTTGGTGCGTTTGCAGCCTGCAAAGACTGCCGAGACGGCATTGGCGTGGGTGCAACAAGCCCCACACATGACAGCAGAGCAGGCGGGTTTGTCAATTCTGGTACACCATCAGCTGCCTGGGGCAGATATTGCCGTGGGCGCGTTCTACGAGCGTTGGCGTCATGAGGCGCTGGTGCTGGATCAATGGTTTGCCACGCAGGTGCAGCGACCCAGTGCAGATACACTGACGCAGGCCGATGCCTTGTTGGCGCATCCTGATTTTGACTGGACGGTGCCTAATCGTGTGAGAGCGGTGGTGGCTCAGGTGGCGATGAATAATCCGTTGGCATTTCATCGTCAGGATGGCGAGGGTTATCGCTGGCTGGCACAGCAGGTGCGGCGTATTGATGCACACAACCCGCAACTGGCATCACGTCTGGCAGGTGCTTTTGGCATCTGGCGCAAGCTGGATGATGCCCGTCAGCAGTTGGTGAAAGCGGTCTTGGATGATTTGTTGGCAGCTACTTTATCCGCCGATAGCCGTGAAACGCTGACACGATTGCGGGGCTAGTCCGCGTATAATGATCGATTGCTTGATTTGAGAGTATTGGCTATGTGGTACCCCTTGGTTCGCTCGGCACTATTTCGTATTGATCCCGAGCGCGCACATCATCTGACCTTGGATAGTCTGGCCTGGGCAGAGCGTCTTGGCCTGTTGCGTTTATGGCCGAAAGTGCCAGATCAACCGGTTGAGTTATTTGGCCTGAAGTTTCGCAATCCGGTGGGGTTGTCGGCAGGGCTGGATAAAAACGGCGACTATATTGATGCGCTGGCCGCACTGGGTTTTGGTTTTATCGAAATTGGTACCACTACACCCAGACCTCAGCCGGGTAATCCGCAACCACGTATTTTCCGCATCCCTCAGGCTGGCGCAGTAATCAATCGTCTGGGCTTTAACAACAGTGGTGTCGATCATCTGGTACGCAATGTCGAGCGTGCGCGCTACGACGGCATTCTGGGCATCAATATCGGCAAGAATTTTGACACGCCGGTCGAGCGTGCAGCCGATGACTATGTGTATTGCCTGGATCGCGTATATGACCATGCTGATTACATCACGGTCAATATTTCATCGCCCAATACCCAAGGTCTGCGCAGTTTGCAGGGCGAAGAGGCATTGACGCGTTTGCTGGCGGCGTTGAAAGAGCGCCAGGCACAGTTGGCAACTCAACATGGTCGTTATGTGCCTTTCCTGGTCAAGATTGCGCCGGATTTGAGTCTGGAAGAAGTTGAAGGCATGGCCAAGGTATTCAAGGAGCAGGCCATTGATGGTGTGATTGCTACCAATACCACGATTGCACGCGATGCCGTGGCTGGGTTGCCCAATGCCGAGCAGGCAGGTGGCTTGAGTGGTCGTCCAGTACGCGAGTCTTCGACACGGGTTTTGCGTGAGCTTAATCAGGCGCTGGATGGTCGTTTGCCATTGATTGGCGTCGGTGGTATTTCCGATGCCGCTTCAGCTGCTGAAAAAATCAAGGCAGGTGCCAGTCTGGTGCAGATTTATACCGGTTTTATTTACGAAGGTCCGCCAGTGATTGCGGCGGCTGCCCGTGGTGTGGCGGCAGCCTATGCTGAGCGTGACGTATGAGTGAAGCAATTACCAAACAACGTGAATGGGTCATTACCGGTGCTGATGGCCTGGATGATTTGCTGGCTGATGAACTGACGCAATTAGGTGCTACCGGCCATCGTCGGCTGAAAGGGGCGATTGCCGTACAGGGTGATCTGGAAACGGGTTATCGCATCTGCTTGTGGTCACGGCTGGCCTCTCGTGTATTGCTGCCTCTGTTCAGTATTAACTCGGGTGATCCGGACAAGCTGTATCAGGCAGCACTCAAGCATCCCTGGGAACAGGTGCTCAAACCTGAAGCGACATTCATTGTGCGCGCGGCCGTAGCCAAAGGGGTGAGTACACATACACGTTTTGCGTCGCTGCGTTTGAAAGACGGCATTGTGGATCGTTTTCGTGATCGTACCGGCGAGCGTCCGTCGGTTGATACCACCGACCCTGATGTCACGCTGCATGTCTTTATCGAAGCCGAACGTATTTCGGTCAGTCTGGATTTTTCGGGCGACAGCCTGCACAAGCGTGGTTATCGCGTGGCGCAGACTGGCGCGCCGTTAAAAGAGAATCTGGCTGCAGCCATGCTGATGCTGGCGGGCTGGCCTGAGCGTGGCAATGGTCGTTTGTTTGATCCCTTGTGTGGTTCTGGCACGGTGCTGATTGAAGCCGGTTTGATGTGGGCAGATGCAGCACCTGGCCTGGCGCGTATTCGTTTTGGTTTTGATGGCTGGGCCGGACATCAGCCAGATGTATGGAAAGCGCTGCGTGATGAAGCCGTGGCCAGACGTTTGGCTGGCCTGGAAAAGCCCGCGCCGGAATTGCTGGGTTTTGATATTGATGCCGATGCACTGGATGCGGCGCAGCGTAATGCCCAGTCGGCAGGTATTGCGGCCTGGCTGGAACTGGCGCAGCTCAGTGTAGCGGAATGGGACATGTCGCCAGAGTGGGCGCAAACACCGGGTCTGGTGGCTACCAATCCACCTTATGGTGAGCGTTTGGGTGAAGAGGCTGGCATCCGTGATCTGTATCGGGCCATTGGCCGTCAGCTGCGCCAAAACGTGCCGGGCTGGCAGGCCGTGGTCTTGGCCGCTGATATTATTCACGCCGACGCTTTGGGGCTGGAACATCGTGCCACCTTGCGTCTGTATAACGGTGCGTTGCCGATTTTTGCGCGTTATGGCGCAATCTTGCCGACAGAGACCGAGTTGCCGTTGAGTTTTGAGGGCAGCACGGATGAGCTGCCACCTGAAGCCATGGATTTTGCCAATCGCTTGCAGAAAAACCTGAAGGCCTATTTGAAGCAGGCGACACAGGAAGATGTGCGTTGCTTCCGTTTGTATGACGCCGACCTGCCCGAATTCAATATGGCGATTGATGTCTATGACGGGCGTTTGCATGTACAGGAATATGCGCCACCGAAAACAGTCGATCCGGAAAAGGCCAGCGCCCGTTTCAAGCTGGCACTGATTGCGATTCGCAAGGTGATGGGACTGCATCGCGATAAAGTCTTTCTGAAAGTGCGCGAGCGTCAAAGTGGCAGTCAGCAGTACACCAAGCAAGGCAAGGCCGGCAAGTTTTATGAGGTCAGGGAAGGGCGTGCGCGCCTGTTGGTCAACCTAACGGATTATCTGGATACCGGCTTGTTTCTGGATCACCGGCCTCTGCGTCTGCGTCTGGCTGCCGAGGCCAAAGACGGGCATTTCCTGAATCTGTTTGCCTATACCGGAACAGCTACTGTACATGCGGCCTTGGGTGGTGCCTGGAGTACTACGACGGTTGATCTGTCGCCTACTTATCTGAGTTGGGCCAGTCGTAATCTGGCGCTGAATGGCTTGCCGGAGGCGCATCATCGTCTGATTCAGGCCGATGTCATGGCCTGGTTGCGTGATGAGCAGGATGACTATGACCTGATTTTCGTCGATCCACCGACGTTTTCAAACTCCAAGCGCATGGACGATGTGTTTGATATTCAGCGTGATCATGTCGCGCTGTTGCATCTGGCCATGGCGAGACTGCATGTGGATGGCACCCTGTACTTCTCCAACAATTTCCGCAAATTCCAGTTTGATGCAGTGCTGGCGGAAGACTATGAAGTGGTGGATATCAGCGCAGACACGATTGGTTTTGACTTTGCACGCAATCCAAAAATTCACCGTTGCTGGCAGTTGCGCCACCGTAAGCCCGAGGCCACGGCATGACGCTGATATTGCTGGGCACGGAAGCCTGTCATTTATGTGATCAGGCACAGGACTTGTTGCAGCAGGCCAGTGCCGCACGAGCACTGTCGTGGCAGCTGAAAGACATCGCGCTGGAGGATGATCTGGTAGCACGTTACGGTGAGCGCATTCCGGTCTTGTGCCGGTCGGATGGGGCCGAGTTGAACTGGCCATTTTCACTGCTGGATATTTTACGTTTTGCGGATTAACGCGTTGGAAAATGACGCTTGGGAGAAAGAAATGGAAAGAGAAATAAAATCGATTGCGGCACACAAGACAGCTCTGATTTCAGCCTTGGTGATGTTTGTTCTGGTGTTTGTGCTGACGTTGGTTTCTCTGGCGGTCACGGCCATTGGCTTAAGCGGAAATCAGTTTGGTGCCAGTGCGCCCTGGCTGAAAATGCTGATGGGGCCGTTCATGTATTTTGCCGTGATTTATGTGCTGAGTTTTGTCCTGTGCAAAATCTACAATGTGCTGGCGCCCAGAGTGGGCGGTATTCGCATCAGTTATGAAGACAAGCCCAGCACCCACACTGAGCAGCCTTAACGGCTGCTCTCTGCGTGTAATGCGTTAAACAGTTTCATCCCGCCACGGCCTGTGGCCTCGTGCCCCAGGCGTATCTGCTCCTGAGTAATGGCCGCACGGCTCAGGCTGCCCAGAATGCCATCCACTTCACCGATGGCATGCCCACGTGCCAGCAGCAAGGTTTGCAGTTCGCGACGCTGCTGGCGTGACAGCGGCGGGTCATCTGTCGGCCAGGGTGTGATAAATCCTCCTGCATCTTGCATGCGGTCCGCCAGATGCGCCAGCGCCAGTGCATAGCTTTCTGCGGCGTTATAACCATATAGCGCATCAAAATTTCGCAGGGTAATGAATACGGGGCCATCTTTTCCTGTCGGAGTAACCAGACCGGCGGGAGTGTCAGCAGCTAGTCCCAAAGCCTGAGTCAGCGTGCGACCATCTGCGCTGCGCACACCACGATCATGCCATTCGGCCAATGAGCGTTTGGTGCGTCGGCCTTCATTACTGATATTCAGTGTGCCGGGTATGCGTGCTTCGATGCCCCAGGGTTGGCCTGTGCGCCAGCCACCGCGCTTCAGGAAGTTGGCGGTGGAAGCGAGCGCATCTGCCGTTGAGTCAATCAGGTCTCGGCGGCCATCACCATCAAAATCAACCGCCAGGCGTTCAAAGGTGCTGGGCATGAATTGGGTTTGACCAAAGGCACCAGCCCATGAGCCTTTGAAACGTTCAGCCGGAATATGACCGGCTTGCAGGATGCGCAAGGTGGCAAACAGCTCACCCCGGAAAAAAGGCTGGCGACGTCCGAAGCAGCTCAGTGTGGCCAGCGAGGGCACGATCTCGGTACGTCCCATATTGCGACCAAAATTACTTTCCACGCCCCATACCGACACAATGATTTCCTTGGGCACACCATAGGCTTGTTCAATACGCGCCAGCAGGTCGGCGTGCTGACTTAATTGCTGCCTGGCCACATCAACCCGTTCATCGTCGACCAGACCCGCCATATAATCCCACAACGGTGTTTTGAATTCGGGCTGATGGTTTAGTCGTTCCAGTACGCTATAGTCGCCAACAATGTGCTGGGTATGTTGACGCCAGGTATCGCTGCTGATGCGCGCCTGTAGCGCGTCCGAACGCAGAGTGGCCAGACATTGCTGGAGTTCGGCATGACGCGGGTCGTGCTGAATGATCGGGTCAGCGACGGCTGCTGTTGTGCAGCCACTAAGAGCGGCTATGGCGAGCGATAAAAAAAGTACCGAGGATCCCTGCTTCATAACTATCCTTGCGTGGTTTAATCGTTGAGACACCTTATCTTAAAACCCCAGGGGGTTGAATGTCTGATACAGCACTAGCGCCGAAACGTGAAATTTTCGGCTGGGCCATGTATGACTTTGCCAATCAGGCTTACACACTGTTGATAGTAACGGTTGTTTTTGGTGACCTGTTTACGCGTGTGATTGTAGGTGATGCACCGGATTATCGATTGGGCAATTTGTTGTGGAGCATCGCGCTGGGGGTCAGTGCACTGGCGGTGGCTCTGGTCAATCCCTTGTTTGGTGCAGTGATGGATCATGCCGCACAGCGCAAACGCTATTTGTTCCTGACCACGGCCATGATGGTGGTTGGTACGGGGCTGTTGTATTTCGTGGAGCCGGGTTGGATTTTCCTTGCCATGCTGCTCATTATTGTCAGCAACTTTGCCTTTGCTCTGGGTGAAGGCATTATCGCCAGCTTCTTGCCCGGTCTGGGGCCACGCAAGGCGATGGGCTGGATCTCCGGTTTTGGTTGGGGTTTGGGTTATATCGGCGGTCTGGTGGCCACGGCGTTTACGCTGGTCTTTCTGGGTGAGGCCAGTGCCGAGAATTACGACACCGTTCGCTGGGTTGGCCCGTTTTCTGCGGTGTTTATTACCATTGCCTGTATTCCTACCTTTATCTGGTTAAAGGAGCGTGGCGTGGCCAGTACGCTGCCGGCAGGTACATCAGCGTTGCAAATGGGCTGGCAACGCATGCGTGACACCTGGGTTGATGTGCGGCAGTTCCGTGATCTGCGTCAGTTGCTTATTTCGGTTTTTTTCTCGATGGCAGGCATTGCCGTCATTGTCAGTTTTGCCTTTATCTATGGTGCGCAAGTCATTCAGTGGGATGACAGTGTGCGTACCTATATGTTCATCATCGTGCAAATTACCGCGGCTGTTGGCGCCATTGGTTTCGGTATCATACAAAGTCAGATTGGTGCCAAACTGACCTATCAGTTGTCACAGGGTTTGTGGGTGCTGGCCATTCTGGCGATCTGGCTGACGCCGGATGTGACCAATTTGGCCAATATGCTTTTTGGTGGTCAATGGCAGGCACAGCACGTATTTTTGGTGGCCGGCTGCATAGCAGGATTAAGCCTGGGGTCGGCACAATCGGCAGGGCGTGCCTTGGTGGGTATATTGACGCCTGCGGACAAGTCAGCCGAATTCTTTGGTTTATGGGGTACATCGGCCAAGCTGGCCGCGGTATTTGGCATTGTGGGCCTTGGTCTTTTGCAAAGTGTATTTGGCCTGGAAAATGCCATTTTGTTTTGTCTATTGTTGTTCATAACAGCGATGGTGCTGGTTACTCCGGTTAATGAGCAACGTGGTGTGGCTGCGGCCGAGCGTTGGGCAAGCAAGCATAAAAATCAGTCATTGGCGGGAGATAAGCCGTGAAGCAGAAATTTGCCGTCATTGGCTTGGGTAATTTTGGCGGGACGGTAGCCGTTGAGCTGGTTCGTTTGCAGCACGAAGTGATCGGTATTGATCTGGATCCTCGTTATGTCGACAAGTTTGCTGACAAGCTGACTCAGGCACTGGTGGCTGACGGTACCGATGAGCGGGTGATTGATGAGTTGGGTCTGAACAAGTACGACGCGGTGGTAGTAGCGATTGGCGAGAATATTGAGGCCAGTATTCTGACCACGCTGGCATTGAAAAGTGCGGGCTGCAAGCAGGTCTGGGTGAAGGCGCTGAGTGATGCACACCACATGATTTTGCAGCGTATGCAGGCTGACCGCATTATCCATCCGGAAAATGAAATCGGGGTGCGGGTGGCACAGAACCTGACGCATCCGCAAATGTTGGATTACATTGCGTTGGGGCATGGCTGGTTTGTGGTGGAAATCAAGGTGAATGCCGAGATTGCCAAAAAAACGCATTATGACACCGAGCTTGAGCTGGCCGAGGTGACCTTGATGGCGGTGAAGCGTGGCAGTCGTTTGTTGCCACCGCCTTATCGTGGCTTGCTGCTGCAAGAGGATGACCAGATCGTGCTCTGCGGTTTACTGGATAACTTATTGAAATTTGCGAAGAAAGTGCTGTGAGACATTGGCGCTTTTTGCCCCGGTCGTTAAACGACAAGGATCAGCAGCGACGTGGGATTAATCCTTCCAGTCTGATTGCGTTGAGCTTTTTGGCGCTGATTGTGCTGGGCGCGATTCTGCTCAAGACGCCATGGGCAACGACCATGCCGATTACCTGGACTGAGGCATTTTTCATGTCCACCAGTGCCTCGACGGTGACCGGTCTGAGTGTGGTGGATGTCGGTTCGCGCATGACCCTGTTTGGTCAAATTATTTTGATGTTGCAAATGCAGGCGGGTGGTATTGGCATCATGACCTTTGCGGCCTTGGTGTTAATGGTGCTGGGGCATCAGCTGGGTATTGGTGAGCAGCGTCTGGTTCGGGAAGCCATGAATTATACCCGGGTCAGTGATCTGGGCTGGCTGGTCAAGCGCATTGTGTTGCTGGTGTTTATGATTGAAGGCATCGGCGCTTTATTACTGTTTTTATATCTGGTGCCTGAGCTGGGATTGCGTCAGGGATTTTATCAGAGCATCTTTTTTTCTATCTCTGCTTTTAATGGCGGTGGCTTGTCACTGTATAGCAACTCGATTGCTCGCTGGGCAGGAGAATGGCCCATTGTGGTCGTCATGGGCGGGTTGATCATCGCGGGTGGTCTGGGCTTTACGGTGTTGGCCGAATTACGTTCCTTTCGTTCATGGTCACAACTCAGTTTGCATACCAAGCTGATGCTGTCTGGTTCTGCTGGTTTATTGCTGTTTTCATTTTTAATTATCGTTTTATTTGAGTGGTACAACCCCAGCACATTAGGGATATACAGTGCTCAGGAAAAGCTCTGGATTGCTGCCTACCACGCCATCACGCCACGCTCGGCCGGTCTGACCATGATTGATATGGGCAGCATTACCATTACCGTATCGATCCTGATGATTGTGCTGATGTTTATTGGCGGTGGTACCAATTCGGCGGCCAGTGGAATCAAGGTGACCACCTTTATGGTGCTGGTGCTGTCGACACGCGCTTTTCTGCGAGGACGTGATGCGCCAATCGCCTTTGGCCGCCGCATTCCACCGAGTACCATTCTGCGTTCATTGGCCATGGCGTTTATTGCCATGATGCTGGTGTTGACTGCCTTGTTCCTGCTCAGTATTACCGACGGTCACTTAGGCTTTCTGCCTCTGTTTTTTGAAACCATGTCGGCGTTAGGGGCGGTGGGCTTGTCGATGGGTATTACCGAATATGTGTCCGAGCCAGGGCGCTGGATGCTGATGGTATGCATGTTTATTGGCCGTATCGGGCCGCTGACCCTGGTGTTCCTGTTGGCCAAGCCCAAATTGCAGCGGGTTCGATATCCGGAAGGTGATGTTTATATTGGCTAATTTTTTCCGGATTTTGCGAGTGCACCGTCATTGGGTGCCAGAAAGCCGGGGCCAATCATGGGGATAACATCTTGCGGGTGAACCACCTCGCTACATTCCGAGCAGACTATGGTCGGTGTCATGGGTTTATCACAGTGCTTGTGGTGATAAATGATAGGAGGGCCGGCACCTTCATCCAGCCATGCATCTCCCCAGACTGTCAGTGTCAGTAACACAGGGTAGAGTGCGCGACCTTTTTTGCTCAGGCGGTATTCATATCGATTGGGCTGATAGGCTGTTTTGTTCAAAATATCCGCTTCAACCAGACGTTTTAAGCGCTCTGCCAGCACATGCCGGGTAACGCCCAGTTGAGTCTGGAAATCATCAAAACGGCGAGTGCCCAGAAAGGCATTGCGTATGATCAGCAAAGTCCAGCGATCGCCAATCAATGCCAGCGAGCGCGCAATCGAACAGTTCAGGTTGCCAATGTCATCCCATTTCATAGCGTGACTGCTCCGGTGAGAGACTGGTGATGTATCAGGTATTTTATATAGGTTCTTAAAAAAGATTCAAATAAAGTCAAGTTCATGTGGCCTTAGGTAACTCTTGCATCACTCTTTGCGATTGACAAGTTCTTTTTTGGAACTTAAATTGGTGGCACTTTACAGTTTGATGATGGAGTCCACCAATGAATATCAAGACGATGACCGGCCTGGAAATAATGCAGGCATTTGCCCAAGGGCTGGTGCCGCCACCAGGTATTGCCAAAGTCATGCCGATGCAGCCTGAGGCTGTCGAAGCGGGTCGGGTGGTTTTCAGCTGTACTGCCAATGAAACACACAGCAACCCACTGGGAGGTGTACATGGTGGCTTTGCTGCCACGGTACTGGATTCAGTGACTGGTTGTGCTTCGCATACCGTGCTGGCTGCCGGAGAGAGTTATGGCACCATCGAGCTCAATGTGAAAATGTGCAAGGCCATTCCATTTCACAAGACCTTGCGGGCGGAAGGGAAAGTCATTAATGCCAGCAGTCGGTTAGTGATTTCTGAAGGTAGTATTCGTGATGAAAATGGTGTGTTGTATGCCTTTGCTACGGCTACCTGCATGATTTTGCGTTGATGCAAGACGGAGTACGTTATGTCCAAACTGATTTCAGTAGAGCGTCGCGGCCATGTGTTACTCATTGGTCTTGATCGTGCGGAAAAATTGAATGCTTTTACCCCAGAGATGATTCGGGAGCTGGCGGCGGCTTATACCTTGTTGGACAAGGATAAAACGCTGCGCTGTGGTGTGTTATGGGCTGCCGGTAGTGATTTCACGGCAGGGCTGGACATGCCCGCGATTGCCAAACATATCCCTAAGGTGATTTTTCAGCCATTTATTCCGCGCGGTATGGTTGATCCGTGGGGTGTGAGTACACCGCCCTGTAGCAAACCACTGGTGACTGCGATCAATGGCCGTTGTTTTACGCTGGGCATTGAATTGTTGCTGTGTAATCAGATAACGGTTGCGGCTGACAATGCCACGTTTAGTCAATATGAAGTAAGTCGTGGCCTGTTTCCATTTGGGGGCGGTACGGTGCGCTGGCCTTTGGCCGTGGGTACCAATAATGCGTATCGCTATATGCTGACAGGAGACTGGTTTGATGCGCATGAAGCGCAGCGAATTGGTCTGGTACAGGAAGTGGTGTCAGCCGGTGAAGAGCTGACTCGCGCCATTGAGCTTGCCGAGAAGATTGCGGCACAGGCTCCGCTTGGTGTGGCGGCAGTGCTACGTTCAACACGCCTTGCTCAGGAAAAAGGGACAGCGACTGCGCTGGGCAAGCTCAATTGGCAAATTCTGCGTTTGTTTTTGAGCAAGGATGCCAAGCGAGGTGTTGAGGCTTTCAAAAATCGGACAACGGCTGAATTCAAGGGTGATTGAGACGTAGCATATGAAGCAGTCCATCATCGGTTTTCATCAGGATGAAGAGAGTCACTGGGTGGCCAAGCTGGCTTGTGGTCATAATCAGCACGTCAGGCACAATCCGCCCTGGATCCTCAGACCGTGGGTCATTTCTGAGTCAGGGCGGGTTGAAAAGCTGGGCACTCAGCTGGATTGCAAGAAATGCGAAAGCGGGGCGCCGCCAGACAATGACGTCAATTTACCTCGCTAAAAACGCACCAACTACGGGCCAGATTGCCTTGGGTGCAGCGCTGCCACTGACAATACTCATGTGCCCACCCGGTACTTCCACCAGCTGAGAGTCTGCCTGTGGCATTAGTTCGATCAGCCGTTTGCTGGCTGCCGGGGTAATAATCGGATCCTTGTCGCCAACTACAATCAGTACACGAGCCGTAATGGCGTCGAGTCTGGCATCGCAATGTCGAATGGGCAGGCGACCTTGTGCCAGCACATTGTCAGTCACCAGAAAGCGCACAATGTCCTGCATCAAGCCGCCGGGATAGGCCACCATGTCATCCAGAAAAGCGGCGTTGGTGGCGTGAGCGGCGACATAGTCACGATCATCCAGATTTTGCAGCAGCTCCTGATAACCACGTACTGTGCCACCGGGGCTCATCAGCTTGAAGCCCAGTGCATTGGCCCAGCCGGGTATATGCCAGTATTCACGACGGCTGTTATGTACCCTGCGGCCAGTCAGCTTTTCAATGCGTCTGACCTGACGTGCCAACAGACGATTTTGTGCGCCACCCTGGCCAGCGTGATAGTCACAGGGTGGGCCCAGTAAAACCAGTTTGTCGATATCAGGATCGCCCAGGGCGGTGTAGCAGTAGCTGAGTACGCCGCCCAGGCTCCAGCCATGCAATGACAAACGCTGCTGGCCGCTATGTGCTCGTACTTTGCTCAACAGCGCTGGCATGAATCGAGTCAGATAAGTGCTGAAACGATAGTGAGCCTGTGCACGAGAGGGACGACCCCAGTCAATCAGATACAGGGGGTGACCTTGATCACGCAGATAAGCGACCAGGCTACGTTCTGGAAACAGATCGTAGATCAGCATGTTGACGGCCAGTGGCGGCACGATAACCACGGGCTGTTTATCGGCCTGTTGACCGGCGGCAGGTGGGTAATAGCGCAGCCTGACGATGTCGTCTTCGGCAATGACCGTATAGGGCGTTTGTTCTGCCAGACTCAGATCGTCTGCGTGCAGCAAACGATCCGAGAGATTGCGCATGGCGCGCAGTGGCAGTTTTTCACGCACGCGGCGAGGGATGCTAAATACTGGGCTCATGATATGGCTTAGGTGTAACGCTTTTCCAAAGAGTCCCAGAATGGCTTGTCGACCAGACGCTGACGCTCGGCAAAGGGGGCCACCAGATTCGGATCTTCCAATACCTGCTTCTGATCACGCAATACCGTCAGCACCTTCTGCATACCGGCCAGCGCGCCTTGCAGACCGGCGTTGGCATACAACACGATGCCATAGCCCAAGTCACCCAGCTCTTCGGCATTGAAAATGGGGGTTTTGCCACCGATGACCATATTCATCAGCTGAGGTTTGCCAATACGCTGCGGCAGGGCACGGATTTCGTCGGCTGTGGTAACAGCTTCAACAAACAGGATGTCGGCACCGGCTTCGGCAAACAGCTGGGCGCGCTCAACAGCGGCTTCAAAACCGAGTGTGGCACAGGCGTCGGTACGGGCCATGATCATCAGATCGCTGTCACGGCGGGCATCAACGGCTGCCTTGATCTTGCTGACGGCTTCGGCGGTGCTGATAACGTCTTTGCCATTGAAGTGGCCGCAGCGCTTGGGCGCTACCTGGTCTTCCAGCTGGATGCAGTCGGCACCGGCACGCTCCAGTGTGCGTACGGAGTGATATACGTTCATGGCGTTACCGAAGCCGGTATCGGCATCCACAATCAGCGGCAGGCTGACGGCATCACGGATACGGGCGGTATGGTCAGCAATTTCGGCCAGGCCCATAAAGCCCTGGTCAGGCATGCCGTACCACATATTGGTGACACCAGCGCCAGTGACATAAATGGCTTCAAAGCCCAGGTCTTCGACGACACGAGCAGACAGGGCGTTGAACGCGCCTGGCACAATCAGGCCGCGACGTGCTTCAGCCAGGGCTTTCAGGGTTTTACGAGTCGACATACGTCATTCCTCAAAAATAATTTGTTAAAAAGTGCCAGCAGGGACACGTACAAAACCTTCCATCAATACCCGTGCGCTGCGGCTCATAATGGCCTTGGTCACGCTCCACTGGCCGTTGACCTGGCTGGCGGCTGCACCGACGCGCAAAGTGCCGGATGGATGGCCAAAGCGAACCGCTTCACGGGCGCTGCCACCAGCGGCCAGATTGACCAGTGTGCCAGGAATGGCGGCAGCGGTGCCAATGGCAACAGCTGCTGTACCCATCATGGCGTGATGCAGCTTGCCCATGGACAAGGCGCGTACCAGCAGGTCGATGTCGCTGGCGGCAACGGCTTTGCCACTGGATGACACATAGTCCTTGGCCGGTGCCACAAAGGCTACCTTGGGGGTGTGCTGGCGTCCGGCTGCTTCGCTGATGTCCTTGATCAATCCCATGCGGACTGCACCGTGAGCACGGATAGTCTCGAACATGGTCAGGGCAGTGGCATCACCATTAATGGCTTCCTGCAATTCGGTGCCGGTGTAACCGATGTCCGCTGCATTGACAAAAATGGTGGGAATGCCGGCATTGATCAGCGTGGCTTTCAAGGTGCCAACACCGGGTACATCGAGATCATCGACCACATTGCCAGTAGGGAACATGGCACCACCGTCTTCGCCGTCATCGGCCGGGTCCAGAAATTCGATCTGTACCTCAGCAGCAGGGAAGGTCACACCATCCAGTTCAAAGTCGCCAGTTTCCTGGACCTCACCATCGGTGATGGGCACATGCGCAATAATGGTCTTGCCGATATTGACCTGCCAGATGCGTACCGTGCAGATGCCATTGGCCGGAACGCGCTCGGCATCCACCAGACCACCACTGATGGCAAAAGCGCCGACAGCAGCGGTCAGGTTGCCGCAGTTGCCACTCCAGTCAACGAAGGCTCTGTCGATGGAGACCTGGCCAAACAGATAATCAACGTCGTGATCCGGCTTGCTGCTCTTGTCCAGAATGACGGTTTTTGAGGTGGATGATGTTGCGCCACCCATGCCATCAATCTGTTTGCCATAAGGATCGGGGCTGCCGATGACGCGCAGCAACAGCGCGTCACGGGCAGAGCCAGCCTGCTGGCAGGCTGTCGGCAGATCCTGACGACGGAAAAACACGCCCTTGCTGGTGCCGCCACGGATGTAAGTGGCAGGCACTTTTATTTGCTGACTCATGCCGTGGTTGCCTCCAGGAAGTCCTTGGCAAAACGCTGCAAGACACCACCGGCCTCGTAAACGGAGACTTCTTCGTCAGAGTCCAGACGGCAGGTCACCGGCACTTCGACACGCTCGCCATTGGCACGGTTGATCACCAGTGTCAGATCGGCACGTGGTGTACGTTCACCAACCACGTCATAGGTTTCTGTACCATCCAGATTCAGCGTCAGGCGAGTGGTGCCGGGCTTGAATTCCAGTGGCAATACACCCATGCCGATCAGGTTGGTGCGGTGAATACGCTCAAAACCTTCGGCCACAATCGCTTCGACACCGGCCAGACGTACGCCTTTGGCCGCCCAGTCGCGTGATGAGCCCTGGCCATAATCTGCACCCGCTACAATGATCAGCGGCTGTTTGCGTTCCATATAGGTTTCAATCGCTTCCCACATGCGTGTCACTTTGCCTTCTGGCTCAATACGCGCCAGCGAACCTTGCTTCACGGAACCATCCGGGTTGCGTACCATTTCGTTAAACAGCTTCGGGTTGGCGAAGGTGGCACGCTGGGTCGTCAAGTGATCACCACGGTGGGTGGCATAGGAGTTGAAGTCCTCTTCAGGCAGACCCATTTTGTGCAGGTATTCACCGGCTGCCGAATTCATCATGATGGCATTGGAAGGCGACAGGTGATCGGTGGTGATGTTGTCCGGC